>CBERPN010000139.1:0-11036 GCA_965524675.1 uncultured bacterium
TTGAGCGTGGCCGGCCCCTTCGCGCAGTTGCGACCGCGACTTCCGGGGTGTTCTGGGTTGCCTTCGATCTTTACGATCTCGTCGGTTTCCTGGTCGAAGTAGGCGACCAAGCCGCAGCCTGCCTCGCAGTTGAAGCAAGACGTCGGAACCAGCGTGTACTTCCGCTCGACCTTATCGGGCCATGCCTTGGCATCGAGCTCTGTCCAGTCGTGCCACTGCTCAAAAGGGGGGTATTTGGATAGGTCGGTCACAGGTTCCTACTTAGGAGAGGGGCACGGACTGGCCGGCGCGGACAAATGAGTCTTCGTAGGCAAACATGCCAACGAGGGCGGCGGCACCCGCGAGGGCAGCCAGAATCGGGCCGTCGACATCGAGGGCCAACGAGAGAATGATAAGAACCGCTGGTACCACGAGTCCCAAGAGGACTCCACCCCACCAGAACTGCTTGGCGTAGGTTCCCTTGGTCATCGACTCAATGGCCAACTCGACATGGCGACTTCCCTTCGAGGTCAACTCGACGGCGATTAGTGCGGCGGTGGCAGTAACTCCTCCCAACAGAACCCAGCGGATGGCACCGGTCTCGGGGACTTCGATGAAGAGGTCGAGAATGACGTAGGCAGCACCGCCAGCGGTGACTGCCTGGGCCAGTAGCACCGGCAGTAGTAGCGGCGTCTGCCAGAGGTCTCGCCCTTCGCACTGGCCGAACAAAAACGCCGTATAGCCAGCGGTTCCTGCAGCCCCTAGCACCGCGGGAACGGCGAGCACTTTCAGCAGAGACTCCGATTCGACTAGGCCTCCAATCCACCAGAGCGCACAGACGATGGTGAACGCCATCAAAATGTAGGCCCCCTTCACAAGCCAAGACGACCAGTTTCCCTTGGTGATGAGATAGTGAAACCGCGTCGGTTGCTTTAGGTCTGTAACCAACAGAACCCCCGTAAGTCCGAGGAAAGCCCCGGCGATCATCGGAGGGATGACACCAACTGCTGCCCGGCTATCGGCATGGCCAAGCAGCACCAGCAGGGCGGCCACCAGCATCACGCCCGCCGCTACCGCTTTGGTGACGAGGTATCCGGAGACCTTTTCTTTCCAGGTCATTTGATGCGAGGTGGTATACGCCGTACGCGCTTGAACCCCGTCCTCGTCCGCTGGCTTGTTGCCCAAATGTACCGGAACCGTCGGGTGACTCTTGCCCGATTTCGACCGAAGTGTGTCGGCCCAGATCATGCCGTCGTTAGCGATCGCTGTGCGAGTGGGGTCGAGCGATGCCTGATCGGCGCCGCGGTAGAACACCTTCGGTTTGGTGTTCTGCTCGGGAGAGCGCACTGCGACATCGTCGCGGGCGATGATCCGGCTTATCTCCGACGTCGGATCGTCTAGATCGCCAATCTTTATCGCCTCGGTCGGACAGACGATCTGACACGACGGTTCGAGGCCCACCTCAAGGCGGTGGTTGCACATATTGCATTTGTGCGCGGTATTGGTCTCGGGGTTGATATAGAGCGCGTCGTATGGGCATGCGTTCATGCATGACTTGCAACCAATGCAGTTGTCGTCTTGGAAATCGACCACCCCATTGTCGGCTCGAAAGAGCGCGCTGGTAGGGCAAATAGTCATGCACGGCGCGTCTTCACACTGGTTGCAGCGCATCACCGAGAACTTCCGGGCTACGTCGGGGAAAGTTCCGGTCTCGATGTACTTAACCCACGTCCGGTTTACGCCGAGCGGCACATCGTGCTCGCTCTTGCACGCGACCGTGCAGGCATGACAGCCAATACAGCTATCGGAATCGAGCAGGAACCCTAGTCGCGTCATTCAGAACACTCCGGTTTGAGATGGGGCGCGCCAAAACAAGTTCTTGAGGGAAGCACCTGAGCGTTACGCCTTGCCCTTGAGCATTCCGTTCCAGTAAAAAAATGGCAGCCCAGTCTTCTTGAGATGCCACATATCCTTGCGAGGTTTCTGCAAGTTGATGAACGGAATCGAGGGTGTCGGTTCCATCGTGTAGTCGAACTCGGCCAAAAGCATTGCGCTACGCGAGGTCGTGAGCGGACAAGATGCATAACCCTGGTACTCCTTGGGAAGGCTCTGACCCGCGAGTTGTGCCAACACGTTGGCTGCGACCACCGGCGCCTGCTTACGAATTGCGGCTCCGGTCTTAGAGTTAGGCGTCGACCCAGCATCGCCCAACGAGAAGATGTTGGGGTACCTAACGTGTTGGTGGGTGTGTTTGTCGACATCGACATATCCGGTAGGCGTGTCGGCCGAAAGCGGACTCGACTTGATCCAGTCGGGCGCTGATTGGTGTGGAACGACGTGCATCATGTCGTAGTCGAGTTCGAAGCCGTCGCCGCCTTCATCCATCGACTTAAAGGTTGCCTTTTTACCGTCAGGATCGACCGATTCGAGCTCGGATTTTCGGTGAAGGTTGATGCCGTAATCGGACACAACCTTGTCGAGAGCATCGGCGAAGACCGTCACGCCAAAGGTCCGTGGGGTCGGAAGCACAAGATGAACGTCGATGTTGTTGAGCACGCCCTGCTCGCGCCAAAAATCACACGCCAAGTAGGCGATCTTTTGGGGTGCTCCAGCGCACTTGATGGGCCCGCTCGGCATCGTGAACACTGCACTCCCGGATTTCGTTTGCTGGATGAACTCCCAAGTCTTGGGTGCAAGATCGTATGTGTAGTTCGACGAAACACCGTTTTCGCCGAGCGTGTCGTTCACACCCGGAATCTTTCCCCAGTCGAGCTGGATACCCGGGCAAACAATAAGAATGTCGTAGCCGATGGTTTTTCCTCCGGCCGTCTCAAGCGAATTGTTGTCGGGATCAAAGCTCGTCGCGGCGTCCTTGATCCAGGTGACTCCCTTCGGGATAACCGAAGCCTCGTTGCGTTCGGTGATACCCCGCTTGACAACGCCAGCACCAACCAAGGTCCAAAGCGGCTGGTAGTAATGTTTCTCCGACGGGTCGATTACTGCGACGTCGCCCGCTTTCTTGTTGAGGCGAGCAGCAACCGAAATGCCTGCTGATCCCCCTCCGACGATGACAACCTTGTGATGGACGGTTGTAGACATGAGAAATTTCCCCCTCGGTAGATGAGCTGGTCACACTCCCCAATGCAGTGACCAGCGACACATGCTCGCAAAGAATGTACGGTCTTTCGCAGTGCCGGTCAAGCGGGCAATCTAGATTTCCATCGAAATCATGCCAAAAACCCGAATAATCCTGGTTTTTCAGCACGATTTCGGGAGGTTAGGTTGCCGAAGGCCGGAGCTCGCTGTGCCCACCAGCGGTCCAGTCGGTAACAAAACGGTAGCGATCGCCGCGAATCGTCGTGGTACGCCACTCGACCGGCTGGCCGTCACGGCATCCAAGACGCTCAAGAAAGAAGGCAGCATCGCTCTTGCGCAAGCCGAGACGCGACCGATCCGACGGTGATGGAACGATTGGGGTCAAGCGCTCCCAACCTTGGTTGGGCACCGGGGCACCGGCCCGACGAAGTTCGTCGTATAAGGCGGTGTGGGTCCAGTCGACCTCCAAAAGAGGAGCGGCCATCGAGTGCGGCAACCATGCTCGATCCACTGCGAGTGCAACGTCGCCAGCGAAACGCAGACGCTCAAGAAGCACTAATTCAATATTTTCATCGATCTCAAGGTTGGTTGCGGCAACCGAGTCGGTGACGATCTCAAGCCGTAATACCTCGCTTGTCTGAGCGATGCCGGTGGCCTCGATCGATTGGAACAAGCTGTACAAGGTTCCAAGCGATTGCTCGAACTCAGCTTTGTTCACCACCGTTCCACGGCCGCGCTCACGTTTTAGAACGCCGGTCTTGTTGAGGTGCCGGACAGCCTCTCGTACGGTGTGACGGCTGACCTCATAGTCGCCAGACAAGTCGGCATCGGTCGGAAACCCCTCGTCGAACTCGCCCGCTTCTAGCCGTCGACGCAGGTCGGCATCTAGTTGCGCCCATAGCGGCATGGGGCTACTTCGATCTAAAGAAACGATTGCCACCGAACTCCTCACTAGCAGATATTACGATATCCGTACATTATACCTATTCGGCCCAAAAGTATGGAACCGGATGACACCCGGACCGCCACCCGAAACGCAATTTTTTCGAAACGATGTTGGCGGGGATCGATTTGTCCGTACAATAAGGTTATGTCGACAGAACTAGTCGCCACCTTCTTTGGTTTGCTGCTACTTGGCGGCGCCATCGGGATCGCAGCTTTGGCTGTGCGAGCGAGTGGGCGCGCCACGATCCGAGAGGTCGCAGTACCACTATCCGCCGCCGTCGCGGTTGGAGCCACAGCTGGCAGTTTGTACTTCTCAGAGGTGGCGGGCTACGTACCGTGCGAGCTCTGCTGGGCACAGCGAATTGCCATGTACCCCTTGGCCATCATTTTGACAATCGCTGCGTTTCGACGCGACCGTGCAATTCTGAGTTATGCCGGCGTGCTATCGATCCTCGGCCTTGGGATATCGGCCTATCACATACAGCTGCAACTCTTTCCCGACCAAGGCTCGTTCTGCGAGGTTGCCAACCCCTGTACCGGAAGATGGGTTGAAGCGTTCGGCTGGATGACAATTCCGCAAATGGCGGGAATCAGCTTCGCCGTCCTTCTAGCCATCACAATGATTACTCTGTTCACGACCCCCGAGGAGATCTCATGAGCAACAAGCCGAATACCAAAAAACGCAAGACCAAGGCGGTCACAGCGACACCCAACGCGACAAACCGAACTATTTGGCAGTCGCCAGTGTTCTGGATTGTTGGACTCGTCGCGGTCGCCGCTGTCGCAGCAGTCATCTTGGCGGGCGGCGGGTCAAACTCATCGTCAGGGTCGGTAGCGGGAGAGACCGCATTTGCCGAAGTGTTCGGCACACCAATCCCTCCACTGTCTAACCCCGACCCTGCAATTGGACAGCCGGTTCCCGCTATCTCTGCCCAGACCCTGCAGGGCGATCGGATTCGAATCGAGAACGACGGCACCGCTCGAGTCTTCGGGTTCTTCGCTCACTGGTGTCCTCACTGCCAGCGAGAACTCCCCCGCACGGCCCAATGGCTTGAGACGAACGAACTTCCCGACGGAGTAGAAGTTGTAGCGGTGTCGGCCGGAGTTGATCCCGGGGCTGGAAACTACCCGCCATCCGATTGGTTCGTCCGTGAGGAATGGCCTGCCCTTGTGATTCTCGACGATGAGGCCGGAACATTGTCTACCGGTCTCGGACTCTCCGGATTTCCGTACTGGGTAGCCACCGACTCAAACGGAAACGTTGTCGCCCGTGCCTCAGGCGAGCTGTCGACCGAGCAGTTCGAGGAGCTAATCGAAGCCGCCAGCGCTTCATAGGTTCGACAGCGCAATGAAGGCGACGCTGTTTTTTGCATCAGGAGAAGCACTTCTTCCGGCGCGCAACCAGATGGCGCTCTCGCTAGGAACTCACATAGTTCTCGCCTGCTTCGGTATGGCATTGCCCGCCATGATCTTTGTGATGCACCGCAGGGGCCTACGCGGCGACGATGCGGCACTCGAACTAGCCAAGCGATGGTCCAAAGTCGCTGGAGTGCTGTTCGCCATTGGGGCAGTCTCGGGAACGATCCTCTCCTTCGAAATGGGTTTGCTTTGGCCAGGGCTAATGGAACAGTTCGGCGACGTGGTCGGGCTGGCCTTTGCGCTCGAAGGCATCTCCTTTTTCACCGAAGCGATTTTCTTAGGAATCTATGTGTATGGCTGGGGACGGATTCCTGGGCGAGTGCACTCCTTGATGCTGATTCCCATGATCGTTTCGGGCATTGCCGGATCGTTCTTTATTCTCTCGGTTAACTCATGGATGAACGCCCCGACCGGGTTCGACATCGTTGGCGGAGAGGTGGTGAACGTCGATCCACTGCGAGCGATCTTTAACGGAGCTGTTGCGTTGCAGTTTCTCCATATGTTTCTAGCGGCCTACATGGTCACCGGATTCGGGGTCGCAGCCGTATACGCGATGGGTTTACTGCGCGGCCGTACCGACCGGATCCATCAACTGGGAGTAGCCGTACCTTTGCTCTTCGCGGCGGTGGCAACCCCAATCCAGCCCCTGGTCGGACACTTTGCAGGACAACGGATCGCTGATGATCAACCGATTAAGTTGGCGGCGATCGAGGGGCTTGCAAGCACCGAGGACTCGGTCCGGTTTGTGCTCGGAGGCATCTATCAAAATGACGAACTCGTGGGAGGAATCGAAATCCCGATCGACGGCATTACGTCGTTTCTTGCCCAGAACAGCTTCGGTGCTGAGGTAATCGGGCTCGACGCGGTCCCCGAAGACGAGCGGCCGCCGGTCAACATCGTGCGATTTGCGTTCCAGACGATGGTCGCCGTCGGCTCCGCACTCGTCATCCTCGTTCTGTGGGCGGCGATCCGTTGGCGACGCCATCGCGAAAAGTGTTGGGAGAATCGCTGGTTTCTTCGGGCGCTCGTACTCGCTGGCCCAGCGGCCGTCCTTGCGATGGAAACCGGCTGGATAACCACCGAGGTCGGTCGCCAGCCCTGGATTGTTCACGGACTACTCCGAACCGAAGATGCGGTTACCGACGCCGGCTATATCTGGGTGACACTAATCGTGCTCATCGTGGTCTATGGCGGGCTTGGTATTGCTGGCGTTGGGGTACTGCGATCGATGTCGCGACGGTGGGCGGCGGGAGAGCAAGACCTCGAATCGCCCTACGGCCCAACCGCCCATGATCGGGTTGAAACGGACCCGATCCCGACATGAGTACGGCCGATCTCGTCGCCGGAGTAATGTTCGCCGCCGTTGTTCTCTATGCAGTGCTTGGCGGTGCCGATTTTGGAAGCGGTGCCTGGGACCTGCTCGCTGGCGACGCCCGCCGCGGAGCCTCGACCCGACGCCTGATCGATCATGCGATCGGCCCCGTCTGGGAGGCGAACCATGTCTGGCTGATCTTTGTCTTGGTCTTCTTGTGGACAGGCTTTCCGGTTCCGTTCGCGACCTTGATGCGCACGCTCGCGGTTCCGTTCTGGCTAGTCGGGCTGGGTATTGTTCTTCGCGGCGCAGGTTTTGCTTTCAGAAAGTACGCCCCGACACTGCGGTGGGCCCGCGCCGCGGGCGTTACCTTCGCCCTGTCGTCGCTAATGACACCGTTCTTTCTTGGCATGATCACCGGCGCGATCGCGTCGGGACGGGTTGGCACCGGCGACGATTCATCGACTGCATGGCTATCGCCGACCTCGTTTCTAGGTGGCAGCCTTGCGGTTCTCACCTGCACCTTCCTCGCCGGGGTGTTTCTGAGTGCCGAGGCCCAAAGAATCGGCGACGAGTCCTTGGCAGAGTCGCTGAGAATCAAGTCGCTCGCAGTCGGGGCAGTTACAGGGATAGTTGCCCTGGTGGGGATCATTCCGCTTCGCAGCGATGCGCCCACACTGTCGGACGGGTTGGTGGGGCGAGCCGCGCCACTGGTGTTGTTGTCGGCCATCGCCGGCGCGACGACGGTGTGGTTGTTGGCCAGGCGCAAGCTGCGATTGGCAAGAGGATCCTCGGCGGTGGCCGTGGCCGCCATCGTCATTGGTTGGGGAGTTGCCCAATACCCATGGATTCTAGTCGATCAGACGACTATCGAGGACGGTGCTGGCGCAGCCGCAACAATGACAGGTCTGTTGATCGCGAGTGGTCTTGCAGCCGTGTTAGTCGTGCCACCGCTCATCTATCTGTTCATTCTCGCCGACACCAACCGTCTCGGATCTGGCGAAGGCGTCGACTAGGCGTAAGGTCAAACGCCATGGACAACACCGACGGACCGCCGCTCGACGATCATCAATACACAGTTGCAGGCTTGGCCTCGTACGAGGCCATCTATGGCCGCGACTTTGTGAGTCCGGGAGGACGGACCACCACAGCCGAGATGTTGTCGAATTTGGCTTGGACACCCGGGTGTACCGCACTCGACGTAGGGTGCGGGCTCGGCGGAGCGGCGTTCATGATGGCAACCCAGAACTCGGCGCAGGTATTCGGCTTGGACCTGTCGAAGAACATGATCGACGAGGCAATCCGACGCTGCGATGGCTATGGACTAAGCGACCAGGTCAGCCTTGTTCATGGCGACATTTTGAGTCTCGACCTGCCTCACGCGTTCGACATCGTCCACAGTCGCGAAGTCTTTCTTCACATCCACGACAAGGCGACTCTCTTCGAGACTCTGCACCGGGCACTAAATGCTGGCGGTCAACTGCTGTTTACCGATTACTGCTGTGGCCCCGACAAGGCGAGCGAAACGTTCCAGGCATACTTAGATGAGTTTGGTTACGACCTTCGCAGAGTCGATGTAATCGGTTCGTTGTTGATCGAGGCAGGGTTTGCTGGCGTGCAGGCCACCGACATCACCCACCAGTTCATCGAGATCCACCAACGCGAACTCGATCAACTGGCCAATTCGGGCCTCTCCGAGGCCAGCCAAGAAGAGCTACGCATTGGCTGGTTAGCCAAGATCGAGCGCGCCGAGCGGGGCGAACAGCGCTGGGGACTATTCCAGGCTCGCGTCGAGTAGAGCATTTTCTACGCCCGACCGCCATTATGAACCGGATAACCGTACAATCGACACCATGAAGAAACTCTTTCCTGCCCTGCTCGCCATCGCAACCCTCATTTTCGCAAGCTGTGGGGGTAGTTCCGCTCCCGAAACAGCGACCGAAGCCAGTCCCTCGACAAGCCCAAGTTCAGATGATGCGCCCGGGATCCGTCTGGTTAACGCCGACGAAGCCAACACCATCTTCACCAACCCCCCAGCTGACCTCGTCGTGCTCGACGTTCGCACTCCAGAAGAGTTCGCCGAGGGTCACCTAGAGGGAGCGATCATGATCGACTTCTACGACGATGACTTCGCCGACCAATTGGCCGAACTCGATCCCAGCAAGTCCTACCTTCTCTACTGCCGATCGGGCAACCGTAGCGGCCAGACCACACCGATTTTGAAGGACCTCGGCTTCGACGACGTTGCCGACCTCGATGGCGGCATCGGCACATGGATCAGCGCAGGACTTCCAGTTACCCAGTGAACTCGACGCCAGCGCAGATGTGGGAATCCAGATATGGGAACGACCCCGGCTTTGTATACGGGACCGAACCCAACGACTTCCTCAAAAGTGCTGTCGAAGGACTCTCCGTTGGCACGGCGTTATGCCTCGCCGACGGCGAGGGCCGCAATGGCGTGTTTCTTGCCACTCTTGGGCACAGCGTTACATCGGTAGACCTGTCGGCCAACGGCATGGCCAAGGCCAAGCGACTCGCTCATGACCAAGGCGTTGAACTAACGGCCGTCGTGGCAGACCTCGCCGAGTACGACTTCGGATCTCAGAAGTGGGATCTGATCGTGTCGATCTTCGCCCACACTCCCCCACCGATCCGAAACCACATCCATTCAGCGATTGCGACAGCGCTTCGACCGAACGGCCACTTCATTCTTGAGGCATACACGCCCGATCAAATCGGGCGGGGAACTGGCGGGCCGCCGGTAGCTGAACTAACCATGACCCTCGAAGGGGTGCGCAGCGAACTGGCGGGCATGAGCGTGACCCACGGTGTCGAAATGATACGGCCGGTCGTCGAGGGAACCGGCCACTCCGGAGACGGGGCGGTCGTTCAAGTGATCGCCTCTCCGATCAGCGTCGACTAGCTGTGAGAAAAGATGTGACCAGCGCGTAGTCAGGCGCGTCATACCGAGCACGCCCCACATCACTGGAGAATGCTCGTGTCACCAACCCGCTATGGAAAGCTCATCGCCCTGCTACTAGCCATCGGCCTACTGGCAGCCGCATGCGGATCCTCCGGCGATTCCAGCAGCGCCGCTGAATCCGCTGATTCTGTAGAAGGCGAACTACTCGATTTTGCTCTAGTCCAGGAAAACGAGTTCACCTTCGAGGGCGACCCAGCCGACCCCAGTAGCGGCATCTTTCACGTGCGCACCACCGAGCCAATGATCTGCACGATCGTTTGGGGCGAAACCGAGGAACTGGGCAACTTCAACAACAGCCTGGCTATGAACGGAACGGGCATCATCCCCCACGACGTCAAGCTTCCAGGTGCAGAGGCCGGAAAGACCTACTTCTTCCGGGTGCAGGGTTCGACAGCCAACGGCAATCAGTACCGGTCAGAGCTCGGAACCTTCACGCTGCCCGAAGCCGAGGGTGGCGATGCCATGGCTGAAGAAGAGATGATCGTGCACGGCACCAACCTGGCTCTCGAATCGACCCTCGTCGAGGCCAGTTCGATATTCGGCGATGGCTGGGAAGCCGAGAACGCACTCGACGGTGACAACACCACCGAATGGGCTTCCAGCGGTGACGGCGATGAGGGCTTCATAACCATCGATCTCGGGTCCGCCCAAGATGTAGTAGGCCTGGAGTTCCTCACCCGCAGCATGCTCGACGGTACAGCCACCACCGAGATGTATACGGTGACGGTCGACGGCGACCAGGTGTTCGGTCCATTCCCGGCTGGCAACCCCGCAGATCCAAACTTCACCGCCATCGAGTTCAGCGGCCAGCAGATTCGCTTCGACGTCGACTCTTCAACCGGCGGTAACGTTGGCGCCATCGAAGTGCGCGTGTTCGCACCTGCCGACAGCTAACCCGAGGAACCGCAATGAAGAGCCAGCCCTCCCCCCGGCCCCGCCTGGGGGATCCTGCCCCGAAGGTCGTGCTCCACGATCCTGACGGGAAACCGTGGCGGCTGGAAGATCAGCACGGATCCGCCGTCGTGTTGATCTTTCACCGCCACATACATTGACTGCCTTGCGCAGCCCATGCGGTCGCCGTGCGCGATCGCCTCACCGAACTTGGCGACAATACCCAGATAATTCTCGTCACCTTTACCGACCCGACGAACCTCGACGCCTACCAGTCGAGTCATGAGCTTCCATTTCCGATCCTTGTCGACCCCGACCGCGACGCCTACCGAGCATTCGGACTCGGCCGCGGTTCGATCGCCCGCATCTATGGCTGGAAGGCGGCACGGCGCTACCTCGAGATCTTCCGAT
>CBERPN010000140.1:0-10947 GCA_965524675.1 uncultured bacterium
CGATGCTGAGGTTCCTCGAGCTGCGGCTCGATAATGTTGTGTACCGCGCTGGCTGGGCCTCGACCCGCCCTCAGGCCCGCCAATTGACCAATCACGGCCATATTGAGGTTAATGGTAAGCGGGTGAACATCCCCAGTTATCGAGTTCGCAAAGACGACATCATTACGTTGCGCGAGAAATCACGCAATATCGTAACCATTCAGTGGAACATCGACGTCCTCGATCGCCAGGCCCCGCCGTGGATCGACATGGGCGACAATGGCTTCTCGGCAACCGTCCGTGAGCTTCCGCTGCGTGAGCACATCGACGTTCCGGTGCGCGAACAGCTCATCGTAGAGCTTTACTCCAAGTGACCCGAAGCGCCTTTGCGCTTTGTCGCGTCACAACCTCTCTTGAATATCTCTATCCAGTAACACCCCCATTTGGGGATCGACTTCGAAACTCCGAGGAGAAACCATGCTGACAATTCAGCGTCCGACGGTCGAAGCGGTTGGTGAAGAGGATGCCAATCTGCAGTCATTTGCAGTTGGCCCCCTCGAGCCCGGCTTTGGCTACACAATTGGCAACTCACTGCGCCGCACACTGCTGTCGTCGGTGCCAGGTGCCGCGATAAGTCAGGTGCGTTTCGACGATGCTCTGCACGAGTTCGACACCATCCCTGGTGTAACCGAAGACGTCACCGACATCATCTTGGCGCTCAAGGACATCGTGGTTCGCAGCCACGGTGAAGAGCCCGTTACCTTGCGGCTCGACGCCCGCGGGCCCACCGAAGTCACCGCAGGCGACATTGGCGAGCATGCCGACATCGAGATCCTCAACCCCGATCTAAAGATCGCAACCCTTAACTCCAAGGGTCGGCTGGCAATCGATCTCACCGTCGATCGTGGCCGTGGGTATGTTTCATCGCAACGCCAGATCGAGAACGCCACCATTGGTGTCATCCCGATCGACGCGATTTACTCGCCGGTTCGGCGGGTGGCGGTCAGCGTTGAGCCCACCAGAGTCGAGCAGTCGACCAATTTCGATCTGCTTACCCTCGAGATCCAAACCGATGGATCGATCTCACCCCAAGAGGCATTGGCTTCGGCCGGTGCCACGTTGCGTACGTTGGTGCAACTGGTCGAAGAGATGAGCGATGAGCCTCAAGGCCTCGAGCTTGGCGAGATTAACCAGGTAGCCACCGGCTCCCCCGATCTGGAGCTTCCAATCGAAGATCTAGAGCTCTCCGAACGGCCTCGTAACTGCCTCAAGCGAGCACAGGTCAACAGTGTTGGCGAGCTACTCGAAAAGACCGAAGACGACCTTCTCGCCATCACTAACTTTGGCCAGAAGTCACTCGACGAGGTAATCGTAAAGCTCGATGAGCGCGGCCTTTCGCTGCGGACGAGGGATTGAGCCATGCCCGCACGCCCGACCAAGGGGCGCCGTTTCGGCGGTAGCTCCGCGCATCAGAAATCGATGATGGCCAACCTGGTTGCGTCGCTCATCGCGGCTGAAGGCATCGTTACAACCGAGGCCAAGGCTAAGGCCATGCGCCCGATCGCCGAGAAAATAATCACAAAGGCCAAGAAGGGCGATGTTCACAATCATCGCCAGGTCGTGAAGTTTCTTGGCGACCGCGAGATGGCGTCGAAGCTGTTCGACGAGATCGGCCCCCGCTACGCAGAGCGACCAGGCGGCTACACCCGCATCCTAAAGCTCGGCCCCCGCCCCGGCGACAAAGCCCCAATGGCACGAATCGAACTCGTCTAAACCCCGAAATTTTGTGTCCTGTGCACCGCAGCGGTGCTCAGAACACAAAAGAATTTGGGCGGACGGTCCAATCATGAACCAACTGTTCCCCGAGACGTCCTTTGCCGAGGTTCCGGCTGCGCTAAAACGGATCAAGTTCATCTTGGCCTACGATGGCACGCCGTTCTCTGGCTTTGTCGAGAATCGTGGCGTCACCACCGTCGCTGGTGTGCTCCGCAAGAACATGGAACAGGTATTAGGCCATCAGGTGAGGTTGGTGTGCGCTGGGCGGACCGACCGAGGCGTACATGCCTGGGGACAGGTGGTGTCGTGCGATGTTCGTGCGGGCACCGATATCGAAGCACTCCAGAAGTCGATGAACATGATGTGTCGACCGCACCTTGCCTTGCGCGACGTCACCACGATGCCAGCCGAGTTCAGTGCTCGGTTTGATGCGACGTCACGGACATATCAGTACCGGATTCTCAACACTGCAATCCCTAATCCCTTTCTGACAAATACGACTTGGCGGGTTTCGCGGCCTCTCGATTTTCGAGCGATGCAGGGTGCCGTTACCGCATTGCTTGGAGAGCACGATTTCACGTCGTTCTGTCGCAAGCAGGAGAACGTTTCAGGCGAGATCAAGACAAGAGTCCGGAACCTTCTTCGTGCGGAGTGGAAGGCCGAATCTTCCGAGATGTTGGTATTCGAGGTTCAAGCCACGGCGTTTTGTCAACAGATGGTTCGTAGCATCGTCGGAACGATGGCCGACGTTGGGCTGGGGAGGATGAATGTTGCCGACGTGAAGGTCATGCTCGAGTCTCAAGACCGACGAGAATCAGCTCACGTGGCACCACCTCAAGGCCTGACTCTATGGGCGGTCGGGTATTAGAGACGATCTGATTAGGGACGTGTCTGACACCGTTAGGGAATTGTGATGGTGCCGCAGTCGACGTTGGTTTGGGTTCCTTGTTGAAAGCTGCGGATGATGTATTCGTGGGATCCGGGCATGACACTCGTGTCGCTGTAGCTGAGTGCACCCGTGCTGACGGTGGCTAGAAAAGTACCGTTGCGGCGCACCGAATACTCGTCTTCGTCGGCAATGGCCGACCAGGCAACTTCAACACCGCCGGGGACAGCGCTCAACATACAGGTTGGACTGGGAGCGTCGGCGATCGTGATGGTTCCGCAGTCGACATTGCTCGTTACCCCTGCCTGCTTGGATCGCACGACGTAGCTATGGGTACCTGGGGCGGCGGCGCTGTCGGTGTAGCTGAGTGCGCCTGCGGTGACGTTGGCTAGGAACGTGCCGTCGCGGCGTACGGAGTACTTGTCCTCGCCGTCTATTGCTTCCCAATCGATGCGGACATCGTCTCCGACGCCATGGCTCAGAGAGCAGGTTGGGGCCGGAGCGTCGGCGATCGTGATGGTTCCGCAGTCGACGTTGGTGGTGGTGCCGCTTTGGGTGGAGCGAATCAGGTAACTGTGGGTGCCGGGGGTTGCAGTGGTGTCGGTGTAGGTGAGCGCGCCTGCGGTGACGGTGGCTAGGAACGTGCCGTCGCGGCGTACGGAGTACTTGTCCTCACCGTCAATTGCACTCCAGATGAGATCGACAGATCCTTCGGCTGTTAGCTCCGCCGAGCACGTTGGCCCAGCGGGAACTCCCACGCTGAAGCTGAACTGGGGTTTTACCGAGACGAGCCCAGCGGAGTCGATGGCGCGGGCCTCGACTCGGTACTGCCCGTCGGGTGCAAAGATTTCCATGCTCCACGCGGATGTTTCGTTTGGATAGCTTGTGGGCGAAGTGGTGAAGTCATAGACCGCGGGTCCCAGCGATCCGTCGGCCTGGACCCACTCGTTTGTGATGTTGTTCTGGACTCGAACCTTCACCGACAGCACGCGCCGGTCGTCCGAGGTGGTCCCGGCCACAACGAACGGGTTGCCAACGATTTCACCTGCGGTTGGAGTGTCGATTGCCACTACCGGCGCATTACTGTCGAGACTTGCTGCTCCGAGGTCCATAAAGCCTGCTCTTCCTACCGAGCGGTTGCCGATTTCAGATCCGTCGTGACCGATTAGCAAGCCACGGTCGGTAACGGTCAGTTCCTGCACGCCGCGGCCAGCGTTTGTGCCGGGATCCCAATCAAAGGGAGTTCCGTCGCCAGGATCGAGAGCTGCTAATTGCCACCGCCAGGCACCGTCGTTGCTGAACCCGCCCGAGCAGATGATGTCGTCGCGCCCCTGCGTCACAGTAACCCCGGGCCCTTCGTCGATCTTGCAGAAGTGGCCACCGGCGTAGACGGCATTGTTGGAGATGCCGATTGCAAACACCGAGTCGCGCATGGCGTGAGTCCAGATCGGCTGTGTGTTCGGACCACCTGCCGTGGGAAAGGCGAGCACCATGTCATGCCACGGCGGACTGTTACCAATGTTGGTACTGATGGCGAAGAAGGTGCCGTCCGGCGCTAGATCGGCGTTGGTGGGAAGTGCGCCATAGGGAGCACCGTCAAAGAAGCTGCTGATGGAGTAGTCGGTGAGAAACGGAGCGGCGGGCGCTGAAATATCGAAGATCGCTGCCGCGATGCGCTGTAGTCCATCGATGGTTTCGGCCGAGTGAACCACCAATAACTCGGTTCCGCCCGGAAGAGCTTCGATGTGACGGGTCGACTGTCCGCCTGAGAACCAGCCACCTTCGCCTTCGAAGCTGAACGAGAAGCTGTCGACAACGTCGCCGGTCGCCGGGTCGATCTCGCCCACCACCTCGACGTCGGCGCCGTCGAGTTTCTTGAACGCGCCACCCACAAACATTCGGCCGGTATCGGTGATGTCGATATCGGTAACCACAGCGCTGGCGTGGGCGATCCAACCGGTAGTAGGAGAACCATCTGCGTTTAGCTTCGCCAACTTGCGGCGTGCCTTACCGTTGACGAAGTTGAACTTTCCGCCAATGAAAATCTCGCCGTGATCCAGACCTGCAGCGATGGACCGAACCTCTCCGTCGAGTTGGGGAGAGAAACTGTCTACGAACTCGCCGGTGTCCTTGTCGAAGGCGGCGAGGTAGGGCTGAGCGATTGGTGTCCCGTCGGCCAAGCGCACCTGGGTGAAGTCGCCGCCAATCACGATCCAGTTATCGATCTCTTCGATGGCGTACACATCGCCGTCAAGTATCTCGGGAAGTCCTACGCGGGGAACCTCTGGGACGAGCGAGTTGTGTGGTATCTCGAGCTCGGCGGCTGTGGCTGGTACTGCAACGAAGCCAGCCTGAGCGGCGACAAGGGCAACGACAAGAGAGAATGCGATAGCGAATCGCACCTGAAGGAAGGTCACTGGGGCTGACTTTCAGTGGGGGAATCTGTAACCACAAGCCAAATGATTGGAGGGCTGCACCACGTTGGCACTGTCGCTAGCCCCGTCTCATGAGCCAAACGAACCCAATTCGTGGCCCGTGTGCCCAAATTCTTGGTGTAACTCTTGGCGCGCGTCTTTGCGATTGTGGGTTTTCGCCAATATCGTAGACGCTTGGTCTGAACCGCTCTCTGTGGTTCGACTGCACTCATCCCCTGACTGCGAGAGTTGCCGTGTCCACGTACACACCAAAAGCATCTGAGATTGAACGCGCATGGCACATCGTCGACGCCGAGGGCATGGTCCTTGGGCGTATGGCAACCGAGGTTGCGAGCCTGCTGCGAGGCAAGCACAAGCCGACCTTCACGCCGCACATCGACACCGGCGATCACGTAATCATCATCAACGCCGACAAGGTTGTACTGACCGCTGGCAAGGCCGAAAAGAAGATGGTCTATCGGCACTCCGGTTATCCGGGCGGAATCAAGTCGCGCACCTACGCCAACCTTTTGGCCGATAAGCCCACCGAAGCCATCCGCAAGACGGTTAAGGGCATGATTCCCAAGACCCGCCTCGGCAACAGCCAGATCAACAAACTAAAGGTCTACGCCGGGCCTACCCATCCGCACGAGTCCCAGAAACCGCAGCCGGTCGTGTTCGAGCACGCTCGCGCTCGCAACATCTGACAGTTACGTCTTAAGACCGAGGAACAACTACATGAGCACGCCTCTCACCCAGACCACCGGCCGCCGCAAGCGTGCAGTAGCCCGTGTCCGCCTTCGTTCGGGAAAGGGCAAGGTCACCATCAACGGTCGCGAGATCGAGAACTTCTTCCCGAATGCCACCCACCGCATGCATGCCCTCGAACCGTTCAAGGTCACCGAGACCGAAGACGCATACGATGTCGACGTCACGGTGCACGGCGGTGGCGCAACCGGCCAAGCTGGCGCATTGCGTCTCGGAATCGCTCGCGCTCTGGTAGAGCTCGACGGCGAGAAGCGCGACACTCTGAAGAAGGCTGGCTTTCTAACCCGCGATCCGCGCAAGAAGGAAAGCAAGAAGTACGGCCTGAAGAAGGCCCGCAAGGCACCTCAGTACTCCAAGCGCTAGCTCGGACCTAAGAAGCAACGGCTGCCCGCCGACTGGTGCAGCGATGAGCCTGCGTTTTGGAACCGACGGCGTTCGCGGTGAGGCCTATACCCAGCTCACCGTCGACTTTGTATACGCACTCGGCGTTGCTGCCGCGCGAGTGATTGGCGGAGACCACTACCTCATCGGGCGAGACACACGTGAGTCGGGTCCCGATTTCGAGCGAGCACTCGCAAAGGGTCTAGCCAGCGGGGGTGCAAGTATTGGACTGCTCGCAGTGGTGCCAACGCCGGCTGTAGCTTGGCTGTCCAGCGCCGACGATGTGGCGGGCGCCATGATCTCGGCTTCGCACAACCGTTTTTCGGACAACGGTGTCAAATTATTTGCCGAGGGTGGCCTCAAGCTGAGCGACGAGGTCCAGGACCAGATCCAGATCGAACTCGACGTTCTGCTCGGCGAGGTGACCGAGCCTAGCGCTGGTGTGGTTGCGACGAATGCAACCGACGATGTGTCTCGCTATGTCGATGCGGTGATCGCTTCGGTCGACGGGCGAAAGTTCGCAGGCACCACTGTGGTTCTCGATTGCGCCAACGGATCGGCAGCCCAAATCGCCCCTGCCGTATTTGAAGAGCTCGGTGCCGATGTTGTAGCCGTGGCCACAGAGCCCGACGGCCGAAACATCAACGACGGTTGCGGGTCGACCCATCTCGAAGGACTCCAAGCTGCCGTTTCCGAGCACGCTGCCGACTTTGGTTTTGCGTTCGATGGCGATGCCGACCGGATGCTTGCTGTCGACAACCTCGGTTCAATCGTCGATGGCGACCAAATCCTTGCGATGTGTGCTGTAGATCTGTCATCGAGGGGTCGACTAGCTGGCGACACAGTGGTCGTCACGGTTATGTCCAATCTCGGATTTCGCCGTGCCATGGCCGCTGTTGACATCGCGGTCGTCGACACCAAGGTGGGTGATCGATATGTCCTTGAGGCGCTCGACGAGGGCGGATACTCACTCGGCGGTGAACAGTCGGGCCATGTGATCTTTCGCGAAGTGGCAACCACAGGTGATGGGTTGTTGAGCGCTTTACAGGTGACCGATCTTGTGCTTCGGTCGGGTCGATCCTTTGATGACATTGCTGCATCGTCGATGGTCAGATTTCCTCAGATTCTCGAGAATGTGCAGGTAGTCGGCAGAGTTTCTGATCTCGATGTGAAGCTTGCGCCAGCGATTGCTAATGCTGAGGCTGAACTTGGTGACGATGGGCGAGTCCTAATCCGCCCGTCGGGCACCGAGCCCCTGATTCGGGTGATGGTCGAGGCAGACACCGCCGAACGAGCCGCCGCGGCCGCCACTATGTTGGTCGAAGCGGTCAAAGCTCTGAGGTAGACAACTGTCACGACACTGGGTCACCATTTCGAACTGATTGACCACTCTGTGTAGTAAATGCGTTTGAAAGCTCTACCCTTTGTGCGGCGGCAACCGATGGAACGACCCTTAGCGGTCGAAGAAAGCTTGGCTATTCATACATGTGCGGAATAATTGCGGTCGTTCAACGTAGATCAGCACGGGTGGCTCCTGAACCCGAAGACGTAATGGCGCCTCTCGATGCAGCCTTAGTCGGGCTTCAGGAATCGGCCGAGAACGACATGGCAGGCCGACTTGGACGCGTTGCCGACCATCTCAACACCGCCAATGACTTGTTGCGTGGTGTTCCCGGGGTGCAGGCACTAATCGATAATCCGGCTTTGGTCACCTCGGTCGCTAGCAATGCGACCGCCGTATCGGACCACATCGAGCGAATGGAAATTCGGCTTGACGAAGGCGGATTCGATGCAGATCTAGAGGCCATCAATGCGCAGTTCATTCGTGTCAAGGACGCCGCTTGGGCAATAGCGCGCGACCGGATGCGCACCGCTACTGAGGTTGAAGCATTGGCTGGCCCAGATGCCGCCCTCTCGGCTGTCGAGACGATGACTGCGGTCCAACAGGCGCTATCGGCGCTCGATCGCCTCGAGGTTAGAGGACGAGACTCTGCCGGGCTACACCTACTCGTTAGCAACCACGGTCTTGATCTCGACTCACCCAGCGTTACCCACGCGCTCGAAGAACGCACCCACAATCGGTTGTTCACATCCAGCGCCGTTCGAGTAGTCGGCAACAAACTCAGCTTTGTGTACAAGACAGCCGCCGAGATTGGCGAACTTGGCGATAACACCGCATTTATTCGCCAGGCGATTGCCGAAGACCCGATGTTGCGCCAAGCGCTCGACAATGAATCTGCCCACACCGTGGTACTAGGTCATACGCGATGGGCCAGCGTGGGCATCGTCTCAGAACCCAATGCTCATCCGCTCAACAGTGAACAGAGCGACGATCGTCAAGGGCCATATTGCACCGCTGTTCTGAACGGCGACGTCGACAACTTCGCCGATGTCGCCGCCGCGGAAGGGCTTCAGATCGACGATGAGATAACCACCGACGCCAAGGTGATACCCACACTCATGTCGAAGCACCTCGCTGACCACGATGTCGCCGAAGCGTTCCGCCGAACAGTCGCAGGGCTCGAAGGCTCAGTGGCGATCGCAAGCAGTTCGGCCGAGGCGGCCAGTCATCTCCAGCTAGCTCTTAGAGGCAGCGGCCAAGCCCTCTATGTGGGTCTAGCTGAAGACTGTTTCATTGTGGCCAGCGAACCCTAC
Organism: uncultured bacterium; assembly: GCA_965524675.1. GTDB lineage: Bacteria > Actinomycetota > Acidimicrobiia > Acidimicrobiales > SHLQ01 > CALLQB01. The sequence continues at coordinate 8,860 of CBERPN010000140.1, forward strand.
GGACTGGTCGAGGAGACCTCCCGATTCATTCGCATGGATGGCGAGACGCCGGGCAATCTGGCCAACCCCAACGCCAGCCGCGGGCAGATCATCGATCTCAACTCAGCGCATGCCGGAACCATCGAAGGCATTGTTCGCAAGGCGTACGATGGCACCGATCTGCCGGTTACAAATGACGACATCGTGACCGCCCAGATCACCACCCGCGATATTGATCGTGGCTCGTTTCGTCACTATCTCCTCAAGGAGATAACCGAGGCCCCGTCCTCGTTCCGTAAGACACTGCGAAGCAAAATCGTTGAAGATCAGGGTCAGCTATTAGTTCGGCTTAGCCTCGAGACGATTGGCCAGGACATAATCGATGTCATTGAGTCGGGGTCGATTCGACAGATCTACGTCATTGGTCAAGGTACTGCGGCGGTGGCGGGCGAGAGCTTGGCTCGGGTGCTCGACCACGAGTTCGCTGGATCTGGGCTTCAGATCAAGGCTACTCCAGCAACGGAGCTATCGGGCTTTCACCTTCGTCCCGACATGAGCGACACCCTAGCGATCGCTATCAGCCAATCCGGAACGACCACCGACACAAACCGTACGGTCGACATCATTCGTGGGCGCGGAGCGAAGGTCATCGCTATCGTCAATCGCCGCAATAGCGACCTCACCGACAAGGCCGACGGCGTTCTCTACACCTCCGACGGTCGCGACGTGGAGATGAGCGTTGCGTCGACCAAGGCATTCTATGCCCAGATCGCAGCCGGGGTACTGCTCGGCTGTGCTCTCGCCGAACTGTTTGGTTACGGCGACAGCGAAGAGCGCAGCGAGTTGCTAAGCGAAATTCGGCTGATGCCCGAGGCGATGGAAAGCGTACTGACCCAGCAGCAAGCAATCGGCGAAGCTACCCGTCGTCATACTCTCAGCCGCCGGTATTGGGCTGTGGTTGGAAACGGGGCCAACCATATTTCGGCCCGCGAACTCCGAATCAAACTTTCAGAGCTTTGTTATAAATCGATTGCTGTCGATGTAACCGAAGACAAAAAGCACATCGATCTGTCGGCCGAGCCAATGATCCTGGTTTGTGCTGCGGGGCTGGTCGGAAGCACCGCCGACGACGTGGCCAAAGAAGTTGCGATTTACCGAGCGCACAAGGCTGCGCCGATCGTTATCGCCAACGAAGGCGAGAAGCGGTTCGGTGCGGCGCTCGACGTCATCTTCGTTCCGGAGGTTCATCCGAGGCTCGCCTTTGTGTTGTCGGCGATGGTCGGGCACCTCTTCGGATACGAGGCGGCTCGGGCCATCGATTCTCAAGCAGAAAAGCTGCGAGAAGCCCGCTCCATTATCGAACAGGCAGCTACAGAGCTGCCGGTCGGTCGCGCTGGCGAGAACATAATCAGCCAACTCGGCTCAAGCCTTCGCCAGCCAGCGGCGGCATTCTTTGATCTGTTGCGGAGCGGCGATCTGAACGGCAACCTCGAAGCGAACACAGCGGCAAGACTGTCGTCACATTTTCGCTACGGCATTGGTGATCTGGCGATCGAGTCGTATCAACTCGAGTTTGGCAAGGTCGGAACACCGAGTGTGGCGATCGAGGATCTCGCGTCGGCGCTTACGGTCGCTATCGAGGAATTAACCCGTCCGATCGATGCCATAAAGCATCAGGCGAAGACGGTCACGGTAGGGATTTCACGATCCGATGAGACCTTGCTTCAAGTTGCGCTCGCAATGGCTGTTCTCGATGCTGGGGCACCACGTGACCGCCTCACCTATCAATCGCTACGAGCACTCGCAGATCTCGATCCCGCTGTGGTCGAGGTTGTTGGGTTTACCCGCTATCGCGTCGAAGACCTAGACGACAAGAACAGCGATGGCACGGCCGTGATTATCGATCGCGGTGGAATCAGTCTCAACATTCCATCGCGGACCGACCGCGATCCGACCCTGCGTGGAACCAAACACCGAGTGGCCATCGAGAAGAAGCTGCTTGTCGCTGTAGGGCGTCGTGACAATCGGCCGATGATCATCGTGCCCGAGGTGAAAGACAACAAGACTGTCGGGCTCACCCTATTGCATGTGCGTCTGCGCGAGAGGCTC
>CBERPN010000141.1:0-10798 GCA_965524675.1 uncultured bacterium
TCTTCGACAAAATTCTCCGCACCGGCGATGGCCGTAAGTTGCGGGCTCTAGCCGCGCTGGTTCCCGATATCGGCGCGCTCGAACCCGAAACTCAGGCTCTCTCCGATGATGCGCTAAAAGCCAAAACGAACGAGTTCCGACAGCGTCACGAAAACGGCGAGGCACTCGACGACATGTTGGTAGAGTCGTTCGCGGTAGTTCGTGAGGCTGCGTGGCGCGTGCTCGGCCAACGTCACTACGACGTTCAGCTACAGGGAGGCGCTGCGCTTCACCTGGGCTGGGTAGCCGAAATGAAGACCGGCGAGGGCAAGACCCTGACGTCGTTGCTTCCAGTTTACCTCAACGGTCTCGCTGGCCGAGGCGTTCACCTTGTGACGGTCAATGACTATCTTGCCACTCGCGACTCCGAGTGGATGGGTGAAGTTCACCGATGGCTCGGTCTAAGCGTCGGGCTGATCGTTCCAGGAAATCGCGACACTCCCCACAAACGTGAGCAGTACCACTCCGACATCACCTACGGCACCAACAACGAGATGGGCTTCGACTACCTCCGCGACAACATGGCGATGTCGCGCGAACGTCAGGTGCAACGAGGGCAAAACTACTGCATCGTCGACGAGATCGACTCGATCCTCATCGATGAGGCCCGCACCCCGCTAATTATCTCGGGTCGGCTCGCTGAAGCGGCGCAAACTTATTACAAGTTTGCCAGCATAGTGAGAGGCCTAAAGCGCGATATCGACTACGACGTAGACGAAGAAAAGCGGATCGTCGCTCCCACCGAAGATGGCATCCATGCGGTAGAAGGCGCACTCGATATCGAGAACCTTTACGACGCTGTCTCGTCCAACTTGGTGCATCACCTTCAGCAGGCGCTGCGAGCCGAGGAACTTTATAAGCGCGACAAGGACTACATCATTCGCGATGGCGAGGTGAAGATCGTCGACGAATTCACCGGCCGGGTCCTCGACGGTCGTCGCTGGTCAGAAGGGTTGCATCAAGCGGTCGAGGCCAAAGAAGGTGTGAGTATCAAGGAGGAGAACCAGACCCTCGCTACGGTCACGCTTCAGAACTACTTCCGCTTGTACGAAAAGCTCGCCGGCATGACGGGAACAGCGGAGACCGAGGCTTCCGAACTCATGGGAACATACGGGCTTCAGGTAGTGCCGATACCCAGCAACAAGCCCTTGGCGCGCGATGACAAAGCCGACCTCATCTACAAGTCCGAACAGGCCAAATTCGGCGCGATCGTTGATGACCTAAGCGGTCGCCACGAAACCGGTCAACCGGTGCTTGTCGGAACCGTTTCGGTCGAGAACTCCGAGAAGCTGTCGAGAGTGCTCGAACAGCGTGGCATCCCGCACAGTGTGCTCAATGCGAAACAGCACACCAACGAGGCTCAGATCGTCACCCAAGCCGGTCGGGTTGGTTCGGTGACCGTGGCCACCAACATGGCTGGTCGAGGGGTCGACATCGTTCTGGGCGGTAATGCTGAAGGGCTGGCCGAAAACGAAGTGTTGGCCGCTGGGCTTTCCATGGACGACGAAGAGGGCAAGGAGCTCTACGTTAAAGAGCTGTCGAAGTACGAACCGGAATGCAAGGTCGAAGGCGACAAGGTTCGCGAGCTGGGCGGGCTCTACGTGCTTGCCACCGAGCGCCACGACAGCCGCCGCATCGACAATCAATTGCGGGGCCGCTCGGGTCGCCAGGGAGATCCTGGCGAGAGCCGGTTTTACCTCTCGCTCGAGGACGACCTTATGCGACTGTTCGCTACCGGTGCGATGGACTGGGTGATGGGCCGTGCGCTGCCCGAAGAGGAAGCGATCGAGGCCAAGATGGTCAGCAAGGCCATCGAGCGCGCTCAGACTACCGTCGAACAAAAAAACGCTGAGGTCCGTAAGAACGTTCTCAAATACGACGAGGTGATGAACGAACAGCGCAAAGTTATCTACAAGCGCCGCGATCAGATCCTCGACGGCGCGGATTTGCGCGAAGAGGCAATGCAGTACTTGGCCGATGCTGTCGATTCACTAGTTTCGGCCCATGCCGTCAGCGATCACGCCGATGAATGGGATCTCGACACGCTGCTAACCGAAGTCGCCACTTACTGGCCAACAGAGCTAAGCGAAGAGGCGCTGGCCGAGGCCACGACTACCGATGGCTTGTACGAGATGCTCATGTCTGAAGCCACCGCGCACTACGAGCAGCGCGAAACCGAAATCGGCGACGACATCATGCGTCAGGTCGAACGCCAAGTCATGTTGCAGATCATCGATCAGCGGTGGCGTGAGCACCTCTACGAGATGGACTATCTACGCGAGGGAATTCATCTTCGGGCCATGGGCCAAAAGGACCCTGCGACCGAGTGGCAACGCGAGGGTTTCGAAATGTTCGGCCACATGATGACCGGGATCGCTCAAGACTTTGTCAAGTACGTCATGCACGTACAAGTCAATGTCAGCGAGCCGGCTCCCAAGCCAACTCAGCAGGCGGTCGATGTGACAGAGACCGCTCCCGATTCCCAGGCCGAACGAGCCGGCCAGACCGGTTCGAGCGCGCTGTCGGCGCCGAAAAAGCAGGCTGAGCTAGGCGGTGGCGATGGCCCCGAAATCGTTGAGGAGAACAAGGCGGCGTCCCGCACACCCAAGATCAGCACCCAGTTCGAAAAGGCGGGCCGCAACGAACCCTGCCCGTGTGGCAGCGGCAAGAAATTCAAGACCTGCCATGGCAAGAAATAGACAGAAATAGGGCACTGTGCAGGACTTCAGCGATGCTCTTCAGGTATTGCGTAGGCGACTCGGAGAGGCCAAGGTTTATCTAAAGATTGCCGATATTTCGGCCCGCCAGCCACAACTCGAGACCGAGATGGGTCGGCCCGATCTTTGGGATGATGCCGATTGGGCGCGCCAGGTTCAAACCGAATTGGCATCGGTAAACGATGATCTTTCAAAATTCGCCGCACTCGAGAGTTCAATAAGTGATGCCGAGACGCTCTATGAGATGGCCCGCGAGGAAAACGACGAAGGCTTAGAGACCGAGATCGAAGCTGCGATGGTCGAGGTCGAATCGGCATTTGATGAGCTCGAAATGCGTTCGCTTTTCACGGGCGAATTCGACGAGTCGGATGCCGTCTGTCAGATCCAGTCGGGTGCTGGCGGAACCGACGCCCAGGACTGGGCGGAAATGCTGATGCGGATGTACACCCGCTGGGCCGAACGTCGCGGCTTTGTAATCGAGATCGAAGCGGTCTCCGAAGGTAATGAGGCAGGCCTTTCCTCGGTCGAGTTCGTAGTCCGCGGCCGCCACGCTTATGGCTTGCTGCAAGCCGAGCGCGGTGTCCATCGCCTCGTTCGGATCTCACCTTTCAACAAAGAGGCCAAACGCCAGACGGCCTTTGCTTCGATGCACATCGTGCCGTTCTTTGATGCCGTCGCCGCCGAGGTCGACATCGACGAGAAGGATCTTCGGATCGATACGTACCGGTCGTCGGGGGCCGGGGGACAACATGTAAACGTTACCGACTCGGCCGTTCGCATAACTCACCTGCCCACCGGCGTTGTGACCTCTTGTCAAAACGAACGGTCCCAGCATCAGAACAAAGACCGTGCGATGGCGATGCTCGCCGCGAAGCTTCTCGACCTAGAACGCCAGCAACGCTCGGCCGAGCTTGCCGAGATCGCAGGCGAAGCAAAAAATGTCGACTTCGGCAGCCAGATTCGGTCATATGTGTTGCACCCGTACCAGATGGTGAAGGATCTCCGGTCCAATCACGAGACCGGCGACGTCGATTCGGTACTAGATGGTGCAATCGAGCCGTTCATGGAGGCATACCTCCGTTGGACCCGAGCCCAAGCATCTTCGGCGTAGCCCCAAGTCATGTCGCACCGATGAGTTCTGCTTCGCTCGCTTATCGTGACCGCCCGTTTCTAGTTTCCGCTGGTAGCGTTTTCGTCGGCTCATGATCAAACTCGAGAACGTTTCGAAGAACTACAAAGGCATGAGCCTTCCCGCGCTCAGAAACGCCAATATCGACATCGGCAAGGGAGAGTTCGTTTTCCTTGTCGGCCCATCCGGCTCAGGCAAGTCAACCTTTATCCGGTTGCTGAACAAAGAAGAGGAGCCGAGCGACGGTCGCATCTTCGTCGCGGGCAAAGATATTGGCCAACTCAATTCTTGGAAGGTGCCATATCTTCGTCGCAATATCGGATGCATTTTCCAAGATTTCAAATTGCTCGAGAAGAAGACGGTTTCAGAGAACGTTGCGTTTGCACTCGAAGTGATCGGTAGACCTAAGTCGGTTATCTCCAAACAGGTTCCGGCGATTCTCGAGTTGGTCGGCTTGGCCGACAAGGTCGCGAGCTTCCCGCTTCAGCTAAGCGGTGGCGAGCAGCAGCGGGTGTCGATCGCTAGAGCCTTTGTCAACCGGCCGCTGATTCTGTTGGCCGACGAACCTACTGGAAACCTCGACCCAGCCACTTCGGTCGGCATCATGAGGTTGCTCGACCGAATCAACCGGACGGGTACCACCGTCGTCATGGCGACCCACGATCGTGGCATCGTCGACACTATGCGCCGCCGCGTAGTTGAACTCGAACAAGGTGCGATCGTACGCGATCAGGCACAAGGCGTTTACGAGTAGGACTCGGAAATTTTCATGGCACTCAAAGTCACCTACATGCTGCGCGAGACCGGAACGAACCTGGTTCGACGGATTTCTCTGACCATCGCCGCGATTCTCACCATCTCTATCTCGCTCGCGCTCTTTGGCAGTTCATTGCTCGCACGCGACGGCGTTGCCAACGCGACCCAACGCTGGGAAGGCGGAATCGAGTTCGTTATTTGGATGATTCCAGACGCCGACGCCGATCAAGATGCTGCAATTCGGCGAGCGATCGACGAAAGCCCGGCGGTGGCCTCCTTCACCTATGTCAACCAGGACGAAGCTTTCGTTGAGTTCAGCGAAATGTTCGCTGACTCTCCCGAGCTGATCGAGTCGGTTGAGGCTAGCGACCTCCCTCCGTCGTATCGGGTAGTACCAACCGACCCCGACGCCGATGTGGTCGCCGAGCTAGGCCGACAGTTCGATAACCGTCCCGGAGTTCGTAACGTCGTCTTCGCCAGCGAAGCAATCAAGGACATTCAACTACAAGCCAACCGAATCTCGAGCGGGTTGCTTTGGGTGTCGATCGCGTTGTTGGTGGCCTCGGCCTTGTTGATTCTCAACACAATTGTTGTCGCAATCAATGCCCGCCGTAAAGAGATTGAGGTCATGAAGCTAGTGGGGGCGAGCAACTGGTTTATCCGCCTGCCCTTCATGCTCGAAGGCCTTGTGCACGGCTTGGTTGGCTCAGGGTTCGCGGTAGTAGCCATGTGGGGCGTCAAGCGTTGGGTAATCGATGGATTCAGCCAGTCGCAGAACCTAAAACTGCTCGAAGGGCTACGGGTTACCACCGCTGAGCTCATCAATCGAAGCCTTTGGGTTCTAGGCATTGGTGTGATCGTTGGAATCTTGGGCTCAGCGTTCGCTGTGTCGACAAAACTCGACGTCTAGAAGGCGCTCTCGCGCCACTAGGGCGCCCGGATCGTTTCTGATTTACGGGTCATGTCGACGGTCGACGAGCCGATTGATACCGGTGAGCGATTTGCGCGTTTGTAGCGCCCCGACCAGTAAGGCACCAAGGCGCTTGTTCCACGCGTTGCTCGTGGTGGCGTTACTAGCTACACAAGGCTCTTTTATCGCGCCAGCGATCGCTCAGGATGATGTCGTTGATCCAACATCTACGACCGTGGCACCAGCCGCGACTCAGCCCCCGCCCATCTCGGCGCCGCCTCCCACGACGGCGGCGCCGCCAGTTGCCGAGAGCCCCTCCACAACCGTGCTGCAACGCGAGACTACCGCGACCAGCGCGGCCCCTGCCCCAGAATCGCCGAGCATCGAACCGACTGCCGAATCGGTTCCGCCTTTACTAGATGAGGAGGTCGCCCCGAACGCTGAGTCTGAAGAAGTACCGCCTGCTGAGGGCGAGCTACCCCGCTATTCATTTCTCGAGCTTCTCGAAACCTCAAGGCTCTATGATGAAGCTGTGGGCGACGAGGCTGTGGCCCTGGCCCGTTTCGAGCTGGCCAAGGCACGGGTCGAGCAGATCGATGCTCGAATCGCACGGTCGGAGGGGATGCTGCGGTGGACAGAGCTTGAGATCGAGTCGTCACGCCAAGACGTGGCGGCGGCTGAGCGAGCTCGCCAAGATTCCGAAGCCGAATTGCAGCGGGTCACCGAAGAGCTGCGAGGCGAACGGTTGAGGCTGAAACGCCAGGCGGTCGAAGCCTTCATTGGTGGTAGCGGAACCAACGAGGACCTCATCACCACGATCTTGAACTCCGAGTCGATCGACCAAGTGGAGAGTGCTCGTGCGTATGCGCATGTTGCGCTCGACGACCAGAACCTCCTGATCGTCGGAATCGAAGATCTTGAGGCGCGAGTTGACGAGTTAGTGATTCGTAACGAGGGTCTCGAGCGGGTCGCAAAGAAGGCGCACCGGCGGGTAGCAAAGTTTGAGACTCGAGTTCAAAAACGTAGCGATGCGCTCGACACGTTGCGCGACTCTGCTGTGGATGAAAAGGCCGAACTTCAGACTCAACTCGCCGACATTCAGACGCGCCGAACCGAGTACGAACAGCGGCTAAATGCGCTCGAGCAGGACTCGGATTCGGCATCGTTAGCCTTGCAAAGGGCCCAAGCCGGACAGCTGTCGGGCCCGCCGCCGCGGCTTCACTCACCCCTGCTGGAACCATCGATAAGTTCAGGTTTCGGGCCCCGTCTACATCCAATATTTGGCAACGTGCGCATGCACAACGGACTTGACTACGGAGGGGGCAGCGGCGACGAAATCTATGCTGCAGCGGCCGGAGTGGTGGTAATGGCGGAAGCCCGTGGCGGCTACGGAAACGTGGTCGTGATCGATCACGGAGGTCAATGGGGCACCCTGTATGCCCACCAGAGCAGGTTGTTGGTCGTGCCGGGCCAGCAGGTAGCGCGCGGCGAGGTAGTTGGTTGGGTCGGCTCGACCGGTTACTCGACCGGGCCTCATCTTCACTTCGAACTCCGGCAATTCGGCGACCCGCGCGACCCGTTCAACCACATCGACTTCGAAGAGTTGCACCCGGTTGAATGCGAAGTCCTGATCCGAAGCGAACACCCCAACGACCTCGCTGCGGCCCAACGTCGCGATGATTGCGCTGAGCTCTTCGAAGTTGACGAGCCGGATGCCGGTGACGGCGAGGGTCAGTAGCTAAGTCGCTACCGGTATGGTCGAGCGATGAAAGCGCTTGCGATCTCGGTGGCGGCCGCCACGCTCATCGTCGGCTGCTCGGCGAGTTCAAACCCAACCGGTAAGGTCGAAAATCCGGTCAGCACGACACAGCTTGCCGCCGACGTCGATCGCTCAACGCCAACCACGACCAGCGAGGCGGCGGAGAGCACCATCGACCCAGCTAGCGATCGCTTTCCCGACGTAATCGAAGTCTCGACTACTCAGGACGGTGATGGTGAGTGGCGTTTCGACGTGACTATCAGCTCGCCCTATGACACCCCCGAACGCTATGCCGATGCCTTTCGAGTGTCGACCGTCGATGGTGAGTTGCTAGGCGTACGAGAGCTCGCCCACGACCATGGCGCCGAACAGCCGTTTACTCGCAGTTTGGCCGGCGTGGAAATCCCCGATGACATCACCGAGGTAGTCGTCGAGGGGCGCGACCAGGTCAACGGCTGGGGTGGCAAGAAAGTCCTAGCTTCGCTCGCAACCGGCTGACAGCGACCAGCTAGTCTCGCTAGGCGACTCGCCCCCCTTGTCTGGGCATGGGCGACCGACTTAGAGAACCCCCAAACGGAGGACGAAGATGGCACAGCAGGTACGCGCCGTAGTGGCGAAGGCCAAGGGCGAACCGGTCAGCATCGAGATGATTGAGATTCCCGACCCGGGCCCAGGCGAGGCCGTCGTCAAGATCTTGGCCTGCGGTGTTTGTCACACCGACCTGCATTACCGCGAGGGGGCAATCAACGACGAGTTCCCCTTTCTGCTAGGCCACGAGGCTTCAGGAACTGTTGAGTCGGTCGGCGAAGGTGTCACCAGCGTCGCCCCAGGCGATTTCGTAATCTTGAATTGGCGCGCTGTCTGTGGCGAGTGTCGAGCATGTAGTCGTGGCCGCTCGCACCTGTGCTTCAACACCCACAACGCCACTCAGAAAATGACCCTCGATGGGCAGGACCTAAGCCCAGCGCTCGGAATCGGTGCATTCGCTGAAAAGACCCTGGTCGCTGCAGGGCAATGCACGAAGGTAAGCGAGGAGGCCCGTCCCGAGGTTGCGGGGCTGATCGGTTGTGGCGTAATGGCCGGACTTGGTGCAGCCATGAATACCGGTGAAGTAGGAAGAGGTGATTCGGTGGCAGTATTTGGTTGTGGCGGCGTGGGCGACGCAGCTATCGCGGGCGCGCAACTAGCGGGCGCACACACCATCATCGCTGTCGACCTCGACGACAAGAAGCTCGAATGGGCAAAAGAGTTTGGGGCGACACACACCATCAACGCATCGTCAGAAGACGTCGTCGAACGAATCCGCGAGCTCACCAACGGCAACGGTGTCGACGTTGCTATCGAGGCGATTGGGCTTCCAAAGACTTACGAGCAGGCTTTCTACGCTCGTGACCTAGCCGGAACGGTCGTGCTGGTAGGCGTACCCAATCCCGAGATGAAGATCGAACTTCCGCTAATCGACCTGTTCGGCAGAGGAGGGTCACTCAAGTCCTCGTGGTATGGCGATTGTTTGCCATCGCGCGACTTCCCGATGCTCATCGACCTGTACCTACAGGGACGACTCGATCTCGACCGGTTCGTAAGTGAAACGATTGGCCTGGAAGACGTTGAAGAGGCATTTCACCGGATGGAATCGGGCGAGGTTCTCCGGTCGGTGGTGGTTCTCTGATGGCGGCACAAATCGACCGTGTGATCACGGCAGGCATTTTTTCTCTAGATGGTGACGACTTCGAGGTTGAAAACAATATCTGGGTAGTCGGCGACGACCGCGAGGTAATCATCGTCGATGCTGCCCACGATCACCGGCCAATCCTCGACGGAATCGCTGGCCGAACCGTTAAGGGAATCATCTGCACCCACGCCCATAACGATCACATCAATGCCGCCGCAGACCTGGCCGAGGCGACCGGAGCGCCGATCTTGCTTCACCCCGACGACGCCATGTTGTGGGAGGCCGTCTATCCCGATCGGCGAGTCGACGATCCACTCGCCGATGGCGCCACTATCAGCGTTGGTGGCCTCGAGCTAGAGATCCTTCACACGCCTGGGCATTCACCCGGTGGAGTGTGCCTTCACTTGGCGTCCGAACGGGTCGTCTTTTCTGGTGACACGCTCTTTAACGGTGGCCCGGGCGCCACCGGCCGGTCCTTCAGTAGCCAAGAACTGCTCGTCGAGAGCATTAAGGCCAAACTGTTAGGTCTTGACGCCTCAACGAACGTGCACACCGGTCACGGTGACTCGACCACCATCGGCGCCGAGATTTCGAACGTGCTGAATGCTTAGGCTCTAGCAACCAGAATCTAGATGCCTACGACCCGCGCGATCGCGCCGTCGTAGTGAGCCAGCATTGACTCTTGCTGCCCTGATTTGCGGAGTACGAAACCGGAGCCGAGCATCGAGGCAATGATCAACCTGCGAACCGCTTCGGCCGGCAGCGAGCGGACTTCGATAAGACAGCCCGATGAATGCGCGATTGACTCGAGCGAAAGTGTGCCGTCATTTCGCTCAAAGGTTGTGGTTGAATCTGACGTCGAGGCGATTTCGAAGCCCTGATCGAGCAGCTGCACTGTGAGCATGCCCCGTAGATCCATCGGCGAACTCGATAGCAGATCGATGCTGATCATCGATGTTGGGGTCAAGCCCGTCGCTGCACCCGCCCCGGGTGATGCTGGCGCCGAATAGTGTCTCGGTTCGTCCTCGGCGAGATCATAGAACTCATCGTAGGGATGCGTCGTTCGCTCGGTGAGGTCGATTACTGCTGCCGATTCGGCTCGGTCTGGCTGGAAGGCCATCGCGAGTTCAGACTTGGTAGGAAGTTCGGTGACGGTCGCCGACGGGACGGAATCAAGCCAACTAGCAAACTGAACTGGATCGTCCCCTGGTGCGGTGGTGTTACTCGTTCGCTCGGTCATAGACATCGAGGATAGGAACAGCGAGGGGTCACCTGCAATGAGCCGTTCGCACTTTCAGCTAGCGGTCTCGCCGATGTCCTCGTTCCATAGCTGAGGGTGTTCTGCGATGAAGTTGCTCATGAGTTCTCGACAGTCTGGGTCATCGACTATCTCCAGGTTCACACCGCGAGAACGAGAGTATTGTTCGGGGCCTTGAAAGGTTCGGTTCTCGCCCACGACGACCCGCTCAATGCCGTAAAGCAGTACGGCTCCGGTACACATATCGCACGGAGACAGCGTGGAATAAAGAGTCGAGCGGCGATACTCGGCCGCGCTGAGGCGACCAGCATTTTCTAGGCAGTCGATCTCGGCGTGCAACGTTGCGCTCGACCACTGGATTCGTCTGTTGTGTCCCCGTCCCACAATCTCACCGTCAATAACCAGCACCGAGCCGATCGGGATGCCGCCCTCAGCCAGGCCTGCCCGAGCCTCGTCGATCGCAGCCAAAAGAAATTTGTCCATAAGAAAAGGACATTACTGCTTTTCTCCGCCTGCGGCTCCGGCGTTTCACTATGTCCCTTGGCTTTGTGAACTCGC
>CBERPN010000142.1:0-10749 GCA_965524675.1 uncultured bacterium
GAGTCCGGCCAGGCAAGCGACGAAGATAACCAGGTGACTTTCCTTAACCTTCGAGGCCGCCCAAGAACCGAGTGGGGCGCCCCAGACCACTACCGGGATCGCCGCGAGCCAGAGGCCGAAGAGATCTGATTCGCTGGCCGGAAGATCGGTTGCTGTGCCACCGACCGACACCACGCGGTCTCCGTTCAGCTCCACGCTGAGTTGGCCGTCGATTAGCCCAAACAGCACAAAGCCAACCAGTGAGACAGCGCACATCACCATCAGGGCGGTAGGCAAGGCGGTCTTTGGATCGATATCGGCGATGACCACCAGAAACAGAAACACCAGGATATTGGCACCAGTTCCCGCCAGCGCCGAAAGAAAACCTCCGGCAAACGCGATCACGATGAGAGCGGCATCGAATCTCTGGTTCCACTCCACTGTTCGGTGGGCGCCCTCGCCATGACGAAGGTGTCGCACCATCAGAAACGAAGTGGCGGCGAGCACGATACTAAATGTGGCCTTGGTCCAATCAGCCTCTATTGAAGATCCCCAAAAGGCCAGCTCGGGTTCGCCGAAGGCCACCACCGCGAAAAGTAGTCCGGTGATCGCAGCGGCCGACGCGACGATGGCTGGGCGGCGAGCAAACGATCGGCCGCAGAGCACTATGGCGACCACCGCCATGGTCATGCCGACCGCTTGAATCGACAAGCCAAAGGTTCTGGCCACAGGTGCTGGGATGTGAAGGCCCTTGGTAAAGATGGGGAAGGCCACCGCCCCGCCACCCTCGGGTGACGATCCCGCTAAGAAGCTGCCCAACAGCATGGTCGCAGCGGCTTCCCAGTTGGCGAGGACTCGACCCCAGTGATCGAACAGTGCAACCGCAGCGAACCAAATGGCGGTCGCCGCTGCGGAGAGGGTCCAAGCCAACCGCGTGCCGTCAATCCGCGCCACGCGAATCAGTGAAACCATATTGGTTGTCGCTGGCTCCTCGTGTGGTCGGCGAAAGCCGGGCGGACGAAGCACAAACCCTATTGGAAGCTCAGCTATTCCGCTGAATTGTCCAGTTGAGGCACGGGCTGGGTGAATTACTTCTAACCGGGTTGACGATATGGCTATATTCAGCAAGGTGAGTGATTCCTTTACACCCAGACCTGACGATCTTCGCGAGCGCCTGCTGGAAACAACCAGATTTCTTCAGGAACTTGCTGCGTCGAAGGATCTACTCGGCGGGCTCTCCGAGCAGGAGCGAATCGATCTGGTCAATGCCGCTGGCGATGTGTTTTGCGCCGACCCGCAGGAGCGTCGATTGCGAATGAAGGCGAAGCGCCGAAAGCGTCGTCTCGACAAGCTCGAGCGCGACGAAGAGTTACTGGCGGCCACCGGTATCCGTACGCTGCGCGACAAACCGGTCTTCACGACCCCGAACAGTTTTGCTCCCGACAGCTTTGCCCAAGGCGACGTCGAGGATCCGCTCTTTCGCGAGACGGTCGAGCCGCAGCACTGCTACGTGTGCAAGGTCAAGTACCGAGAGCTGCATCACTTCTATGACCAGATGTGCCCGGACTGTGCGCGCTTTAACTACACCAAGCGGAGCGAGTTGGCCGATCTTTCGGGAACGGTCGCCATTCTCACCGGAGGTCGGGTAAAGATTGGCTATCAGGCTGGCATCAAACTGCTTCGTTGCGGTGCCGAGTTGATTGTCGCAACGCGCTTTCCGCGAGACGCGGCGGCACGCTACGCAGCCGAAGCCGGCTTCGACCAATGGGGCCATCGTGTCGAAATCTTTGGTTTGGACCTTCGCCACACCCCGAGCGTTGAAGCGTTCTGCCAGCACGTTAAGCAAACCCGCAGTCGACTCGATTTCATTATCAACAACGCCTGTCAGACCGTGCGCCGACCGCCCGACTTTTACCAACATATGATGGATTTGGAAACAGCGGCGCTAAGCGGCCTCGCCCCCGAGGTGCTCGGGTTGGTCGGTTCCTACGAGGGGCTGCGGGGCTACAACATGATTCCGGCTGCCGATTCTTCGGAGCCGCCCGCGATCGAGCAAGATCTTCAAGGCCTGACCCACGCCGCCCAGCTATCGCAACAGGCCTTGTTGCCCGACGAGCTGAGGGCTCAGGGCGATTTGTTCCCCGCAGGCCGGCTCGATCAAGACCTTCAGCAGGTCGATCTGAGGCACCGGAACTCGTGGCGACTCTTGTTGGACGAGGTGTCGTCGGTCGAGTTGCTCGAGACGCAGTTGGTGAATGTTGTGGCGCCCTTCGTGCTGAACGCTCGGCTCAAGTCGCTAATGGCCGGTTCGCCCCAGCCCCACAAACACATCGTTAACGTGTCGGCGGTCGAGGGCCAGTTCTACAGGCGCTACAAGACCACCCGACATCCGCACACCAACATGGCTAAGGCCGCGCTCAACATGATGACCCGTACTTCGGCCACCGACTACCACTCGTCGGGCATCTACATGAACAGTGTCGATACCGGTTGGGTAAGCGATGAAGATCCGCTGGCGATCGCGCAACAAAAGACGGCCGAACACCGGTTTCATCCCCCACTTGACATCGTCGACGGCGCCGCTCGAATTCTCGACCCGATTATCAGTGGTTTCAACGAGGGCGAGCACCAGTGGGGCCAGTTCCTAAAGGACTACAAACCCACCGATTGGTAGCCGTTACTGCAAACTTGCTGTTGTAGCGACGAAGATTCCGAGGTCTTCCCCTTTGGTGCGAATTCTATGATCGAGTTCGAAGGCGAGGCCGGTCAAGTCCAGATTCTCGGCCTCGTCCGCTGGGTAAGCGAGCAGAACGGTGTCGGCATGATCGTGAACCTCGCGTCCGAAGCGGGCAAGAAAGTCGGGCGAGCCGAGCGAACGGTCTCGTGACGGGCCAATGTCGTAGGGCGGGTTGCATACAACGATGTCGAATCGCTCCCCGCGAACGGGCTCGAAGAGGTCGCCGCAAAGCACCTCTATCGAAAGCCCGGCGAGGTTGCGGGCCGCGCACTCGACGGCTTCGGGGTTTGCGTCGCTGGCGACAGTGCGGGCGGCATTCTCGCAAACGACGGCCGCCAAGATGCCGCATCCGGTCCCGAGGTCAAGGACCCGACTCTGAGGCGCAATGTAGTGGTCGAGCTCATCGGCAAGATGATTAGCGAACGCCACCCCTGACAGGTGCACCTCAGGGTTAAAGACGCCGCGAGGCACATCGAATCGCCGACCCTGGGATACAACACTGCGGCGACGTCGCAAAAGCATGATCAACTAGTACCAGACCTTGAAGTCATTGGTTGAAGCTACTAGTCGCGAGGTCGTGAGTTCTTGGCTACGATCCGGCTATGAGCCTGAGCAGTAATGACACGGCGCTTGTAACCGGCGCGTCGAGCGGTATTGGTGCAGCCACAGTGCGCGCACTTCGTGAACGTGGAGTTGTAGTTCATGCCGCTGCTCGCCGGGCCGACCGGCTAGCGGCCCTAGCCCAAGACACTGGCTGCGTCGCGCAGACGCTCGATGTGCGAGACCGCGAGGCGGTAGCGGCGCTCTGTGACGAGTTTCGGTTCGACATCGTTGTGAACAATGCAGGGTTGGGCCGAGGAATGGGATCGCTTTGGACAGCGGACCTCGACGACATCGAGCGAACTATCGACACCAATCTCACTTCGGTTATCCATCTACTTCGTGCGGTGCTGCCCGGAATGGTCGAGCGCGGCAAGGGCCACATCGTCAACATGAGTTCAGTGCTTGCGCTATACGCTGGCCCGGCAGCGCTCTATGGGGCGACCAAGGGAGCTATGCACAAGCTCTCCCAAGACCTTCGCCACGAACTACAAGGCACCGGGATCCGAGTAAGCGAAATTAACCCCGGCCGGGTCGACACCGAGTTCTACGACGTCGCGTACGACGACCCTGCTCGTCGCGCCGAAGTCACCAACACCGGTTGTGAGGTGATCGCCAGTGCTGATGTCGCCGATGCTGTCGTCTACGTACTCGATGCTCCGTGGCGAGTAAATGTTGGCCTACTAGAGATCATGCCCACCGAGCAGACTTACGGCGGCGCGCAATTTGTACCAGTCAAAGATCGCCGCACGCAGTAGCTGCCCGAGCCTAAACGGCGACAGTTAGGCCCACAGAGAGTGCGAGTGGTGCGGCTAGTTCGGGAAGCTGATGGCCGGCTGCCAACCATCCGTCGAGGCGGCCAACGGCGTTAAGCCCAAGCTCGCGAGCCGTGCGAATGTCGACGCGGTTGGCGGTTACACGGTCGATGTTGACTTTGGTGAGCGTCGATCGTGAGAAGTCGACGTCGTCGAAGCTGGCTTCAAAGGCATCGATGTCGAGCAGTGTGCAGTTGCTAAACGCGACTCGTGAAAGCTTCGCCCTTCGCAGGTTTGCGTAGCGGAGGATGCAGCGCTCGAATAGTACGTCGGTTAGCACCGCGCCCGAGAAGTCGGTGCCGAGCAGTTTGCTGTCGACGAAGCTGGCGCTGCGCAGCGATCGAAATTTCAGTGACCCGAAATCGCAGTTATTGAAGGTGCTCTGTCGCACCTCGGCCGTAGCGCAATGCTCGGCTGCGAAGGTCACGTCGTTGAGTGAACTGGTTGTGATTTCGAAGTCGTCGCAGCCTTCGAGATCGAACTCGATCGATTCCACCTTCATTCCCGAAACCTCGAGCAGACCGCGATCGATGTAGGCCGGGCCCTCCCACAACTGCCGCGGAGTGCTGGCTTTGATCCGTGGGGGAGAGGAATACGGTTCGGGTATTTCGGCGGCTGACATCGGTCACTACCGTAGACGAGACACAGTTAGAACTGCACGGTAACGTATTGACAAACTTCGATATGTTGCTATCGTATCGACTTACATCGAAGCGTTAGCAACATCTCAACCGATGGAAAGCGACCGTCATGCGTCTACAACTTGCCCTCAATGTGAGCAATCTCGATGAATCGATCGAGTTCTATAGCAAAATGTTCGACACCGAGCCTCGAAAGGTTCGCCCCGGGTACGCGAACTTCGCGATCGACAATCCCCCTCTTAAACTCGTTCTATTTGAGGCCCCCGACCAAGGTGGCACTATCAATCACCTCGGCGTCGAGGTCGAAGCCGCCGAACAGGTAGTGGCTGCCGAGCAACGCATTTCGGGAGTCGGAATCGAGACCACCGGGGTCGACGATACCCTTTGCTGCTACGCCACCAAGACCGAAACCTGGGTCAACAGCCCCGACAACCGTTGGGAGTGGTATGTGCGCACCGGCGACTCGGAACAGCTCGACAACACGGTGCTCGGCGAACAAGAAGCACGGTGCTGCCCCTAACTAATGGCCCCTAAGACGCACCACTAGCTGAGGGCTGCATCGAGGTCGGCGAGAAGGTCATCACAGTCCTCGATACCGGTTGAATACCTCACAAGACCTTCCGGGATACCAAGCGCGGCTCGCTCCTCGGCCGAACATTCGACGTGGCTTGTGGTAGCCGGTGGGCCCACGATCGTCTCGACCGAGCCAAGGTTTGCCGCAGCGTGGGCGTAGCGAAACCGAGGCAAGAATTCGCGCACCGCGTCGAGGCCTTCTCCGAGGCTAAAGCTAAGCATTCCTCCGAAGCCCTTCATTTGCCGCCTGGCCAGATCGTGCTGTGGATGCGAACGAAGGCCTGGATAGTTAACCTGCGTCACTCTGGAATGGTCGTCTAGAAACTCGGCAATACGCTGCGCACTGCGGTTCTGTCGCTCGACTCGAAGTTGCAGCGTTTTCATGCCTCGAAGCAGTAGGTACGCGGCCATTGGATGAAGTGTGGCACCGTTGATCTCGCGGTAGCCGTAGACCTTATCGACGAACTCTTTGCTGCCAACGACTACCCCTCCTAGTGCATCGGCGTGGCCCCCCAAATACTTGGTGGCGCTATGAACCACAAGGTCGACTCCGAGAGCCAGAGGAGTCTGGTTAATCGGTGTGGCAAAGGTATTGTCGGCCACGACGATCGCGCCGGCCGCCGTACCGGCAGCTGCGAGCCGCTCAATGTCGAGCAGCTTGAGCGTCGGGTTGGTTGGTGTTTCGAGGTACAGCAGGTCGCAACCGTTGGCAATCGCCGTTTCGATGGCCTCTACATCGGTGGTGTCGCACAGTTCAACTTCGATGTCGTAGGAGGGAAGAAAGTCGGTGAATAGCTTGCTGGTGCCGCCATAGGTGTCTTTGACGCTCACCACCCGCTTGCCCGGAGCCAGCAACCCAAACAAGGTGTTGCTGATGATCGCCATGCCAGTTGAGGCTGAGGTGGCCGCCTCGCCGCCCTCTAGCAGGCGGATCTTCTCTTCGAATACGTCGACCGTCGGATTGGTGTTGCGGCCGTAGATATGGCCGGGTTTGTTGCCGGTTGCAACGTCGAGCCAATCGTCGAGATCGCCATAGCCGAACGACACGCTGTGCACCACCGGCGTCTGGGTTGGCCCGCCTGCCAGGTGGTCCTGCTCTCCTCCCCAGACCGACAGGGTGCCGGGCGCTGGCCGCTGTTCATTGGGCATTGCTATACCTCTTGCTCAAGTAATCGAACATCATCGCATGGATCTTTGGGTGAGCCTTGGGCAGACTGGTGCAATGACTAACAAGCTTCCGGCTGTTTCACTCGCTGCGGTACCCGGGCGTCGACTCGACACCCTTGAGTTGGCCGCCGAGATCGAGCGGCGCGGCTTCACTGGTATTTATTGCCCAAGTCTTGGCGACTCGATGGGTTTGTGCCAGGCCCTCGCATCGGCAACCTCGACAATTTCGTTTGGGACTTCGATTGCCAACATCTACACCCGCAACGTCGCCGACTATGCCCAGGCAGCATCGTTCATTCACGAAACCTCAGGGGGCAGGTTTCGATTTGGAATCGGGGTTAGCCACGCGCCGATGAACGACCGGCTAGGTGTCACCACGGGCGAACCGTTGGCCGATATCAAGGCCTTCGTCGAGGCGGCCCGCTCGCTGAAACGAATCGGTGAGCTGCCACCCATTGTGTTGGCGGCCATGCGCGACAAAATGGTGAACCTTTCAGCCGAGATTGGCGACGGAATGGTGTTTGCCAATGCTTCACTGAGTGCCTTCGCGGGGACTCTCGAGCGCCTCAATGCCTCGGCGACGCTGCCCGACAACTTCTTCATAGGTGGCATGATCCCGATTTGTATCGACGACGACAGGGCGGCCGCGGCGGCGGTCAACCGCAAAACCCTCCGCATGTATGTCGGGCTTCCGAATTATCGCAACTACTGGAAGGCGGTCGGCTATGTCGAAGAGATGGAAGCAATCGAGGCAGCATTGGCAGCGGGCGACCGCGATACGGTGCCGTCACTGATGACCGACGAGTGGCTTGGCGACGTCACTCTCTACGGCTCCGCCAAGGAGGTTCGCGAGGGCCTCGACAAGTGGCTCGATGCCGGGTTGAGCACCCCGATCTTGGTGCCGTCATCTACGAGTGGCGGGCAGATGAAGGCGTTCGAAGAGCTATTCGAACTGTTTGGGTAGCGGAACCAGTCTCACTACTTCAAGACGCGCTACTAAGGACTCGCGCCGGAACGTGAGCGGAACGAACCTGCTCGGTGCTGTCCGTGGGCCCAACGGCCCCGTCGCTGTATGCGAGGCAACTCTTCGAGTTGCTGAGTGGAAAGCAACAGCTTTCAGGCGCAGTACTCTCACCTACTGGCTAAGCCCCTAAGGTTTGCGGTAGCCCGTAGCCACGCTGATGTGGGTGCCGACACGGCGATTGATCCAAGGAGAGTTCATGCACGAATCACTCGACGGCAAGGTCGTTGTCGTCACCGGAGCTGGCAATGGCATCGGCAGGGCGATCGCCGAGCGATTCGCTTCGTGCGGCTCGAAGGTCGTTGTAAACGATGTGGACGAAGCTGCGGCTAGTGCTGTCGTCACGGCCATCGAGGAATCCGGCGGGACCGCAATAGCGTGTCTCGCCGACGTATCCGACGGTAAGGCTGTTGCGGCGATGTTCGACTCGGTACTCGCTGGGTACGGAACGGTCGACGTGCTTGTGAACAATGCTGGCATCGTCAGCCCGATGCTGCACTTCTTTGAAGCCGATGAGGCCTGGTGGCGCCGGATCATCGATGTGAACCTCACGGGACACTTCCTTTGCTCGCATCGGGCAGCTCGCATCATGGCCAAGGCTGGGGGCGGAGCGATTATCAATATGAGCTCGGGCGGCGCTACCCAAGCCCATCGTGCGTTCACCGCATACGACGCGACCAAGGGAGGAATCGAAGCGCTAACTCGCGCAATGTCGCTCGATCTTGGCCCATATGGCATTCGGGTCAACGCGCTCATGCCCGGCTCGATCGACACGAGCGGTCTTTCGGTTGAGGAACGTACCTACCGTGGCGAGAATGTGCCGCTAGGGCGAATCGGCGAGGGCTACGACATGACCGGCGCGGCGATCTTCTTGGCATCCGACGACGCCAGCTACATCACCGGCGACGTAATCAAAGTCGATGGCGGAATGACGGCCCAGCAACGCTCGGCCACCGTCGACATAATGCCTCCCAGCGACTTTCCAAGGGTCGAAGACCTCTAGATAGGCAGGGTCGAAGACCTCTAGATAGGCAGGGTCGAAGACCTCCAAAACCCGAACTGGTGACAGATCTGGCGGCCGGGACCGCCAGACCTGTCACCGGTTGCATCTTTCGGAAGCGACTGCCGCCCCGGTAGGTGTGGAGGGAACACTTACCGGGGCGGTGGTTGGGGTGGGGGGAATCACTGTGTGAGTGTTGTTAAACGTCGCGGGTTGCGAACAGGTAACTGCCCGCTCCGAGGAACGCTGCGAACCAGAGCGCCAAGGAGAGTGAGGCTTGCCCGGTGCTAAGCGCAGCAGGGTTAAACGCTTCGCCACCTCCGGCGATCTTATTGGTGAGCGTTCCGAGCGCTCCGCCAAAGGTGTAGTCGCCGATCTTAGGAATCAGACCTAGGAGCGGATCGAGGATTAACACGAGTGCCAGCGTTCCGACCATGGCGAATGAGTCGCTTCTGGTTATTGCCGAGAGTGCGAATGCGACCACGGCAGCACCCAAGCCAAACATCGCTCCTGCCAAGAGTTCACGTCCGTTCCAGCCAAAGGTGTAGTCGTTCATCGACCCGACCAAACGTGCGGCTGTCCAGCCGATGCCTGCCGTTGCCGCTAGACCTGCAGAAAGGGCGGCGAATCCTGCGGCTGCCTTGGCGGCGAGCGCACGAAGCCTTCTCGGCTCGCTGGCCAGCATGCGCTTGGCGGTGTCTTGGCGGTACTCGGTTCCCAGTAGCCAACCGCCGAATGCGATCGCCACGAGCGGTGAAAGGATCTGATAAACAGCGGTGAAGGTATTGCCGTAGGCCGAGGGATCGCTAGGTGTGTAGAACATCATGACGACCGACGGAGCGAGTACTCCGACGAGTAGGGCCAAGGCACACATCATTGGGGTGCGGTGGGTACGGAGTTTGTAAAGCTCAGCGCTAAACATTGTTGGTCCTTTCGGGGTTGGTCATGGCCAAGAAGGCCTCTTCGAGAGTTACTGAGTTGTGGCGAATTTCAGATGCATAGATGTCGTGGCTGGCAAGAGCACGATTGAGGTGGTGGCCGGTCCAGTCATCGGGCAAATTTAGGTCGATCGAGTCGCTGGTTGTCGACTCAACTTTCAACCCAAGATCACTTAGGTGATCGAAGGCGGCGGTGAGGTCCATTGGGTCGAGCCGGAGTGTGAAACCCGAGCTTGAGAAACCGGCCAGAATCTCTTCTGTAGTTCCCGCGGCTATCAGCTTGCCATTGGCGAGCACCACTAGGCTGTCGCAGGCTTGTTGAACCTCGGCGAGCTGATGTGACGACACGAGTACAGTGGTGCCCATCTCGGGCAGACGGCGAAGCAGCTTGCGAATCTCGACGATTCCGGCCGGGTCGAGACCGTTGGCGGGCTCGTCGAGGATTACAAGCTCGGGGCTTCCGAGCATGGCGATCGCGATTCCGAGCCGCTGCTTCATTCCGAGTGAATATTTGCCAGCGTGGTCACCCGAGCGGTCGGTTAGGTCGACGAGTTCGAGTAGTTCGTCAATTCGGCTCCGATCGGCCTCAATGCTAAGAGCCCGGGCTTGGAGTTCGAGGTTCTGGCGAGCCGAGAGTCGCAGGTAGATGGCTGGCGATTCGATTAGGGCGCCGACCCGCTTAATGGCGTGAGCGAAGCTGGCTGAACCCAGACTGCTGCCGAGCACTTCAGCGTTGCCCGATGTTGGCTTTACTAGACCGACGAGCATTTTCATTGCGGTGGTCTTACCGGCACCGTTGGGTCCGAGCAAGCCAATGACCTGGCCTGCTGGAACATCGAACGAAAGCGAATCGACCGCCATGTGCGCTCCGTAGCTCTTTGTGAGGTTCTCTACCGAGACCACGTTGCGCTCATCTTGGGAGGTGCCGCTGCGGCTCTTTGGAATGGTTTGAGTGGCTGTAAACATGACTCCATCTTCTAAGAAATGTCGTCGCTCCACATCGGGCACAAGGCCGATCTGGTGTCAGCCGAATGGCTGTTCGGCAGCTCATTCTTTTGGTGGACACATCGCACAGCAGACTTCCGTACCATTATTGGAATGCTCTCGAGCTTAAAGACCACTGTTAGCGGCTGGTTGGCTGTTCCCCGGCCCAGCGTGGTTCCGCTGCGTTCGTGGCGCGACTACGTCTTGGCAGCCGCCGTCACGCTGTTTTCGGGTCTTGGTGTCTTGTTTGAACCAGCGGTCGCCTGGAGGCCGTTGGCCTTTCCGTTGGCGCTT
>CBERPN010000143.1:0-10717 GCA_965524675.1 uncultured bacterium
TCCCAAAGCTATTGCGGTAAGAGGTACTACTCAGGTGGACTTTGCGTCGTCGCTCTCGCGCTCATCCGAGTCAGACTTTGGCCCCCGTTCGCGATAGTCGCGGGCGGCACCGAATTCAGGCTCAACCTCGAGGACCATTCCGTCTATCTCGACAACCCGCGCCTTATCGCCAACCAAAACCGGCGTGGCCCTGTTCGTACGAGCCTTCCAGCGAGCGCTATCGATTACCACAACGCCTTCGGGATCGATCGCTTCGACGACGTCGCCCAACTGGCCCAGCATCCATTGCCGACCAATGGTCGGGGTGGAGAAGCGGGTTCGGACCATCGATGGCATACCCGAGATCATGGCGACGAGGATTCCGATCAAGCCGGTGAGCAATGCCACCCACCCCAACGAGATTCCTTCGTATAGAAATACCGAACCGATCGCTAAGAGCAGCGTTCCAACCACCGTCCAAAAACGCGGTACACCGGTTTGGATGTCGACGGCGAAGGCGAGTATCGCCAACAAGAGCAACGCCACCGCCCACCACCGCGCGGGCAGCACGTCTAGTCCGTATGAGCCACCGATAAACGCACCGGCCCCAATTATTCCCGCCACTCCGACGCCAGCAGTGAAGAACTCGAACAATAGAAGCGACAATCCAATGAGGAATAAAAGATAAGCCACCGGTGGACTTCCCAAGTTGTGTACCTGCTGCTTGAAGACTGACAGCGCTCCAAATCTCACCTGAGTTTCGGGCACTCGTAGTGGCAGCTCACCTGATTCGTCGACGGAGCTTTCGAAATCGGGAAGATCCAGCAAGTACAGAATCACGGTTGGCGTTAGTCGCCCGAAACCAAAGCTAGCGTCGTCGCCCTCATCGTTGAACTTCATGGTGTCGTTGCGTAGGCGGGGGTACACCGCAGCGAACTCGGGAGAGAACATCGACTCATCGACCGCTGGTGATCCCAGGTCGCCAAAGTTCGCGCCGTTGGCGATTCCGACGTCATCGGCTAGGCCAAGAAGCTGACCAGCGCGGCCCTTAGCTTTAGCGCCCGACGGGCCGACCCAAATATTGATGGGTACGGTAGCGTTTGCAATCCGGTCGGCGAACTTCTTGAAGGCCTTCTCGTCAACCAGAGCACCGGGGCTATTGAGCTGCAGCACTAGACCACGGGCGCCATCGCGTTCAGCAGTCTCAATCTGTTGGGTAACAAAGTTGACAAGCACCGGATCTAGGTAACCGCTCACCTCGATGATGTTGACAAATCCGTGGGATAGGTCAGTGTCGCTAGAGTCCTGTGCCGAGGCTGGTGACCAAATCCCACTCAATACGCCAACGAGCATTCCCGTGGTGATCAACGCGAGCATGAGTAGTCTTCGAAATCGAGTGAGCACCCGTGAGTCCTGACGATTACTTCAACCGCACACGCTTAATCATCGTGGCCGGGAAGGGTGGAGTTGGCAAAACCGTAGTGGCGGCATCGCTGGCACGCCTAGCTGCTCGTACAGGTCGTTCGACACTTCTGATTGAAATCGATGGCCGTGGGGCCATGCGATCCCTGTTCAACCCTGATGCGACGCCAACTTCGGACACTCGTAGTGGCGAGACAGAACTGCTCGGCGGATCCGACAACACAGGCTGGATCCGTTCGCGATCCATCACTCCGGACACAGCGTTGGTGGAATGGCTCAATGACCATGGCCTCAAACTTGTCTCGAAGCGATTGCAGAGAACGGGTGCGATCGAAGTGATCTCCACAGCCACACCCGGGATTAAGGACTTGCTGGTGTTGGGCAAAATCAGAAAGCTCGTCCACGAATCCGATGCCGATCTCATCATCGTCGACGCACCAGCGGCCGGTCACGCTCTCACCTTTCTTCGAGCACCGGCACTACTTCTCGAAATGGCCCAGACCGGTCCCATCCATGCCCAAGCCAAGTCGGTGCTAGCGATGTTGAGTGACCCGGCGATGTGTCAGGTCATGTTGGTGACATCGCCCGAAGAGACGCCGGTGAACGAACTCATCGACACAGCATTCCAACTCGAGGACGATGTGGGTATTCAACTATCGCCAGTCGTTGTGAACGGGCTTTACCCCACCATCGAAGGACTCAACGCCGATCTCTCCGAGGCCAGATCAAACTTGGGGGTTGCCAAAATTGCCGAGCTCACTGCCGCTGCAGAGTTTCGCCAGAGCCGCAGCAACCTCCAGGCCGAGCAGCAACTCCGCCTCGCCGAACAACTTCCACTAGAACAGATCACCCTTCATTACATTTTCAACGCCGACATCGGCCCGTCCCAAATCGATCAGCTCGCAACCGAGTTAGCGGCGGGAATCGATGCGCTCCATGAACTGGATGAGCGATGAGCGGGCGCGATCGAGGGCTCGCCGACAGCGCTGGCATTTCTCGAATCGTCAGCGATCGCGAGATTCTGGTTCTGACCGGAACCGGTGGAGTGGGCAAGACCACCATCGCCGCCGTAATGGCACTCGAAGCTGCCATGCGCGGACGCAGGGTTGCGCTAGTCACGATCGACCCAGCGAAGCGACTCGCCGATGCCTTGGGCATCGAAGAACTAGGAAACCAACCTTCGGCGATCGAACTTGGCGACATCTCTGGCCACTTGGTGGCCATGATGCTCGACACGAAATCAACCTTCGATGAACTCGTGGTGCGCCATGCGCCCACGCCTGAGCAGGCGCAGCGAATTCTCGCCAACAACTTCTATAGCAATATCTCTAACGCCCTCTCCGGCACGCAGGAGTACATGGCAATGGAGAAGCTCTACGAACTCACGATGTCGGGCGACTACGACCTAGTGGTTGTCGACACGCCCCCGAGCCGCAACGCTTTGGCTTTTCTCGACTCACCTAACCTGTTGGCCCGACTTATCGATCATTGGCTGTACCGCGCTTTGATGACGCCCACTCGGCGACTGCTAAGAGCGAGCCAGATACTGCTTCGTCAACTCTCCAAGATCGTGGGCGGTGAGGTTGTTGAAGACGTGGTCGCCTTCTTTCAGGCATTCGAGGGGATGGAGGCCGGTTTCAAGGAACGGTCACAAAAGGTCATGGAACTGCTGGGCTCAGACGCTTGTTCTTTCGTGCTCGTCGCCTCGGCGCGGCGCGACACCACAATCGAAGCGGTCTACTTCGCTGATCAGTTGACCCGCAACAACCTCGCGATCGACGCGGTGGTGATGAATCGACTGCAACCCGACATCATCCGGTTGACTCGTCGCCCGCGAGCACCAGAGTTCGTTCCATTCTTACGAGCACACGATGAGCTTCATGCGTTAGCCGATCGCGAGGGCACCCACATCGCGTCGTTACTCTCACAGATCGAGGGTGATCCAGTGATGGTCCGCGTGCCGTTGCTCGACAGCGACGTTCACGACCTCACAAGCCTAGAGCGACTCCGAGCGCTACTATTTGTCTGATGGTGAGTCTTTGAAATAACGGCTTTGAAGGTGTACCACTAGCTAGTCTTCTTGGGGGTTGTTTAGGGCCTCTACGGCTTCTTCTACCGTCTCGGTTACAGGGACGATTCGATCGAACCCGGTGGTATGCAGTAGCCGGGTTAGCGTGGCGCGTGCGCTGACTACCGCTACTAGTCCTTCGTTGTCGCGGACCCGACGGATTCCACCAATCAAAGCGCCGAGGCCAGCCGAATCCATAAACGGCACGTCGGACAGATCGATCAAGAGCATCGGCGTTTCAGCAAGCTCGCTCAGTGATTCGCGAAACTGGCCCACGGTGTAAGCATCGAGCTCGCCTACGGGGCGAGCAACGGTGTAGGTGTCGGTGTTTTCGATATGTATCTCAAGCACGTGTCCTCCTGGACGCCTCTCGATCTTTGAACCGACAGGCTACCCGACCAATTGAGATTTCTGGATTCGGCCACTCGACCGGTGCCTACCCGGGGCGATCTGAAGGTAACATCGCAGCGATGGCTGATGTTCTGCTTGCGACCGATGCCGACTGGATCTATGACGATGTCGATGCTGCCCTAGGCGGCGATCACAGTGTCTACAGGGTTCGTCAAGGCACTGATGTGCCCAAGGCGATGCTAGAGGTTGATCCCGATGTTGTTGTGCTCGATCTCCAGATCGGCAACATGGGCGGCATGGCTACCAGCCTGTTCGTCAAACAGGAGGCTCGCGAAGCGCGGCTGCCCGATGCCAAGGTGGTGATGCTGCTCGACCGCGCCGTCGACGATTACCTGGTGACCCACAGTGAAGCCGATTCGTGGCTGGTCAAACCGCTCGACCCTTTCGCGCTGCAACGCGTTGTTAGAGACTTGCTGGCCAACGCCAACGAGTCTGAAGAATTGAGCCAGTCGAGCGACTGAGAGTCATCGACTGAAAACAAAAGCGGTCCTGTGGGAAACCCACAGGACCGATCGATTGTTTATGTCAGCTGGTAAAACCAGCTTTAATTATAGAGGACGAACGTTCTGAGCCTCAGGGCCCTTACGCCCGTCGCCGATCTCGAAGTCCACAGACTGGCCCGAGAGAAGCGTACGCCGCCCGGTTCCTTCGATGTTTGAGTAGTGCACGAAGACGTCGTCGCCGCCGTCGTAGGCGATGAAGCCATAGCCCTTCTCGTCGTTAAAAAATTTCACGGTGCCCTGCGGCATAACTTTTCTTCTTTCGCTAACTGGCCTGGAAAGGCCACGTGCTGCAACCCTACGCTGATCTGGGGGCGCTCGTGCAGCGAGGCCGAGGTTTTGCCAAATAACTTCATCAAACCGTCATCTGCAGCAACATCGGATTCGACTGAAGATTTTGCTTCTACCAGCCGATAACTAGGCAACGCATAGCCTCAATCTGAGATGACCAGCAGCTGGTCGGACCCACGGAGCCAACCTTGAAGAACCGGACCAAACTCGTAGCAGCACTGATGGGTTCATTGCTATTTCTAACCGCGGCCGGGCAACCTCCGACGCTGCGAGAGCCGGTTTATGGAACCGACGCTAAGGCTGGCGACCCAATAGGTACTCGAAACTTTGCCGACCCGAGCCTGCTACTGGTGGGTCGCTCGTTCTATGCGTATAGCACCAGTTCCACGGGGGCCGACCCCCGAAATATTGGCGTGATGACCTCCCGCGATCTCTGGAAGTGGACCTACCCAGGAGGCGGGCTGACACCCGCAGAAGCAATGCCCAACCCTCCGGCGTGGGCGTGGTCGGTGGCCGAAGGTGGAGAGTTCTGGGCTCCAACGGTCGGCAAATTCGGCACCAACAAGTACGTGATGTACTTCGGAGCTCGGAGCAAGTCGTCGCCCGCATCTCAGCCAACGTGGTGCATTGGCTACGCCACGGCCAGCAAGCCGGAGGGTCCATATACCGGTGCCAACAGCCCGTTGTTCTGTCGCATCGAAGGGTCTTCGCTAACCAGCAATAGTCTTCGCAACAACGGGGCAATTGATCCGCAGGTCTTTGTCGATACAGATGGCACGTCGTATCTGCACTGGAAAGCCGAAAACAACCCGGTCCAGCTCTGGGGGGTGAAGCTGTCTAACAACGGCCGCTCGATCGTCGGAGCGGCAGCACCCATGGTTCCAATGGCTGGCTTTGATCAGACGGCATGGGAGTACTCACAACGACTTGGATTCACGATTCTTGAGAACCCGGCGATGGACCGCGACCCAAAGACGGGCAAGTACTACATGTACTACTCGGGAGGCGAATGGCAGGACAGCTCATACGCAACCGGATACGCAACCTGTTCGTCACCACTCGGCCCTTGTCAACGGGTGACTGTGGCAGAGCCTTGGCTAGTCAGTCGCGGCGACCGTATCGGCCCGGGTGGCCTCAGCGTCGTTCGTGACGCCAAAGGGCGAACCTTCGCCGCGTTCCACTCCTGGGAAGCTGGCAAAGAAAACACCAACACCGGACGCTCCCTGCACATCGAACCGCTCGTCTATTCCCGAGGCATTCCAAAATTCGGCAACAAGAAGCCGCTCGGTAAGGTCGGCAAGCCGAAACGCACCTCCAGCGATTTTATTATCCGAGGGTGGGCGTACGACCGTGATTCAGGCCAAGTGCTCAAGGTGCGCCTCATGAAGCGGGGCCAGATCATCGACCAAGCGCGTGCCACTCGTTCGCGACCACGGCCTTCTGCCGCGAAGTACCCCCATGCTGGCAAGCGTCGCGGCTTCCAGTTGAGGACCAACGATCTCTCTCCTGGCCGATACTGCGTGGTGGCGCTCGACGATCGCACCGGCAAAGCCAAACGGATCGGCTGCAGACGGGTCGGCTAGCCGACCGAGTTCTGCCATTCTTCTCAGCACTTTCTAACCACTTCGATAGTTGCTTTCCGATACTGAGTTAGGTGTTCTGAGACCAGTCTGTGAAGCGCTCGACTAACCCTTCGCTTGCGCTGGGCAGGCCGCGTTGTTCGATAAACCAGCGAACCTGGGTTTCGAAGATCTGCGGCGCGTCGGTCCAGTCGAGGTGATGGTTGACCTCAAGAGTAGTCAGGCCGTGAAAAACAGCCCAGAATCCGACGTCGGCTTCCCGGTCTGCGTCCGGCATTTTCACCGCTGACTGACCAGAATCGGATTCGGGATGCTCAGCGAGAACTGCGATCATTGGTCTAAAGATCGCCACTTGGGCTTCGACCGTCGGGCCCCCTGGTTTCGCAACATAACCGGGGAGTTGATCGGTGAATATCAGGTTGAACTGGCCGCGGTTGGCTAGCGCCCAACTGCGATATGCCAGGGGACCAACGAGTAGCCGATCACCCGGTTGAGCATCGGCGAATGCTCCGACAGCCGCCTCGACCGCGGCCGCTAGACGCCCATAGCTCTGCAGCAGTAGTTCTGTGAACAGTTCGTCGAGGCTGTCGAAGTATGTGTATAACGACGCCGGACTCAAACCGACCGCCCTAGCGATTGCCCTCCAACTGACGGCCGCGGTTCCGCCGGTTTCGAGTAAGCGACGAGCCTCGTCGGTTATTTCGACTAGCAACTCGCGGCGCTGCCTCGCTCGGCGGGTCTCCGGTTTTGCTTCGTCATCGAGATCCGTATCTGCCATTCGATCATCATAGTCAAACATCGCTTGCTTTTCTAACAATGTTCGGTAATCATGAAGGCTATCAACCCGAACAGTGTTCGAATTTCTCGAACTGGAGCAACGATGATTGAGCAACAGCAACATGTAATC
Organism: uncultured bacterium; assembly: GCA_965524675.1. GTDB lineage: Bacteria > Actinomycetota > Acidimicrobiia > Acidimicrobiales > SHLQ01 > CALLQB01. The sequence continues at coordinate 7,159 of CBERPN010000143.1, forward strand.
CTAGGCGCAGGGCCGGTAGGCCGGGCGGTGGTCGCCCATCTCGGCAAGCGCGGAATCGCTTCCAGAGTCGTGACCCGATCGGGAACCGCACTCGCCGGAGCAGTCACCGTCAAGGCCGACGTATCCGATCCAGCTCAAGCGAAGGAAGTCATCGATGGCGCCGACGTGGTCTATCAATGCGCCCAGCCCGCCTATCACCAATGGGTCGATGAGTTTCTCCCTTTTCAGCGCTCAATCGTTGACGCCTGCGCCAACACCGACGCCCTGTACGTAGCGGTAGAAAACCTCTATGGCTACGGTCTGGTTACCCAGCCGATGGTCGAGACATTGCCACTAACCGCCACCACACGAAAGGGTGAAGTTCGTGCTGAGATGTGGCGAGAACTCGACAGCGCTCACCAGGCGGGCAAGGTCCGAGTTGTGTCCGCCCGCGCTGCCGATTTCTTCGGGCCTTGGGTTACAGAGTCAGCACTAGGAAGTCGCTTTTTCGGGCCGCTTCTCAAGGGCAAAGGAGCTGGCTTTGTTGGCAACCCCGACCTGCTCCACACTTTTACCTATGTGCCAGACCTAGCGAGAGCGTTAGTGGACCTTGCCGACAAACCCAACATGTGGGGCCAAGCGTGGCACGTGCCGAATGCACCAGCGATGACGGTTCGCACGATCGTCGAAATCGCGTCAGCGATAGCCGGTGTCGACCCCAAAGTACGGGTGATGCCGCGCTGGCAGCTTCGTCTCGGCGGGGTCGTTATCCCCGCCGCTCGTGAGAGTGTCGAGATGCTGTATCAGTTCGAGAATGATTTCGTGGTCGACCACTCCGCATACACCGCAGTGCTAGGCGACCACGCCACACCAATCGAAGAATCGATCGCTAGAACCATCGAGTTTCACGGCAATAAGTCGCCGAAACCGTCGACGATCTAGTGAGGCTGGACCGCCGCTTCTGGTGGTCCAGCCAGCGAATAATCACTAGTCGGGTAGGCGGGATTTGAACCCACGACCTCTTCGTCCCGAACGAAGCGCGCTACCAAGCTGCGCTACTACCCGTCGGAGGCTGCGATGTTACCGCGGAAAGCTCACGTCCCCGATACCCGGGCCGAAGTGAAACCACGTACCGTTGAACCAACATGACAGATCCCGTCGAACAGATTCGCTCTACGATTCAGCACCAGTTCCGCAGGGTCGTCGCGGACGGCGAACAGCGCGATCAACACCTCGAACGAGCCGACGACGGTCTGTTCGGCCCCGACAGCATGGTGTGGGTTGTTCACGGCGATATCTCGACCTTGGTGGGAGGACTGCGATCGCTATTCCTGCAGTCGTTGCACCCGCTCACCGCTGCCGGGGTTTACGACCACAGCAACTACCACGAAGACCCTCTCGGTCGGTTGCATCGCACCGGCCAATTCATTGGTGCCACGTCCTTCGGATCGGTCACCGACGCCGAACGTTCGATCAAGCTCGTTCACAATATCCACAAGCGAGTGACAGGCACGGCCCCAGACGGACGCGAATACGAGGCTAACGATCCGCACCTGCTCGAATGGGTTCATATCACCGAGGTCGACAGTTTTCTGCGCAGCGCGATCGCCTACGGACCAGTGCAAATCAGCCGACCTGCTGCCGACAAGTACGTTGATGAAATGGCCGAGATCGCCCTGCGGCTCGGGGTCGACGGGCCCCCTCGGTCCTTCGACGAACTGACCCAGCGTCTAACCGATTATCGGCCCGAGCTGGCTCTAGGCGCTCAGGGACGTGACATTGTGCGGTTCCTGCTGAACCCTGGGATACCGATTGCAGCGCGTCCTTTGCACAGCGTGATCACCGCAGCCGCGATCGGCATGCTGCCTCGCTGGGCACGTCGGATGCTATGGCTACCACTCGCCCCGGGCACCAACCCGCTCATGATTCGTCCAGCCGCTCTCGCACTGCTGCGAACACTCGGCTGGGCCCTCGACGTACCAGACGACGTAGCCGAGGCGCGCAAACGTCTAGTGTCCTAACGACACGGAATTTGCGACGTTCCTCCAGGATAAGCCCGGAGGATTAACGCAATTTTGAAGGATGGGTTTATGCACTTGCAAGAGGTGCAAGCATTGATGGAGCGCCTGTACGGATCCGCCGATCGCGAGCGCGGCATTCCATCGACTGTCGCATGGCTCGCCGAGGAGATAGGCGAATTGGCGCAGGCGGTTCGTAAGGGAAGTCGCGATCAACAGCTCCACGAGTTCGGAGATGTGTTGGCCTGGTTGGCGTCGCTCGCCAACCAATGCGACATCTCACTCGACGATGCAATGGCTCGATACCAAGAAAACCCGCCCTAAAACCCGAACTGGTCGGGGAGATGGCCCCTATAGGGGCCACTAGCCCGACCAGTTCGATTGTTAGAGGAGCGCCTCAGCGATTTGGATGGTGTTAAGTGCGGCGCCCTTGCGGAGGTTGTCGCTGCTGACGAACATTGCGAGGCCGTGCTCGACTGTGGGGTCTACCCTCACCCGACCCACTATCGATTCGTCGATGCCCGCAGCGTTCAGCGGTGTCGGAACTAGGTCGAGCAGAACCCCTGGCGCAACGTCAAGAATTTCTCGCGCCCGCTCGGCGCTGATAGCTCGTTCGAACTCGGCGTTGATCGACAACGAATGGCCGGTGAACACCGGCACCCTCACACACGTTCCCGAAACCAACAGGTCGGGCAGTCCCAGAATCTTTCGGCTCTCGTCGCGGAGCTTGCGCTCCTCGGACGTCTCTTCGCTACCGTCGTCGATGATGTCGCCGGCCATAGCGATGACATTGAAGGCGATCGGTTCGGGAAAATTGTCGGGCGGCCCGTGCTGCACCGCGGAACCGTCGTAGGTGAGCGCGGCCGCTTGATCGGCGACTTTGCGGATCTGTTGATCGAGTTCCTCAACACCTGAGAGCCCGGCACCCGATACCGCTTGATACGTACTGATGGTCAGCCGACGAAGCCCGGCCTCTTGGTCGAGCGGCCGAAGTATGGGCATGGCGGCCATGGTGGTGCAGTTGGGGTTGGCGATAATGCCTTTGGGGATCGATTTGAGGGCGTGCGCATTCGCTTCGGGCACCACTAGCGGTACGTCGGGGTCCATGCGAAATGCCGAAGAGTTGTCGATTACGATTGCTCCGGCCGCAGCAACCTTTGGGGCGAGTTCTCGGCTTGTGGCTCCGCCAGCCGAGAACAACGCAATATCGACATCGGAGTAGTCGGCGGTGGCAGCATCTTCAACCGTTACGGTGCGACCATTCCACTCGATTATGCGGCCTGCAGACCGGGCGGAAGCCATGAAGCGGATCTCACCAACGGGAAATTCTCGCTCGACCAACAGGGCGCGCATTACCCCGCCTACCTGACCGGTTGCTCCGACTACTGCGACGTTCTTCAACTCACTCATGAATTAAGGCTATCGGCCACAAAACCTACTGTCAACCCGATTTCGCGACATTGATTAGGGACACATTATTAGGGACGTGTCTGACACCATTAGATAGCCGCTGTTTAGATGTGGAGTTCGAAGGCTTTGTGGAGTTCTTGGATCGCTCGTTC
>CBERPN010000144.1:0-10587 GCA_965524675.1 uncultured bacterium
GGCGAATGCTGTCGAAGCCGTTTCGCAGGGTCAGGCCAACGAGACTGGCTCGAGTGTCAGCGCCGGTGATCGCCAATACGGTCGAGCGGCCTCCGGCGCTAATCGTCGGGTTCTTCCAGCCTCGGATGGTTACGTCGTCGGTGATCGTCACGGTTCCGAGCGTCAGCTGGTGCCAGCTATCGAGTGCGGGTACGCCAATCGTCTGCTTTCCGGGTCGATCGTTTGCCTCCTCGATGGCGGCCCTGAACGAACAGTCGCCCTCGCCTGCGGTCATCTCGCAGAATCCATTGCCGGGGTCTACATCATGTCCATCAGAAGTTGCGTTTACCACGATCTGTGACCGAACGAACTTGAACCTCAGATATGAGAATGCGATTGCGCCATCTCCCGAAGCATCCGGGCCGGAGTGAGCTGTGAGATCGAGATTGTGCCAGCCCGTGGTGAAGTTGGTTGGAATTAGATCTCCCTCGCCATGATCGCCATCCAGTGCATAGGGCGGGTTGTTCTCGATATGACCGCCATCGTCGTACCGAAAATCCACACTCGCACCAGGATTCGCTTCGATGTGCGCCTGAATCGCCAGGTTTGTCGGCAGCACCGCAAGGTCAAAGATCGAGCCACGCTTCAGTGTTGAGATGGGAACGTTGGAATCGGTGTCGACTAACTGAACGGTCGTGATCGCAGGACCGGAGAGCACGGTTAGCTCGACCGACCAATCAAAGCCCTCGACACCGCCCGCATCGAAGTCGCTGTAAGGGGTCGCCTTCAGCTGGTGGATGCCGGGGTCAAAGTCGAAGTTGAAGACATCGCCGCTGTTGTCGTCGGAGCCGATCAGAAATGGCGGGTTGTTTTCGGTTCGGACAACCACACCATCGAGTTCGAACACGACACTCCTGGTCACCGCCGGGTCGGTGACCGCCGCGATGTTGAGGCCATCGACACCCGCCAGCACGATCGTGTCCGAAATAATGTCGAGGCTCTTGATTAGCTCATTAGATCCCGAGTCGAATAGATCGAATCCGGTGATCTGGGGGATTGGTGGGTCCGCTTGCGCTACGCCCGTCGAGGTAATCATGGTTGCCACGATGGCCAGGATAATGAGTATTTTTCCGCCGAGTAACTTCATGTCTCTCCTATGAGCAAAGCGATTAGGGCTACCGCAATAGCCTGATCCAGCCGAGAATCGAGTTCTGTCGGCTAGGGCACAGTCCGCCTGACAACCTTGCGTCTGGGAGTCTGTTAGTCGACGTAGCGGCGTGCTTTGGCCGGTTTGCCGCGGATCGTCGTGGCCTTGATGGCCGAGATCACCTCGTCGACCGATGACTCGGGCACACCGACCACCGAAAAGTGGTCGGCTATTCGAATCGGTCCAATGTCGCTTCCGCTTAAACCGGATTCGTTGGCAATAGCCCCAACAAGATCGCCCGGCCGGATCCCAGCTTTGCGGCCGAGCGCGATATAGATCGACCCGGTGTCGCCATCGGAACGATGAGAACGTGGTCCCGACCCGCCGCGCTGCTTGTTTTTCGAGTTGTTCTTGGGGCGGTCGTCGCGACCGTGATGGCCCTTCCCGCCGTTTCGATTCGAGAAGCGATCCGAAGCATCAGGTATTTCCGCCTCGTCCATGACAGCCCCGCGAGCCGCGTGCGCCAACTTGATCGCGGCCAGTGCGATGTTGCGTTCGCTGTCTTCGCCGGCGAGGCCGTGCAGCACGGCGTTGTAGTCGTCGAGGTCATCGGATGCGAGAGCGTCACGGACAGCGGCAACCGTCAATTCGATCTGACGTTCGCGTAGATCGGCAACGGTCGGAACCTTAGAGAAGGTGAAGGTCTGTTTGGTGAGCCGTTCGATATTGCCAAGGAGCCGTCTTTGCCGTGGTTCGGCAATAGTTATTGCCACACCCTCGCGGCCAGCTCGCCCAACCCGGCCGATTCGATGCACATAGCTCTCCGGAGCTGCCGGAACGTCGTAGTTGACCACGTGGGTAAGGGTGTCGACGTCGAGGCCTCGAGCTGCGACATCGGTGGCGACCAAGAGCTCTGCAGTGCCGTCGCGCAGCCGTCCCATCACTCGGTCGCGCTGTTGTTGGTCCATACCGCCGTGAAGAGCCTCGGCTCGGTAACCGCGGCCGTTCATTGTTTCGGTGAGGTGGTCGACCTCGTGACGGGTTCCGCAGAACACGATGGCGGCTGTGGGCGCCTCGATATCGAGGATCCGTCCGAGCGCTGATGCCTTGTGGTTACGCTGCACCACATACACGACCTGGCGAATCAGTTCCTCGCCCGGCTTCGTGTCGCCCGCCCCAACCTGGATCCGAACCGGATCGTGTTGGTGACGCTTAGCGATCGCGTTGATTCGCGGCGGCATCGTGGCCGAGAAAAGCACGGTCTGGCGATTATCGGGCGTCTCTTCGAGAATGGTCTCGATGTCCTCGGTGAAGCCCATGTCGAGCATCTCGTCGGCTTCGTCGAGCACGACCGTGCGAATCGAATCGAGCTTGAGTGAGCCTCGTTTGATGTGATCGATAGCTCTGCCTGGGGTGGCGACAACCACGTGAACCCCACGATCGAGCGTCTTGAGTTGGCGGTGGATTGGCTGGCCGCCATAAATAGGTACCACCTTCACCCGCTGTTCGGCGCCGTACTTAAACATCGCCTCGCTGACCTGCATCGCCAGCTCGCGGGTGGGCACGACCACTAGCGCGACGGGTGTAGCTTTGGCTCCGGGGTCGATTCCGTTGAGAATCGGCAGGGCAAAGGCCGCCGTCTTACCGGTGCCGGTAGCGGCTTGGCCGAGCAGGTCATTGCCAGCCAACAGCAGCGGAATCGTCTCACGCTGGATTGGCGTCGGCTCTTCATAGCCGAGGGCACCAAGGGTGGTCAGGAGTTCAGGCCGAAGCCCAAGATCGCTAAAGCTAACGGCCGGGGCAGCCTCATCGGATCTATCGCTCACGTTGCCACTCAATACAAATCGCTTCCAAGGGACACCTACGGTACGTGCTGCGGGGCCGCGGAGCGTTAGCCGCAGAGTCAATCCCCAGCGTTATCCAATCATCAACTGTTACGAAAGTGTGACAAATGACCCCAGTCAGAAATACTCATAGTTGTTGAGAATCGTCTAAAAACGCTTCTTATGCCCCAAAGCCAACAGGCCGTTTCATCGGTCGCGTCTCGTCTTGTAAAGCAGTCCTCAACTCGAAGACGCATCTCCTCGGTCATTGTTGCGCTTGCTGCAATGACCGTTTTCGCGGTCGTAGCCAACCCCGCGTCAGCTGAACAGTCCGATTCACCCGATGCCGCAGCGGCTGGTGCCACAACCGTCAGGTTTCGCTGCAACGGTCAAGCGGCCACCATCGTTGGTACCCCCGGCGACGATGTCCTGATCGGCACCGAAGGACGGGACGTGATCATGGGCCGAGGCGGAGACGACCTGATCGTTGGTCTCACCGGTAACGACATCATCTGTGGGGGCCCCGGACAAGACATCATCAAGGGTGGCGGTGGCCGCGACTGGCTCTCGGGCTCGAAGGGCTTGGACATCATCTTTGGCGGGGCAGGCAAAGATATCGCCGAGGACTATCTTGCGATTTGTACAGCCGAAGAGATGCTGGGCTGCAACCAGTTGCCTCCGACCGCATTCGATCCGTTGCCCGATTGTGGCAACGCCCCAGAGTGGGTGGTCGAAGCGATCTATGAATCATTCGCCGACACACCGCACGTCTGTTACTTCGCCGACACCATCGCATATCGCGAGTCGCGCTGGACCCCCGACATCATCGGCGGCCCAAACCGCAATGGCACATTCGACTACGGCCTGTTGCAGCTCAACTCGGCCTACATCCAAACCTGGGCCCAATGGGCGGAGGTCGACTGGAACGACTGGGACCAGCCGGTCGAACACGCCAAGATGGCGCGGGCGGTCTATGACCGATCGGAAGAAATCTGGGGCAATCCACTCCAGCCTTGGACCGTTCGTCGCTAGCTAAGGATCGCGACCAGATAGTCGGAATCGTCGTCGTGGGGGCGCATATCCCAGGTTGAGAACTTCAAGTCGACGGTGAGTCCAACGGCCGTAACGTTGGCGAAAAAGTCTCCGAACTCATAGCCGCGCCCGGCCCCGAAGCCGACGACGATCCGCCCGGCTTCGACAACATGAGAGTGAAGGGCCGCTAGCACCGCTCGGCGGGTACTAGGAGCGAGAAATGTCATGACGTTTCCGGCGGCCACGATCACGTCGAACTGCTCGGCGATGCCTCTGGCTGCGAGGTCGAGTTCGGCAAGGTCGCCCACAAGCCAGGTCGGCCCCGGGTGGTCCTGTTCGGCTGCGGCGATCAGTATTGGATCGACATCGACACCGTAGACCTCGTGGCCGGCCTGGTGCAGGGCACCACCAACCCGGCCGGGCCCACAGCCAGCATCGAGGATTCGACTACCGCGTGCGACCATTGCATCGACGAGCCGCGCCTCCCCGGCGAGATCATCGCCCTTGGCTGCCATCGCCCTGAATCGTTCGATGTACCAGTCGGAATGTCCGGGATTCTCGTCGGTGATATCGACCCACCCGCTTTGCTCAACCATTAAGGCCTCCTCAGGAGGTCCATGGTAATAGCGGCAATGCCTCAGAACTCATGGTGAAGCATTTGTTGTCGCCGCTTAGGCCGACACCGCCTTAACCGGAAGTTTTGTGTTCTTATCGACCGGTTCTCCCGTCTCGACGTGAACTTTCAGACCGGCGAGCATTTGACTGCAGGTGATCCCGAACTGTCGCTTGAGCATCATGGTATTCATTCCTGCTCCCAACGGTCCGAGCCCTACCGAGTAGTCCATCCGTAGCGTTACCTTTGTCTGTTCACCCGACGGCTCGAGCTCGAAGGTTGCAACCGCAGAACGCATAGCGGGCACGTTTTTGAACTCGATGATCTCCACCGACAAGAGTTGGTCCTCAACCCACTCGATGACCCGTTCCTGCACGGTTCCCATCGGGGCGAGTTTGCACTCTCGGCTGATGCCAGTGCCCTCAGTCTCGGTCGAAGTGAGCTTGGAGGCCTTGACGCCAGGGTTCCAAGTGACAATTCCGCCGAAGTCGGCCAGGGCAGGCCACACCTCATGGGGCTTGGCATCAATAGTTACCGAACGTTGAATGGTTGACATTATTTCTCTCCTGGTTTTTGTTGATTGTTGTCTTGTATCTGTGCCTGAAGCTGACAGACGTCGGCCAAGGCGTGTTCTTCAACTGCTAGGGCGAGACCGGGTGGATCGATCAGAGCTCTGATAAGCACTCGGGTTCCTGAGCCAGAGGGTTCAATCGCCATCGCGGCTCGCCACGGTGAACGTGCCAGTTGGGAAGCAGCGTGAGTCGGCGATGTTTGCAGGTGGACTTGGCGGTTGATCTCGGTTGGTCCCGACATTTCTCAACGGAGTTCTTCGTTGGTGACACGACCCATCAGGGTGCCCCAGATCGCTGCCGCGACTCTGCGCGGTAACAGGCGAGTAAACACAAAGCGTTGCACCTTGTTGGCGGCTCCGGGAATGAGTACTGGCTTGTGGCCAACTGCGCCGAGGGCTCGGCTCGCAACCTGGTCGGGCGTCATCCAGTTCATTGGCATGGCATCGAAGTCCACGCCGTCCCTCTGTGCCATCTCGGTTCGAGTTGGCCCAGGGTGAACTACCAGAACGTCAACGCCTTGAGGCTTCCATTCCCGGTACAGCCCTTCGGCAAAGCTGCCGATGAACGCCTTGGTGGCCGCGTAGTTTGCCATCATTGGAACGCCGCCAAAGGCTGAGGTCGAGCCGGTGAAGATCACAGCACCCTTGCCTCGTGCGACCAGCCGTTCGCCAAATTGATGCGCGATCTGGACCGGGGTTGTCACGTTCAGGCGAACGATGTCGAGTTCGTCGTGGACATCCTTGCGAAGGAACGCCCCCGGGTGTGCTGCCCCGGCATTGCTCACGACGATCGCCACGTCGACATCGGCGACGGCCTTCTCGATCGCGTCAACGCCGTCTTCGGTGGACAGATCGGCACGCACCGGCCGAACTTCGATGTCGTGAATGGCCTTTAGCTCGACGGCGAGCGCTTCCAGGCGATCGATTCGACGGGCTGCGATGACTAGGTTGACACCGTCGGCGGCGAGCCGACGTGCGAAGGCTTCGCCGATGCCCGACGAAGCGCCTGTGACGAGGGCCCAAGGGCCGTAGCGTTCGGTTATTACCTTCATTCGGAGTTCCCTTCTTGGAATTGATCTCAGTGTCCAGTTGCAGAGGGGGAGCTGACGATCCCCCAAATGGGGGATCCCTGTGTGTCAGGGCGGGGGACTTACCGCAATACGATGGGGGACGTGCCGTTTGCGTCGTCTGTCCGCCGTTCCCGCGGTTCGCTCATTGGGCGCTCTGACGACGTTCGAGCACTCAGAGCACTGATAGGCGCTCACCGTCTTGTCACGCTCTTGGGGCCTGGCGGTGTCGGCAAGACCGCACTCGCTGCCGAGGCTGCTCACGAGCTCGAACCAGAATTCGATCGGGTGGTCGTCGTCGAACTGGTCGACGCTGGCGTACCTGGTGATGTGTTGCGAAGGTTGTCGAGAGCGGTGCTCGACCAGTCCTCTGCACCGCCGGATACTTTGGTCGCGGCGTTCGATGCGGTGCCCACGTTCTTGGTGATCGACAACTGCGAACATGTCGTCGCAGAGGTCGCGGCCGAGTTGTCGTCGCTGCTCGAGAACACCACCACGTTGCAGATTCTGACGACGAGCCGTCGACCGCTAGCTATCTCCGACGAAGCCACCTTTACCGTTTCGCCCCTGCCGACACCGGAGCCGCTCGGGAGCGCCACCGACCTGCTTGCAGTTCCCGCCGTGCAGTTGTTTCTCGAACGGGTACGTCAGGCGGTTCCCTCCTTCGAGTCTAACGACCGCAACAACCACGCAATCGCTAGCATTTGTGCCGCCGCCGATGGAGTGCCTCTGGTTTTGGAGTTGGCGGCCGCTTTGGTGAGAACGCGCCCGCTCGACGAGATCGTCGAAGCTATGACCGATCGCCCGTCTGGGCTGGCTTCCAAGCGTCGAGACATACCTGAACACCAGCGCACGCTGGCAGCGTCGTTTGAGTGGAGTCGACGGTTTTTGGAGCCCGTCGATATTCGGCTTCTCGATCGACTCTCGGTTTTTGTAGGCGGCTTCTCGAGCACAGCTGTCGAAGCTGTCGATTCAGCAGCGAGTCGCGAGGGCCTCGACCGGCTGGTCGATCATTCCCTGGTCGTTTTTGATTCCGACACCAACCGTTACCGGTTGCTCGAAGTGGTTCGTCTCGACGCCTTGAACCGCTTGTCAGAACCCGATCGGGTGATTGCCGAACAACGCCACTACGACTGGTGCCTTCGCTTGGTCGAGCTCATTGATGCTGGCCGCCTCGAGCCAGATCCGGAGAACACGTTTTCTGACTACGAGCGCGATCTCCCCAATCTGCAGGTCGCTGCTGGCCGTGCTCTTGATGCTGGAGACAACGACCGTTTCCTAGCTCTGATTGGTCCGGTCGCGGTTTGGTGGGTTCACTACTGCCCTCCACACGACCCCGATATTTGGGCGATGGCGGTCGAGGGTGATGGAGTCAGCCTTGCTTGGCGCGCCAACGTGACAGCGGCCTTGGCGTTCTACTGGAGCCACCGAGGTAGCCACGACCTCGCGCTGAAGCTAGCTCGCACGGCAGTGGAGCTTCATGGCGAGGCTGGTGACCATGCTGGTTGCGCCCTTGCTTTGATCGGTGTTGGTAACGCTTTGGTCGCGTTGAAAGATCCGCCGGCGGCTCGCCTAGCGTTCGAGGAGGCTTTGGAAGTTGCGATCGCTAACGACGCCGTCTACCCGCAGTTACTCACGAGGGTGGTGTTGGCGCGACTCGATCCCAACGACCCGGGAACCCGGGTTCATCTGTCGCAGGCGCTGCTATTAGCCCAGCGCGGCTTCGGGGCCATCGAGGCTGTGACCAATACCGAGTTGGCGATGCTCGCTCTGCGCGATGGCGACATTGGATTGGCAAAGCGTCTAAGCGATGAAGGTTTGCGGCGGGCCCGCAGCCACGGATTCACCGAGGTGTTAGCGACCGCGCTGTGCGGCAGAGGCGAAGTAGCCCTAGTGGACGGTCGCCATGATGATGCCAGCCGTATGTTTAGCGAAGCTAGGGCGTTGGGACGGGCTAGTTCTCATGTCGGTCTGGTGGAGCGAGCCGAGAAAGGCTTGGCCGCTGTTGCGAAACCGGAGAGCCGTCCGCCGACTGTCGGGGATCTGTCAGAACCATTGTCGGTAAGAGAGTTGGCGGTCGCTCGATTGCTGCGCGGTGACCTAACCCAACGCGAAATCGCCGACGAGCTCTACATCGCTGCCTCGACCGTAAAGACCCACACCAAGGCCATCTACCGAAAGCTCGGAGTAAGCAAGCGATCGCACGCTGTCACTCGAGCGATCGAGCTCGGCCTATTCGACTAGTGGTACGACAGTCGTGTCCTGTAATGCAGCCTGCTGCCAGCCCTTGGCGATGCGTTTGAGGATTGGTGTAAACGTGAGATGCATAGCCGGAACGAATACCCGCCCATAGAGGCCGGGCTTAGGCCGGATCGCAAATCTCATACCTATGGCGCTGGTTGCACTTTCAGCGGGGTCGACCCGCCAACTTCCCTGAACAACTTGTAGCGGGTATGGGTAGTCGCTGATGTCGACGTTCACATCGAAGCGGCGCCCGGCCTCCCACAGGGTGCAGGTTTCGGCCCAAGTTCGGCCGAGCGAATCGGTGCACGTCCGTTCGAATCCGGGGCCGTTAGGGGTTACGCTTTCGGCGGCTTTGAGGTTGAGAGCAAGCTTCGCGTAGAGGCTGTGGTTGGTCATGATTGGCCATGACTCTTCGGCTGTGCTCGACGACGGTCGAGAGAATTCAAGAATCTCTACCGGAGGAACCTCGTCGAGGTCGGCCTGGGTTAAGGCAATTGCCTCGATCAGGCGAGCGCGTGCCCGGAGCTGCGCGGCACCGAATAGAAGCACGACTATGCCGGTAGTTCCCATTACTAGCGCGCCAGCTGCGGAAAGCTGACCGAGAGCGATGACCACAACCGTGCCGAACACCCAGCCGAAATCATTCAGCGAGACGATCTGGCTCCACTTGCGAAGCCTGGAAGTTCTCATGCCCGAGACGGCGAACACGATTCCCGCAAAGCCAATCAGCCCAGCGGCGAGCAGTCGAATCACCCAGACCTGCTCGACGTCGAATAGTTCGGCGACCCGACCAGCCCCTATCAGCCCGATAAGACCGGTGACGATCGAGAACTCCGAGTTGAGACGCATGAGGTTTCGAAGCTTGGTGGCCTGCCGGCGAGCCATGACCTCTGCCACCGGGGCACTGAGGTACGTGACGGTTTCGGTATTGAGTTCCATAGTTAGTCAACAATGGTGACAACTCGTACCGAATGCGATTACCTGTTGAGTAATCGTTTGTCTACCGTTCTGTACGTAGCCTCGTAAGGCCAATCGTCAAACCAGGAGAAACACCATGCCGGTACGAGCAGAGATGGGGTTATTTGGGACCGAGCTGAAGCGGTGGCGTCAGCATCGCCGGTACAGCCAACTCGATCTTGCTAACCGTGCCGAGGTCTCACAACGCCACCTTAGCTTTCTTGAGACCGGCCGTTCTCGCCCGAGTCCTGAGATGATCGAGCACTTGTCGGTGGCGCTCGACGTGCCGCTGCGGGCCCGCAATGCGCTCTTTGAGCTGGCTGGCTTCGCGTCGGCCTACAGCGAGGAACCTCTCGATGGCGATGCGCTAGCCCAGGTTCGCCAAGGCCTGGAAACCCTCGTGCTCGCGCATGATCCGTTTCCGGCCTACGTGATCGATCGATCATGGAACCTGCTGATCGCTAACACCTCGGCTGTCCTGCTAACCGGCCTACTGCTCCCTCAAGATTCGGGAATGGAGCTTGCTGGCAATGTACTAAGACTCTTCATGCACCCTGGCGGAGCGCGCAGTAGCGTTGCCAATTGGGTTGAAGCCGCAACCGTTCTGCTCGAACGTCTTTCAGCGGAGTGTGCGGCCAACCCAACCGACGATCAACTGGCCGAGCTATTCGATGAGATCGTCGGCTACGAAGGAGTTGACGCCCTCGCCGAGGCCGCCAGCTCGCCAACAGTTCCGTTTCTCACGAGTATCCACGTGCTGACCGAGTCGGTCGATCTGCGGTTGTACACGGCGATTTCCTCGTTGGCCGGAGCTGGCGATGTCACCCTCGAAGAGCTGCGTCTCGAAACGCTGCTGCCAGCCGACCAACATACTGCCGACGAACTCCGGCGCTTATGCGCAGAGAACTAGTGTCCTGTCAGCTTAGTCCGGTGAGTATTTCGGCGATCACTCAGCGTCAATCTCAAGGACACAGGAGTCTCCACTACCCGTAGGTAATTGAGAGGACGAGGACGCAGAGAGTGGCGTTGAGGGTCGTTGAAATGACGGCGGAATTGGTTGACAGGACACTCGGTCAACAATTCTTGAAGAATCCAAACGTATGTTCTTGACAGTGTGGTGATAGTTCGGTAGGTTACGTGTCATGACCTGTTCG
>CBERPN010000145.1:0-10573 GCA_965524675.1 uncultured bacterium
GTTTCGACTTGTGAACGTCGACTCTGTCGAAACCGTGACCCTCGGGTAGCGGCCTCTAATAGGGCTGGTCGCCGATGATCGTCACCCGCTCCACGTGACGGGTTTGCGGCCAAAAGTCGTCGGTCGCCGAATGCTGAACCGCTCGGTTGTCCCACATGACGAAGGTGTCGGGTTGCCAGCGAATACGACATTGCACGCTGGGGTTCATCATGGAACGTTCGAGGTGCGAGAGAATCTGTTCGGTCTCGCCCGCCGACACGTCGTCGATCGAGGCGACGAACGCTCGGTTCGTGTAGATGCTCTTGGCTCCAGTTTCGGGATGGGTTCTAATGACCGGGTGGCGAGCTGGCGGGAACTCCCGTTGTTTCTCGGCTCGCTCCTCGGGGGTCATTCGCTCACCGAACGTCTGGCTGAAATCGTGCACCGCTACCAAGCCCTCGACGCGTTCTTTCCAATCGTCGGATAGGCGGTCGTAGGCGGCGGTCGCGTCGGCAAAGCAGGTATCACCGCCCACCGCGGGAATGTCGACCCCGCGTAGTATCGAACCCATCGAAGGCTCGAGGCGCCAGGTGACATCGGAATGCCAGGTATTGGCGGCGTATTGGCGCTCGGCGGTCGACTTAATACGTAGTATTTCCGGATACTCGGTCGGCCCGCCACCAAATGGGTGAATCTCCAATTCGCCGAAACGCCGCCCGAACGCAATGTGCTCGTCGGTTGTGATGGGTTGATCTCTGAGCACCAGTACCTTGTGCTCGAGCCAGCCTTTTCGCAACTCGTCGATGCCAGCGTCGTCGATATCGGCCATCTCTACCCCCGACACCTCCGCTCCCAAAGTTGCAGTCATCGGTGCAAACTCGATCGCCATCTGTTTCCCCTTCGGTAGTTCCCGGTCCAGCCTAAGGAGTCGCGCCGGTAGGTGAAAGTCGCCTGCCCAAGCGCCGATACTTTCCTCTCTTGTCGCCTGCGGCGACCGACCAGACTCCTAGGCCCTTACTCGTCCCAGGTCTGGTAGTTGTTGCGCATCCTTGCTACACCATCGGCCACGATTTGTTCAAGAACGTCGACATCGACGTCGGCCAGTTTGTTGATATAGAGACAGCTCTTACCAAGCTTGTGCTTGCCTAGTTCTTTGAGTTGATCGTCAATGTCGTCGTAGCCCGGCATGATGTAGAGCACGAGGTTGGCCTTGCGAGGTGAGAACCCACTGAGGAGATAGTCGCCCTCGCTGCCGCTGTCGTACTTATAGTGATACCGGCCGAAGCCAATGATCGAGGGGCCCCACATCTTGGGGGCACAGCCAGTAGCCCGAGTCATCATTTCGAGAAGTACCTCGGCATCGGCACGCCGAGTCGGATGCTCGACCGCGGCGACGAAATCATGGGGGCTGACCTCGGTGGATTGCGTCTTGTTCTCAGCCATCGTCAACTCCTCGTCTCGCTGACCATAGTGCACCTGAAAAATACTCGCTTCTGCCACCTAAATCTGCCCCTCTGGGGGCGATCGTAGGTGGCAGCACGGCTATATGGCTGGGTATTCGTCGTGGCGGTGGAGCCATGCCATGGTGAAATCTAGGTCGTCCTCGTTTCGACCCTTCGGGGCGAGATCCATTAGTTGGTATGCGCCGTTGACGATGTCGAGGCCCCGAGCGTAGGTGGAGTAGGTGTGGAACACTTCGCCAGCCTCACCGCGTACGAAGACACTGATTCCGGCGTGTTCTTCGGGTGGACTCGCCATGGGTGCGTAGTTGTATTCGGTGGGCTCAGACACGCCGAAATCGAAGTTGAAGCGGTTGGCCAGCGACGAAACCCACCTTATGTCCCAACCCATCCGGTTGCGGTACTTCTCGATCGCTTCGACAGGAGCGCGAGAAACAAACGCAAGGCTGATATCGCGAGCACCGAGGTGTGCGGAGATTCCATTGAAGTTGTCGGTCCAGAACGAACAACTGGGACAGCCGGCCTCCCATTCCGGCCCGAGCATGAAGTGGTAGATAACCAGCTGGCTGGCATCACCGAACAGCTCGGTGAGGGCGACGGGGCCATCGGAGTCGGCGAAGACATACTCATCGTCGAGCTTGACCCACGGCAGCTCACGACGTTTCTTGGCTAGGTCGTCGAGGCGACGGGTCATCGCCTTTTCTTCGGCCAGAAGAACTAGTCGCTGCTCGCGCCAGGTCGATCGGTCAACAATTTGGGGTGTCATCATGGGTTCCTTTCGCTACTTGTTGTCGGCGGCCGCGCAGATACGAGCTGAGAGCTGGGTCCAGCCGTCGACCTGGTTGCCTTGACCACCCTCGGGGATTGCTCCGACGGCATCATGGGTAATCGTCACGTCGGTGCCACCAGCGTCGGCTTCTTCGAGACGAATCGAAGCGCTGCCGGCGAGCGCACCTTCCATGCCAAATGTGCCCTCGAGAATCAGTTCGGTCGGAGCGTCAACCCCACGAACGATGCCGTAGGTGAAGCCGTTGCCGCCACCTCGGTCGTCCCAGAGCAGCCCTCCGACCGACGCGTCGAGGCTCACCGAGCCAGAGTGCTCGTCGGTTGATTCGAACCACCACTCATCAAAATGATCGACCAATACCGACCAGACAACCTCGCGGTCGACCCTACTGTGGTGACTAACTGAAATGTGGACTTGGCGAACCGCCATGCTTGGTTCCATTGCTGCTATTCCTTCCGGGGTTGCCCCGTGTTCTGCTGTTTTAGTGAGACGAAGAATCCGCGACGACCACAGCTCCTCGTAGGGCTTCATCCAACGTTCGTGAATCTGCTGGAGTGGTACTGGATTGAGTCGGTTGATGCGCTCGCGACCTCGTGTCTCGACGGTTACTAGGCCTGCGGTCTGCAGGGTCTTGAGATGCTTGATGACGCCATGTCGCGACAGGTGATCGATCGAGTCACAGACGGCGGTCGTGTTCACCGGCCCTCGTCGCAGGAGATCGAGGATCTGACGACGGGTTGGGTCTCCCAAGGCTTTCCAAACCTCGACCAACTCAGACTCCAACGACTTCACCTCCCGAATCACTTGATATGTGAGTAACTATTCTCGTAACTTATTGCTCACATATATGTTTGTCAAGAAAAGCCGCGCCGAGAGGGCCTGCCGGTAGGTGAGAACTCTTGCCCGGACGCAGTTGCCAGCCACTCTTGTTCGCTGCGCTCACGGGCCGCTGGGCCCAGGAGCCACTACGGCCATCACTCCGGTAGCAGATTGACGTGGCTCCTTAAGCGGGCCGATTCGCCACCAAATCGTTAGACACACGTGCTGTCGTCTCCTTATCGAGCCCCACCTCGGCCGCGAAACTGGGCCAACCTTGCACCACCTCGAGAACCTCGCTGACGATCCCCTTATAGCCGGGAACTGCGAAGCGGTCAGCGAATCGATACAGGTCGTCGACAACGATGTTGGCCCGCTTCCCCTCGATGGTCATCTGGTGAAGGCTGGTCCATTGCCCTGAGGGGTTGTGCGCATGGGTGATGTCGTACGCAGGGGCCAGTTTCCACTCGCCCTGTTCCGGCAACAAGAAAGACAAGTTCTTGGTGTGGTCGTCGCGGTTCACAGCGGCGATGTTGAACACGATGCGGCGAAACGCCTGCGCGCGGGCAGCTTCGCCAAGGCCGAGCTGATCGATAGCGTCGAGGTACTGCGCGTAGCTGTGGGCCCCCGCCATGTTGAAGTCGAGTGCAGCCAGTCCACACAAGGTCTGCATGTGAACCCGTCCACCATCACCTACGCGATCGAAGCGCCGGGTCATGAAGTGAATGCGCGGTCCCTCGGGCAGCAATCGACACTCCGACATCTCGACCCCCGCTGCCGATGCCATCAGGTAGTAGGCGAATTCGATCAACCCGTATCCAGTTCCGCTACCGAACCTGTCGTTCTCTCGAGTCGGGTCGACTCCCACCCCATCGAGCTTTATCAACCAGTGCTCGTAACCCTCCGCTGCGTCGAGCTGACCGGTACGGATCTGACCCGTAGTGGGGTTGTAGGCGACGACCGCTTTGGCCCGAGCGCCGCCCGCCGATGTGCCGACTTCAATGAGCCCATGTAGTGCCTCCTCGGGTGCGCTCGCAAGATCTCCTGCCAGAGTCGAACGGGCCGCAGTGACCAAATCGGCGAGCTGCACTGCAGTTATCTCGTCAGGCGGCGAACCGACCGGGGGGTGAAAACTAAGGGCGCCCATGCTTCGGTCGGCGGCGTAGGTAAGGCGGTCCAGCGCATTGATGTCGGATGTTCTTACGCCCCTGTCCTGCATCCACGCATCTACGAGCGCATTCCCAAACCGATCTGGTAGATGATCGGCAAGCATCGAAGGAAGACGGTGAAAGGTCTCGGGCGCCAAATTCGAGAACACGTAGGTGCCAGCCTGATTAGGCATCTGCAGTGGAGCGAGTTGCTGATCGCTGGCCGCCCACTCAGGGTCGTACTCGAATGCGTAGAACTCGGTCGCCGGGTCTAGCGCCAGCGCACCAACCGTGCGACCCCAGACCCGCACTTCGACAACATCAACCGATTGATAGCTCACGACACCTCGGTTGATGGCCCGGCGCGCTGTCGTCGTTGGCCTTCGAGTCGCTGCCGCTCTCGTAGTTGCTGCATCGGGCTGACCATTGGAGCGGTCGGAGCAAATGATTCGAGCCAATTATCGCGGCCGAGCGCTCTGGCGATCCGTACCAGAGAACTAACACTGCCACCTTCACCACTCTCGATGCGTCCAACGGTGGTCCGGTCGATATTCGAACGGCGCGCTACTTCAGCTTGGGTGAGGTTCAGGCGAAGTCGCAGCTCGCGAATCTGCACGCCCAATCGAGCTTCCCATTCGTCGGTACTGAGATTGTGAATATGCATCACTAATGGGCCTGTCGACTGCTAATGATGGAATTATACCACTCGTATAGAGGCCCACCCACCGTTCACAGTGCATATTTCCATCATCAGCGAAGGCTTCTCAGCGGTAGACCAACGTTCCGTCGTCGAGATCGGCCGCCGGAATGGTTTGCTTCTCAGACCAGTAGTCCTGGCTGTGACGCCACGGATCCTTGTCGCCCCGCACGGGCCACAGGTGCATGCCGCGCTGCAGGTAGCCAGGGTTGAAGTCTTCGGGATCGATCCAGGGAAGCAGCTCCATGTCTTGATCTTCGGGGCGCAGCTCAGGGACCACCACCGATGCGCCAAGTTCGTCCTTGTGTTTGATTAATCGACACACAAAGTCAGCCAACAGGTCGGCTCTTAGGGTCCAGCTCGCTCGGAAGTATCCGAATACCCACAACATGTTGGGAATTCCGGTGAACATCATTCCCCGGTAGGTGATGGTCTTCGCGAAGTCCAAGGGTTCATCGTCGATGCTGAACTCGATGTCGCCCAACACGCAAAGGTTGAAGCCGGTGGCGGTGATGATGATGTCGGCCTCGAGTTCGGTTCCCGATTCGAGCAGAATCCCCTTCTCGGTGAAGGTCTTGATCTCATCGGTTACCACCGAGGCTTTGCCGCTGCTGATTCCCTTGAAGAGATCGCCGTCGGGTATCAGGGCAATGCGCTGCTGCCATGGCCGGTAACTCGGAACGAAGTGTTCCTCAACCGGGTAGTCCTCGGGAAGCAACTCGGTAATGCCCTTGATCAGCTCTTCCTTAACCAGTTCGGGAAACTCGAACGATGCATCGACTATTGCCTTCTGATCGTGAAGGATCTTTTGCCGCACGATCTCATGGGTCCACTCCTCGGGGATGTCGAGTTCACGGAGCATGTCGGCTACTTCGTTGGTGTTGGGCCGAGCAACGAAGTAGGTGGGCGAACGCTGAAGCATGGTGATGTGATCACACTTAGGTGCCATCGCAGGGATGATGGTGGCCGCGGTTGCGCCCGAGCCAATTACCAACACCCGCTTGCCCTCGTAATCGAGATCGTCGGGCCAGGTTTGCGGATGCACGATCTCTCCGGCAAAGCTTTCCATGCCTTCCCACGCTGGGGTGTAACCCTCGGAGTGGCGGAAGTAGCCCTGACACATCCACAAGAAGTTGGCACTGTATTGCAGCTTCTCGCCGGTCTCAGAGAGCGTCACTTCGAGTGTCCAACGCTTCTCATTGGTCGACCAGTGGGCGTTGTCGATGTGATGTCCGTAGCGGATGTGCTGATCGAGGTCGTTCTCGTCGATTACCTCACCCATGTAGTTGAGGATTTCGTCGGCCGTCGCAATCGGAGCTCCGGTCCACGGCTTGAACCGGTAGCCGAAGGTATAGAGGTCGCTGTCGGACCGGATGCCCGGGTAGCTGTGGGTGAGCCAGGTACCACCAAAGCTCTCCCTGGTTTCAAGCACCGCAAAGCTCTTGTCGGGACACTGCTGGGTGAGGTGGTAAGCCCCACCTACCCCCGAAATTCCAGCCCCCACTATCAGGACATCAAAATGTTGGATCGCGTCGACCACTATCTGGCTCCTCTCGTCGCTCCCCGAGACTCGCACCTCTGAGCGAATCGCGCCAGATGAGAACACGTTCTAGACCGATGTCACAATCATGAAAAACCGCCGCGCTCAGTCGCCGATTCGAGATCTATCTGATCGCCATCATCGCCCGCTAGAAGATATCGCCGTCTATCGATGAGATGAGGCGACCACCAAAGTCGAGCGCTCGAACTTCGTCTGCCAAAGCTTCGCGCGTGTACGAGGCTCCGTCTAAAAAGCCCTGCTCGTGGTAGAGCACGACGGTGTCCACACCCGACCGCGCCTGCAAACGCACCAGATCGCGCGGTATTAGGTGATACCTCTTTATCTCGGCCACTCTGTCGCGCAGTTCCCCTCCCCATGGGGCGAGCGCGAGATGTTGCTCGGACACGATGTCGGCAAGAAACAGATCTGCTCCTGTAGCCGCTTCGACTAGGCCATCGCTATAACAGCCGTCGCCTCCGATCACGACAACCCGATCGCTGGTGGTAAATCGAAACGCCCAGCAGTAGTCGAGCGGCGCGTGTTCGGTCTTGAGCGCCTCGACACTCACGTTGTCGTCCTCAAAGATGACACCCGGTTCGGAGATGTCATGCCCAGTGGCACGCCAGCCCTCGGGGTTGTGCCCCGACCGTTTCCAGGCGGCATCGATATCGACCGCATAAGCCGCAACGATGTGCTCGACCATTTTGACCGTTCCCGGCGAACCAAAGATCCTCTTCGCCGACGGCGCGTTGAACTTGTACGGGCTCAGGATGAATGACGGAAGACCCACAGTGTGATCACAATGCAGATGCGTCAGAAAGAGGTGCTGAATGTTTTCGATGGTGAAAGCATCGCCGAGCAGGTCGCGATGCTGGCTAACCGCATGGGCGATGCCGCGCCAGATTCCCTCCCCAGCGTCTACGAAGTACGGCACGCCGTTAGCGACGACCGCCACACATGGGCCGCGTCGCAGCGGGTTCGGAAACGGATTGCCAGAGCCCAGCATTACTACTTTGGTGGTGTTGCCCGCAGCTGAGAAGTCGGTTGGGTCCCTGTCGTAGTGCTTCTTCAGGTACTCCTCGCGGGCGAAGATTCCGCCTGTCATGTCTGCTCGCTCTGCCAAGCCATCCCTGTGCGAATCAAGTCAATCCCTCCAATACCTCGCGCATTACGCTCGCTGTTCGGGCGAGATCGGACATGCGTAAATAGAGGGGTGTGATTCCAAACCGCATGGTGTCGGGCGGGCGGAAGTCTCCGACGATGCCCTGTTCGGCCAAGGCCTTCATGACCCGTTCACCGCCGTCGAAGCCAAAAGAGACATGGCTCCCTCGCAGCGCCGGATCGCGAGGAGTCTGAAGGGTCAGGCCAAACTCAGCGCACTCACTCTCGACCGCTTCGATGAAGAACTCGGTCATCGCCTCGGTCTTGGAAAATAGCTGAACCGTATCGACCTCTTCCCAGACCTTCAGACTTTCGTCGAGCGCCGACAAGCTAAGAACCTGCGGCGTGCCACAGACGAATCGTCGAATGCCCTCCGCTGGCTGATAGTCGAGGGTGAAGGCGAAGGGGTCGTGGTGGCCCATCCAACCCGAAAGTGGTTGGCGAACTGTGTCAGTAAGAGTTTCGCTTACCCAAGCGAATGCCGGAGCGCCCGGGCCGCCGTTGAGGTACTTGTACGAGCAACCGACAGCGAAATCGGAGTCGGCCGCCTTGAGATCCACCGGCACGGCCCCCGTCGAATGCGATAAGTCCCACAGCACCAATGCCCCAACGTCGTGGGCGGCCCGGTTTACAGCAGCCATGTCGCGCACCAAAGAGCTGCGGTAGTGAACGTGGCTCAAGATCATCACGGCTACGTCGTCGTCTAGGGCATCCACAATTGGGGATCCATAGGGCATGTAACGGACTTCGAACCGGTCGCTTAGTTCGGCGAGCCCCGAGCAGATGTAGTTGTCGGTTGGGAAGTTATCCTCTTCGGCCAGAATCACCCCTCGCTCGGGTCGCAGTTGAAGCGCTGCGGCCAAGCACTTAAACAGGTTGACCGACGTGCTGTCACCAACGGCAACTTCACCCGGGCCAACCCCGATTAGTGGTGCGATCCGATCACCAACGGTGATGGGCAGCTCCATCCAGCCAGCTTCGTGCCAACTTCCGATCAAACCATGGGCCCACTCGTCAGAAACCACTTCGGCGATACGGTCTTTTGTTGTCAGCGGCATCAGACCTAACGAGTTGCCGTCGAGGTAGACCAACCCGTCCGGAACGTGAAAGAGGCTTCGCAGCTCGGCCAATGGATCTGACCTGTCGTAGTCATCGGCCAGCACAGCAAAGTCGGTCATTGTCTTGGTCTAGCGCATTCCAACCCGAAATCGCAGCCCGACCTGACATCTATTCTTCAGGTCCTATGAATAACTCGAGGGCTCCTACATCAAACGACGAAACCCCGAATCTAGATCGCCCGTCCAGAGTGGCCCTCGGCTAGGCCCCTAATCGCTTCTACCATCGCGACCTCGTCTTCGCTGCGGCCCTGTCGGCGGGCGATCTCCCAGCGCACCGCGATCTGTGTGTCGCGCAGCGGGACCATGGCTAGTCCATCGAGCGGAGCAGCCGCCAGCGACAGGTAGGGCTGAACGGTCACGCCGCCGAACTTGCGCATCAGTCGAAGGATCATCGCCAGTGATTCGACCTTGCGGAGCCGGTACGGGTGGACGCCGGCGGGCTCAAAGAACTCGTGGTGCTCGAAGCCATGGGTCGGCCGATCACCAGCGGTGAGGTAGATGGCGTCTTCGATGTCGAGCGGATCGAGCACTCCTCGCTTGGCCGCGGCGTGGTCGACGCGCACGAGGCCGACGAGCTCGTCGTGCACGAGGAAGTCGCCAGCGGGGGCGTCCCCGCGTACCACGACAATGCCCAGATCGGCTCGCCGCTCGTTCACGGCATGGCGAGCTGCGTCGAAGCCCACGCGCACGAAGTCGACGTCACACGGCAAATCATCGAGACCGACCAGTTCCTCGAACCACGGCGCGGTGTCGTAAAAGTCCAGCGCGATCCGCACTGCTGGGCGTGCAGCCGAGGTCATCCAGCGCGCCGTCTCTTCGGCCGCCCGCATGGCCGACCTGGTCAGCTCGCCGACCTCGGCAACATGGACTGCCGCAGGGGTGAGTCGGATCGATCGGCCCTCAACTGTCGTCAGCACGATGCCCAAGCGGCGCTCTGCCTCTTTGAGCCGATGACTTGCTGCTGACGGGCTGAGCGACAAGACCTCGGCGGCCAGGCTCAACCGGCCCGTGTTGTGAAGCGCGACCAAGAGTTCGATGTGGCCTCGATCCAATGACTCATGAATTTGCCTCATGAGTAGACCCTAAACAACGCGCTGGACGAATGAAAGATAGAGATTCATCATCAGAGAATGCAGCAACTCACCCATTCAGACGAGTCTCAGCGGTCGCCGTTGCCGATCACCCAGCCGCGCTCAGGCCTCCTCGACGTCGTCCGGCACTGGAAGCCAACGCCACTAGCAGCAACCGGCGCGATCGCGGCCACCTCAATCGCCTACGCCTTCGCCACCTTCTTCGCACGCCGTTTGACCGATGCCGGCATCTCGTCGGTAGCAGTAGCCTTCTACCGCTTTGCCCTCACCACCGTGGTGCTGGCCCGGTTCGTCAACCTAAACGGTAACAAGCGGCGCCCCACATGCTGGGCGCTACTCAGCGGCTTCGTAATGGGAGTCGGCTGGATCGCGTACGTGCACGCCATCGAGGTCGGCGATGTGGCCAGCGCTGGCGTCGTCTACATGACCTACCCGTTCTTCGCGCTCGTCACTGGACGCCTCTTGTTCGAGATCCAACTATCCGCCCGAGCCGTCGCGGGCGCCGCGCTCGTGCTACTCGCTGCTGCTATCGGCCTAGGGGCTACCCCCACCGGCGGGTTCACGCCCTTCGTGTTTATCGCTCCTGCCACGTTCGGTTTCTCGGTCACTGTGTTAACAGAGCGCCTCGGTGCCCTTGATCCCTTCGAACGACTAGGCGCCGTGGCCCTCGGCGCAACCCTCGCCATGAGCCCCCTACTCGCCAGCTTGTCACCGGCCGAAATCATCCCGGGCACGCTGACGGGGTGGCTTTGGGTCGTCGGCATCGGCGTAGGCTC
>CBERPN010000146.1:0-10556 GCA_965524675.1 uncultured bacterium
AACTCTGCGAAAGGGGGACCATCGGGATCGAAACGAAGCGCGATCTTATGGCGAATCGCCTCGAAAGCGGCTGGGTCATGGACGTCTACCGCGATGACACATGCGCTGGCATGCTGTGCGCAGTCCCACGAACTCTCAGCGCCCCGAGCCGATAGCGACCGGCGCACTACTACGGGAACGATGTCTAGTTCACTAGTTTGAGGTCCGTGCCCGCCGCCGAGCTCGGCCAGTCGTCTACACGATCCTTCGGCGAGCTCTCCAGCAATCACGGCACACTGGCGAATACTCACATAGCCCTCGCCGCGGTTCTTGATGGTCACCTCGATCGATTGGAAATCGACGAGATCGCTATTAGGCCGAGCCCGAAGAACTAGCTCTGGAGGCAATGGACCTTTGCGGTCGAACCTAAGCGGCTTGGAGGCGAGAACCCTGCCGTGGTTCTCGGTGACACGGACGGTGCAACGGCCTGCTGTTTCGGCACAATCGACCTCGCCGACAAGGCGATGTACTGCAACCTCGTTAGTAAATTTTCCGTCGACCGCTCGCCCTCCGCCTAGCGAACGGCAAAGCGGGTGTTGCGAATCATCATCGGCCAAGCACTGCTGTAACGCCACGCGGCCAGTGACGTTGCGCGCTGTAATCGCCACGGTCTGGCCATGGACCAGGTTCTTGCGAGGCCGAACCGATAGCGCTGGCGCCCCAGGAGACGGTCCCGACGACTCGAAAATAAGCGGCACCGAGTCGACATTGAAATTATGAAAGGCGAGCCTGAGCTCGCAACGTCGCGGTTCGGTGGCACAATCGACTTGACCGACACGGCGCCTCAAGACGGCCACTCCCTTGGTAGCCGCGGCTGTCGTTCGGGTTTGAGTAATATCGAGCTTGCTGCAGCTGCGATTGCGCGAGCCTGCCGAGGCCTGGCATTGCAAGATCACCCAGCCACTCTTTGGCCCGATCACCCGAACCTTCACAGTCTTGCCATCGGTTAAACCGCGTCTGCCCGACACCCGCAAACTCGGTACTCCCGGATTATCGACGGGAGCGAAGTTCACCAACAGCCGCCGCATCGGTCCGTCGCTGCCCGACACCCGAATGTCGCAGGCCTTCTTTTCGGCACAGTCGAACGGTTCGCCTGTTTGACTTCCGATTATCCGCCGTGGCGTTATCACGATCGTAAATCGGGCTGTGCTCGCTCTTTGGTGACGAAATACGCGACCAATTATCTGACAGCGCTCGTCGTCATGTGTGACGGCGTCGCGAGGGCACTGTCGGGCCTGGACCGTCTCAGCTAGCGAATCCGAGACTCGTATCTTGAGCTTCTCACCCGACACCAACCCATTGCGCCGCTCGATTGTGACCTTCGCCTTTAAGCCAGGAACGGTGGTGTCGAATTCGAGCGGGCGGACAGCCTGTCGCACCTGGCTCTCCGAAATTAAGACGAGCACACATCGGCCCGCAGACTCGGCGCAGTCCACAACCTGGGCTGGCGGCCCCTGGCTTCCGTGCCCGCCGCTTCGAATTTCGCGTCGAAGCTGAACCCTGACTCGCAATACTCCTCCGTCGGCAACCTGATCTGCGGAGGCGAGCTCTGCCGGGGGTTCCGTGGTTGCAGGACTCGGCGGCGGGTCGTCGCCGACTCCTTCGCCCGCTTCGTCGAACACTGGACGTAAGTGGCGACATTGCTGATAATCGACGCCTTCCTCGTTCGCTGCGCACTGCAAAAACTGACCCCATTGAAGGCCCTCGGCTCTCGCTACTACTTTGACGAATTGCCCGTCGACCAGGCCGTTATGGGGCCTGACGGCCATTCGCGGTCCTGGAGGAAGTGGCACCTCTGGATCGAAACTGAGCGCCAACGGAGCTGGCGAACGATTACCCCCGCGAACTCTGATCATGCACCCACTATTCGCGCAATCAACAACCCCACCGACTTCCGAACTCCTAAGAAGGCGTCGCACCGTGATCTCTACCGAAAAGGTTCCATCGATCTCGGTGGAGTCGCTCTGCTCAGAATACGAGCATCCACCACCGTGTTCATCGGTTGAAACCAATGAGCACTGCATGAAGGACAAGTGAGTGAAAGGCTTAAATCCTGCTCCCGAGAGCGTCACGACCTGTTCGTCGACCAAATCTTCTGAAGGCTCGAGCGAGACGGCCGGGCGAAGGTTAGCCGGAACTGCCAGATCGAAGGTGAGCCGGGTCGATGCCAGGTTCTCGAACTCACCACTCGACGAGACGACGATTTCGCATGCCTCTAGCGCACAGTCACGGGAACCGCCGAGTAGGTCGATCTCTCGCCAAACGACCGCTTGCAGTGTCCATTCGCCAGCGTTATGACCCACATAGCGGGTCGTCGCAAAATCACAATCAGCAGCGGTCTCTGCGCCAGCAGCACATTGCCGGATAACGACTGCTTCATGGGCATCAACCGTGAGGCCGCTGCCGGTTATCTCAACTACTTGTTCGTCGACTAGGCCACTACTTGGATCGACCGAGACGGCTGCACCGGCCTGCGCTGAAGCTGATGTGCCGAACGCTCCCAGCACCAATAGCAGAGTTGCGGTAACGAGCAAAGCACGCAGAGTGAAGAGAGACTGTTCGTATGGTCGAATAACGCGCATGTTATGACAATCGGCCGTTAGCCCCAAATTCTTGAGACACGATTACGTCCGCTGGCTGTCGTCAGTTTGCGAAGTACTCGTCTAGGCGCCTATCGGCGTCGTCTCCGAAGAGGATTTCGGCGGCCTCTCGTAGTCCGTCTGAGCCGCGATAGTCGTCCTCGTGAACAACCAACTCGATCTTGGACCGCCGACGCATGAAGTCTTCGAGTCGGGTGATCATCTCGGTCTGAGTGGCCATGTGAAGCTCGACTCGTAAGTAGTCGGCGCTATCCATGATGTCTTCGCCCATCGAAGGGTCTTCGCGTATTGCCTCGAGCATCGCGAAGGCACGTTGGCCATATCTGCGCCAGAGCCGATCCGAGAGCGGCTCCATCTCGGGCTTGGCGCGAAGATCATCGAGACCGGTGAGGCGTGCCTCGCGATAGAACTCGTCCCGCATTTCTTCGGGAGGTTCGCCGTACCATTCGCCGTCATCGTCGGCGAGAGTGATCCCCAGCGATTCCACCTCGACGGCTACCTCTTCGCCTACGTTGAGGCAGTCGGTCAGCTTGCCACCGAAGATCGATACGACCTTAAGGCTCGAATCGCTTTCGATCTCGTGCTTGCGCGACAACGACGTCCAGTCGACATCTTGTTGATCGTCACCATCGTTCTCGACGACCAAGGGACGGACCCCGCAGCGCTCGGCCACAATATCGTCGACCGTAAGTGGCTCTTCTAAATCTAGGCGAGCGTTGATTTGACCCAGCAGGAAGTTGCGATCGTCGTCGTTCACTTCGGAGTTTGGATCGTCCACGCGGTTGTCGGTGGTACCGATGACAGACCGCTTGCCCATGGGGATTACATAGAAGAGCCGTTGCGTGTCGTCGAAAAATGCCAGCACTCGCTCTTCAGAAGTGAGCTGACGCACGACCAGGTGAATGCCCTTGGAATAGACGATGCGATGCTCGGTGGTGAGATTCCAAGACTGGTTAAGGCCATCGATAAATGGACCAGCCGCATTGATAACCACATTCGCTGTAGCGGAAAACTCAGCACCCGTCTCGCGGTCGACCATGTGGAGGTGCCATTTGCCGTCGATCTGTTCTGCCGACTTGAGCTCGACATAGTTAGCGGCAACGGCACCCGACTTGATCGCCGATCTCACGAAGCTAAACACAAACCGTGCATCGTTGTCTTTGAGGTAGGCATCGGAGTATTCGATGCCACCTCGCACTTTGTCGGTATTGATTATCGGCTCGACCGACTCGATCTTCTTTGCGGAGAGATGCCGTGGCGGTTTGGTAGCGAAGGAACCAATTCCCCAATACGCCAGGGTCCCTAGGCTGGCCAGCGCAGGAGCGAAGGGTGAACTTTCGTCGAGTGCTGCTAGGAAACGAATCTCCTTAATGTTGGTGGGATAGGCCTTGATGAGGCGGTTACGCGACAGGCAAAGTTTGCGAACCAACCCGAGCTCGTAGTTCTCCAGATACTTAAAGCCACCCCAAACGAGGTTCGAAGACTCTTGGCTGGTGAAGCTACCGAAGTCGCCCCGGTCGATGACAGCGACGTCCGCACCACGTCCGGCGAGGACCGCCGACGATACCGCGCCGTTGATACCGGCACCGATAATGAAGACGTCGAAGTCTCCACCGTCGAGTTTTTCAATATTTGTTGTTCGTAGGCTCACAGTGCCTCCACAATATCCCGTCTTGCCCGCTGAGTGGAAGGGCGCGTTCGTAAGCCCAGGGTTTCAGGCTGTGGGCGAGCTGCCGAATTTGGGATTAGATGCGTTAACCATGGCAATCCCTAGCAGAATCATCAGCGCTGCGGCCGCGGCTAAATGTTTGCTCTCAACGCCAGTCATTGGCAGTTCCTGCATCGAAGAGTCTTCGGCTGCTGGCGCGTCGTCGCTTGCCATGACCGCCTCGATTTGGATTACCGCGACCTGGCCATCGCCAAAGACAGCTCCTGGGCCAAACTCGACAACCAAGTTGTTGTCATCGGCAATGGTTGCGGCCGGAACCAAGGATTGGCTGGCGTCGACAACTGCGGTCGCCTCGGCGAATACCGGGTCGTCAAAAGTGAAGCTGTATAACTCGGCAGCCTCGGGCAAGATCTCTCGTTCGAGTTCATCGAACTCTGCGGCGTTGTTCCACTCCATCGAGATCGAACTTGCGCCAACGTCGACGACGAAGGGGCCAAATGCTGGAAACTCGACACCTTCGGAGGCGACCGAACTCTGCGGTTCGCCAAGCGGTTGCGGATCGCCACCGTCGACTACATCGGAGCTGCTGATGGTTAGCCCACCTAACAAAAGCCCTTCGGTGATGGCCGGGCCAAGGTCGAGTTCGGATTCGATTCGTGGCGCAACCGTTGTTTCGGGGGGTGGCGCTGTTGTTTCAGGCGGAGGTGCCGCGGTGGTAGCTGGCGGGAGTGTGGTCTCGGGGGTCGGCGCAGCGGTGGTTGCTGGTGCGGATGTCTGAGGCGCTGGGGCGGTCGTTGTTTGAGCGAGTGGGGCGGCGTCGGACCCATCTTCGGTGTTGTCGAGATCGGCGATCGCAGCGTCGTCATCATCGTCTCCACCACACTGTGATACCAACAGACCGAGCACGATGAGCGCACCGAGTAGCCCGAGCAGCCACCAAAGGAACCCGAAGTCACGGTCGCGTTTTACAGCTGTGGTCGAGTCGGTCGCACCTGCCGTCGCGGCGGTCCGAGTGCTGGACGTCGACGTTGGCGAGGTCGACGTCGACGTCGACGAGACTTCGCCATCTTCGGGCTTTCGTTTGTCTTCGGCACGGTCTTGCCTCGCGCCGCTTGCTCCGACAGCAGCGGCACCGGCGACTGTTGCGCTGCCCACCACGGTTCCCTGGCTCGACCTGCCTGCGCCCGCAATCAGGGCGAGCAACGCGCTCCCGTCTTCGGAACGCTCGAACTCCTTACGCTCGTCGAGCAGACGTCTTCGAACCGAAGCCGAATCTGAGTCGTTGTCGTCGCGATACTTACGCAGGTATGCCACCGTCATCGAGGTGAGACGCGGAAGTAGCGAACCGATAGTGCCGGTGCCTACTCCAGAAATTCGCGAGATCCCATTGATGAGTTCGCCACGATCGTCCCCGAATAGCTCGGCCAGAAGATCTTCACTGTCCGCGGTGTCGCGTTCGAGAAAGTCGGACGCACTGCTGAGAATTGCCGGGTCGGACTCATCGAGCAGTGTCCCGAGATCGGACTCGGGCAGATCGGCCAGCCGCCCAACGATTACGGGCGAAATAGCATCAACTGCGGCGTCGACGTGATCGCCACTCGCGCCAAACAAGAGGCTCATCTTGCGAAGCAAGCCGCGATCGCGCAGAAGTCGCTTCAAGGCGTAGATCAGGCTGAGCATCGCGGGATTCCTTCAAGATTCACGCTCTGAATTTAGTCGAGAACAACTAGCGATGCGTTATAGAGCATGAAACAGACCGATGGCCTTACTTCATTGCCCAAGTGGTAAAGTGTTCACTTGGGAGGCATTCGGATTCCGCCATCGACCCTGATCGTTTCGCCATTCATATACGGGTTCGTAATGCACTCCATGACCATGAATGCCAGTTCCTCGCCCGACCCGAGACGCTTCGGAAACAACACCGATTGGCCGAGATGAGCCTTGAATTGCTCGGACTGCTCACCCTCGCCGTATATAGGGGTATCGATGAGGCCTGGGGCGATTGTGTTCACCCGAATGCCAACCGCTGAGAGATCGCGTGCCACCGGCAAGGTCATTCCGACAACGCCTCCCTTGCTCGACGAATACGCTGCCTGGCCGATTTGACCGTCGAATGCTGCTGCGGAGGCCATGTTCACGACCGCGCCACGCGAGCCGTCGGCATCTATCGGGTCGGTCTTGGCCATCGCCGAAGCCGAGAGCCGCAACATATTGAAGGTTCCGATGAGGTTTACCTTGATGACCAGCTCATAGGTGCCGAGATCAAACGGTTCGTTGTTGCGGTCGATTGTTCGCCCAGCCATGCCGATGCCTGCACTATTCACCAACGCCCGCAGCGGTCCCATCTCGGACGCTGCAGCAACAGCTGCCAGGCCGTCGGCTTCGCTCGAAACATCGGTGGGGGCAAAGATTCCGCCGATCTCAGAAGCGACCGCCGAACCCTTCTCCTCGTTCATGTCGGCTATCACAACCCGGGCCCCGGCAGCTGCGAGCTGGCGGGCCGCGGCCTCACCAATTCCCGAAGCTCCACCGGTAACGATCGCTGACGCTCCCTCAAGGTTCATTCGTGGCATTACTTGTCTCCGATTCGTTCGATGATTGTTGCGTTGGCCATGCCGCCGCCTTCGCACATGACCTGTAGACCGTAGCGTCCACCGGTTCGCTCAAGCTCGTTGAGCAACGTGCCCATCAGCTTCGCACCCGAGCAACCGAGGGGATGACCAAGCGCTATCGCCCCACCGTTGACATTTACCTTGTCCATGTCAGCACCAAGTTCTTTCGCCCATGCAAGAACCACAGAAGCAAAGGCTTCATTGACTTCGAACAAATCGATGTCATCAATACTCAAGCCAGACTTCTCGAGAATTTTTCGAGTTGCCGGAATTGGTCCTTTCAACATCGTCACCGGATCGGTTCCAGCTAACGAGAACGCATGAAAGCGGGCGCGCGGCCTAAGTCCAAGTTCCTTGGCCTTCTCGGCACTCATCACCAACACTGCCGAGGCGCCATCGGCAATTTGAGACGAGTTTCCGGCGGTGACCATACCGTCATCTTGAAACGCTGGCTTTAGGTTGGCGAGGGCCTCAGCTGTGGTATCTGGGCGAATGCCCTCATCTCTGACGTGCATCTCGGTTTCGCCATCGACTTCGATCTCGATGGGAATTATCTCGTTCTCGAATCGGCCTTCCTCTGTGGCAATGGTGGCTAACCTCTGGCTGCGAGCACCGAACTCATCGAGTTCTTCACGAGTGATTCCGAACTCCTCGGCGATCATTTCCGCACCAATGCCCTGGTTGGGAAGCCCACTGTCGGCGTATCGATCCAACATTTTTTGCGGGAAAGGCAGACCCATCTCGCCTTTGAGGACCGACGCTCCCATCGGCACATTGCTCATTGACTCGACACCAGCGGCGACAACTACGTCGTACACGCCAGCCATTACTCCCTGAGCCGCAAAGTGCAGAGCCTGTTGGCTACTGCCGCATTGACGATCGACGGTGGTGGAAGGAACCGACTCTGGCCAGCCGGCAGCGAGCACCGCGTTACGACCAATGTTTAGTGATTGCTGGCCTGCCTGGCTAACGCAGCCCATGATGACATCATCGACAATTACCGGGTCGAGGTTGTTGCGTTCTACTAGCGCCCGCAGGGTCGCTGCCGCTAACTCCCCAGGGTGGGTACCCGACAGGCGACCATTGCGGCGACCAGCGGCAGTTCGTACCGCGTCAACAATAACTGCTTCGTGCATTTCTTAGCTCCTAGTTTCTTACTGGTTCTTTGTTGAAATTCTGATCAAGATCGTTTAGTGCGAGGTTCATCTGAAGCCGCACCAACAGCGACGCCAGTTGTTGGCGCTCGGCTCGGCTAATGCCCTTGCGCAGTTCGGACCGAAACACGGTGTCGATCTCGATGATCTTGACGACCAGGTCGTGACCGGCGACGGTCGGCGCGACCAGCCAAACACGCCGGTCATCGGCGTCGGGCTGGCGTTCTACCAATCCACGCTCTTCGAGTTGGTCGACGATGCTGCCGGTAGCAGCCCTGCCAATATCGAGACGTTCAGCAATTCGAGTCTGCGTCGCCGGGCCAAAGTCATCGACATACGCGAGCAAACTTGCTTGCGACAGGTTTAGGCCCAAAGCCGCGAATCGTTGGTCATAGACCCGCCTGATCGTTGACGCAGTAGCCATCAGCGTGCTTTCGACCCGCAGCCAGGGAGGGGCGTCGAGCTCGTGGCTCGAACGCTCTCTGCTAGCTGCCATCGAGACAGCGGTTCATCTCTAGTCGTTGCGGCAACATACTGTATGGAAACATACATTATCGTGTGACACAATACAACAATTGGAAACCATTGCCCTGAGCGGCTCGGCATCACCATGAGGAATCTCGATGACAATTGACGACGCAGAACTACGCGACCGCACCAGCCAGCTACTGCAGGAGATCGACCCTAACGCTGTCGACCAGTTCACGTTTCGCGGCGCACAGTTCGACTCCGGTTTGGCGATGGTGCACTTTCCGGAAGGAAAGGGCGGCCTGGGCCTTAGCCGATCGAAGCAGGTCGTTATCGATGAGGTTCTGCGCGAGGCTGGGGTTCGCTATCACGACCTGTTCGTGAACCCGATCGGGATTGGCATGGGTGCACCGGTCGTGCTCGACCACGGCACCGAAGCAATGCACCAGAAGCATCTCCGCAAGATTTTCACGGGCGAAGACATTTGGTGTCAGATGTTTTCCGAACCAAGCCACGGGTCCGACGTCGCCGGTATCCCCAGTCGAGCGGTCAAAGACGGCGAAGAGTGGATTGTCAACGGACAGAAAGTGTGGACCACCCTGGCCCATGTTTCCAACTACGGCATGCTGCTCACCCGCACCAACCCCGATGCCCCCAAACACAAAGGCCTTTCGTACTTCATCCTCGACATGCACGCACCCGGTGTAGAGGTTCTGCCGCTCTACCAAATCACTGGTGAAGCCGAGTTCAACGAGGTGTTTCTTACCGAAGTCCGCATCGCCGACCACCAGCGACTCGGCGCTGAGGGCGATGGCTGGCGGGTCGCGATAACCACCCTCATGAACGAGCGGGTGGCTCTAGGCGGCGGCTCCGGCGGAAAGGGCGGTGGGCCCATCCGCAGCTTGATCGATCTTTGGGATTCGACGAAAGACGGCCTCGACGATGCCGCTCGCGCCGTGATGCGCGACCGCGTCGCCGACCTTTGGATCAGGTCCGAAGTTCTGCGGCTCACCAACCAACGCGCCAAGGTGCTCGCCAAAGCTGGTGTCGCAGGGCCAGAGGGTTCGGTGGGAAAACTCATGTCGGCTGAGATCAACCTAGAGATCCATGAGACAAACATGGATCTTATGGGCGCCAAGGCCATGATTCATACCCCCGGTTACCCGATGAGTCGCAGCGATCAGGGACACGGAACCGATGAGCTGACCAGACAATTTCTTCGCTCTCGAGCCAACACTATCGAGGGTGGCACCAGCGAGATCATGCGCAACATTCTCGGCGAACGAGTGCTCGGCCTACCGGGGGACGTCCGCGTAGACAAAGGCATCAACTGGTCAGAGATTCCAAAGTAATCACGAGCGATTGTCTCTCAAGCAGACGGCCTCAAGGCGCCGATAGCTAGAAGATGACTCGCCTTCTGCCACTGCTCGCCATACTGGCCATCACAGCCGCATCGTGCGCCAACACTCCACTTAACGCCGGCGATGCAGCTAGTCCGGTTGAAACCACCGAGGCGCCCAAAACCGCCACAACTACGCCAGCAGCGATCGCTTTTAGTTTTGGCGACATCCCGCTCGAGATACTGGCGTTCAACACAATCAGCGAGGACGGTGGGATCTGCATGGCCTTCGATGCCTATCTGGATCTCGCCTTCGCTGACCTGCCGCAGCAGCATTTCTCGACTCGCGACAAGTTGGTGAACGACAGCTCTTCGACCATTTGGAGCATTAGCGAGGACAGCGAGCTTGGCAGCGCCTGGCAGCGTTGGGCCACGGCGGTCCTTCCCCTAGACGGTTCGGGCGTTGATCCCTCCACCATCCCTGACGCCGAACTCGATCTGCTCGCCAGCGAGCAATGCGGCTACCCGGTGATCGCCGCGTTTCAAGCGGCTCTTAACCCCACCTGCGTTACCCCAATCGACGATGCTGGAGTCAAGGGCGAACCGGTATGCACACCGATAACCGATCCTCGGCCATAGAGGCTGATTACTGCACTCCGTGCAGGCCGTTCGGGC
>CBERPN010000147.1:0-10515 GCA_965524675.1 uncultured bacterium
GAGACCAGCGGCCTGCGTGACCGGGGAACGCCAAAGACACAGCTAACGTCGGCGAGATGACAATCAACACGATCGCACCAAAGCAATGAACCTCCCACTCGACGGGATTAGGGTTCTCGACCTCAGCAGGGTGCTCGCCGGTCCATGGTGTGCGCAACTCTTGGGAGACCTTGGCGCTGATGTCATCAAGGTCGAGCGTCCCGGTTTGGGCGACGATACTCGCCACTGGGGGCCACCTTGGCTGCAGGGTCCGGACGGAGAGCCAACATCGGAATCCTCCTACTACTTGTGCGCGAACCGTGGGAAGCGGTCAGTGACGGTGGACATCGGCAGCGACGCCGGCCGCCAGATAGTCCTCGATTTGGCCGCTATTTCCGACATTGTGATCGAGAACTTCAAGGTCGGGGCTTTGGCGGCCAAGGGGCTCGGTTTCGAAGACCTGAAGGCTGTGAAACCCGACATTATCTATGCCTCGATAACGGGGTTCGGCCAGACGGGGCCGCGCGCTAACCAACCCGGATACGACTACCTGGCCCAAGCTCTGGGTGGCCTCATGAGTATCACCGGCCGAGCCGATGGCGAGCCCGGCGAGGGCCCAATGCGTGCTGGTATTGCGGTGGCCGATCTTTCGACTGGCATGTACACCACAGTGGCGATCCTCGGCGCGCTGATACACCGAATGAACACCGGCGAAGGCCAACACATCGACACCGCTCTACTCGATACCCAAACGGCCATGCTCGCCAACGCAGCCTCATGGCATCTCGTCGGGGGCGTACCTCCGATTCGTACTGGGACGTGGCACCCGAACGTTGCTCCATATCAACCGTTCGAAGCCTCTGATGGCCAGTTCATCGTCGCTGTCGGCAACGATCGTCAGTACCGGGCGTTTTGTGAACTCATCGGGCGTCCCGAACTGGCAACGGACGAACGGTTTGTTACCAACCCCGACCGCAACCACAACCGTGCGGTCCTCGCCGCCGAGATCCAAATCGAATTGGTCAAGGCCACCAAGGCACATTGGCTTGAGGTTCTTCCCGCTGCAGGGGTGCCTTCGGCATCGATTAACGACATTGGTGAGGTGTTTGCTGAGCCTCAAGTTCAGCACCGCGGCATGCGACTCGATCTGACCCACGGGGCAGGTGGTACCGCCCCTGGGGTTGCCACTCCGATCAAGTATTCGGCGACCCCCCTGGAGTACTCCTCAGCTCCACCATTGCTCGGCGAACACACCGAGCAGGTCCTGCGCGACCTCTTGGGACGTGATGAATCCGAGGTTGCGTCGCTGCGCGACTCGGGTGCGATCTAATGCGCTGGCACTAACACGCCCGACTAGTTGACTCTGGTTGCGCCGCGACTAGGTTTGCCTATGCCTGCATTTCGGTGCATTCCATCCCCGACCCATCCGGACAGTCAAATCTGGCATTAATGCCGGATCTCCCTTATCGAGGTAACAGATGAAGAAGCCGATCCTTATTCTCGCCATGCTGGCGGCACTACTCACCCCTGCGGTGGCTGGCGCACAAGACGTTAGCGTGGCCCCTCTAACGGTCTCAATAACGGGTGCAACCGTTAGCGAAGGCGATGGCGTCATGCCCTTCACCTTTACCCTCAGCGGCGTCTCTGACAGCGACGTGAAAATCCGGGTACAGGCCAAGACACACAAGCGCGAAGCGTTCGCAAAGACCGACTTTGTCAAAACCCGCGGAACGATCGTTATCCCCGCTGGGGAAACCAGCGCCACCTTCAACGTCGAACTAATCGACGACGACATAGCCGAAGGCCCCGAGCGGATGCGCCTAAAGATCAAGTGGGTTAGGGGTGCCAAGTTCAAAGCACCGCCACGGCCGCGCGGAACCATCATCGACGACGACTCCGACATCGAACCAGCTGGCGACACAGCGTTCGAACTCAAGGTATTGCACGTCAACGACACCCACTCGCACCTCGAGCCAGCATCCACCGACCTTTCATTCGCTGGCAAAGACACCCGCATCGAACTGGGCGGTTTCTCACGTGTGATCACCAAGATCAACGAACTCAAAGACTCGAGCGAAACCCCGGTAGTAACCATCTCGGCTGGCGATGCAATCTCCGGCACGCTTTTCTACAGCCAGTTCAAGGGCCAGGCCACCGCTGCGATGATGAACCAAGTCTGCTTCGACATCTTCGAACTCGGTAACCACGAGTTCGATGATGGCGACGAGTCGCTGGCAGTGTTCCTCAACAACATCGGCGGGATTTACAACCCCCACTCGGCGGCGTGTCGTACAACCATTCTTGGTGCCAACGTAAAGCCAGCCCAAGGAACACCGCTTTACCCCAACGACGATCCCGAGCAGTTCATCAAGCCCTTCACCATCAAGACTTACGGTGACGATCAGGTTGGTTTCGTCGGACTCGACATCGCGGGCAAGACTCGTAACTCGTCGAGCCCGCTAGACACCACAGAGTTCCTCGACGAGGTTGAGACAGCTCAGACCTATGTCGATGAGCTGACCGCTCAAGGCATCGACAAGATCGTGCTCGTAACCCATATCCAGTTTGTAAATGACCTCGACGTGGCTTCGAAGGTTGTGGGGGTAGATGCCATCATCGGCGGCGACTCACATACCCTGCTCGGCGACTTCGCTGACTTCGGTCTCAACGAACAGGGCGAGTACCCGACCTTCACAACCGACCCAGCGGGCAACACCGTTTGTATCGTGCAGGCTTGGGAGTACAGCGCTATCGTCGGCGAACTCAACATTGGTTGGGACGACCAAGGCCGTATCAGCAGCTGCAACGGAGTGCCTCACCTTTTGGTGGGCGACTCGTTCTTGCGTCGCCCCGAGGCTGACGCCGACCGGGCACCGATCGAGGGTGACGACCTCACCGAGGTTCTCGACATCATCGCGGCCAACCCGCAGATCTCGATTGTTCAACCCGATGTCAATGGCGACGCAACCCTTGAGTTCTTTGCAGCGCAGATCGAAGCACTCGGCAATACCGTCATCGGAACCGTTACCGAGGATCTATGCCTAGAGCGAATTCCGGGCCAGGGTCGCAGCAACCTTTGCGACGTGTCGGCAACCGCCGAGCACGGCGGCGATATACAACAAGCGGTGACCCACGCTTTCTGGAATCGTTCGTTCGAAGCAGACATTGCAATCCAGAACTCGGGTGGTGTCCGCATCGACGTTCCGGCGGGCCCGTTGACGATCGCCGATGCCTACACGGTTCTGCCGTTCGCAAACACCTTGGTGAACCTTGAGATGACCGGGACCGAAATTGCCCAGGTTCTCGAAGAAGCAGCCGAGTTTGCTCTGGCAGACTCGACCGGCGCTTATCCCTATGCGTCAGGGCTGCGTTGGAGTGTCGACTTGTCGCAACCCAACGGCGAACGCTTCTCTAACCTTGAGGTGAAAGCGAAGGGGGGCAGCGAGTGGACGCCGCTCGATCTCGCCGCCACCTACACCGTGGTGACTAACAGCTTCGTGGCCGGCGGCCGCGACGGCTACATCACGTTCGGTACGGTTTCCGACGATGGCCGAGTGGTCGACACCTTCCTCGACTACGCAAAGAGCTTCATCGACTACGTGCAGCAAGATCTTGCTGGGGTGCTCCCAAAGATTCCGACCGATGAATACTCAACTCAAAACTTCATTCCGGCCCCCGCTGGCTAACCTGCCAACAATCTAGTGTGGATGGAGCACCGCCACGGTGCTCCATCCACCAAATTTTGGGGTCTGATCAATGGAACCGCACGCGCAGGTTCGTAGCGTTGGCTACATCGACAAGAGTCGCCGGTACTACGCTGCGCACGGCTACGACGAGCCTTATCGTTGGGTCACCAATGAAGAAGCACCGTTTGCGCGGCTCACCAAAGGGCTTAGCGAGATGACGATCGCGGTGGTAACCACCGCTTTTCCTGTGGGCGCTGACGGCAAGCCAAAGCTGCCAATGCGCTCTTTCGCTGCGGCGTCGAGTCCGGTCCCTGAACAGCTCTTCACCAAGGACCTGTCGTGGGATCAAGACGCGACCCACACCGACGATGTCGGCAGCTTCTTACCCTTGGCGGCGCTAGAACAGCTTGCAACCTCTGGAAGAATCGGTACTGTCGCCAAACGCTTTTACGGTGTTCCCACGTCGTACAGCCAACGCAAGACGCTCAAAGACGCTGCCCGTGTGCTCGATTGGTGCACAGAAGATGCTGTCGATGCGGTGCTGCTGGTCGGGCTTTGACCAGTCTGTCATCAGACCGTGAGTCTGATCAGCCGCCAGCTTGAACAGGCCGGCATCCCCACCGTTGTACTGGGCAGCGCGCGCGACATCGTCGAGCAGGCCGGGGTTGCCCGCTTTGTGTTTGTCGATTTCCCCCTCGGGAACCCGGCGGGAAAGCCATACGACACCGTGATGCAGGCGGAGATCGCCTCGCTAACGGTCGACGTGCTCGAACATGCGGTCGCGGCTCGCACTACGGTTCAGGCATCGGTGAGCTGGGGCAGCGACCAATGGCGCACGAACTACATGGCCCTAGACAGCGACGGCAAGCCGGTCAAGCCCGACCCAAGACCAGGCCGCTAGCTATTCAGTCTCGGGATCTAGAACCGTCTAGAACAAGGCCAGGATCTCGTCTTCCCAGCCGAAGTCGTGTTCGATCTCAGATTCAGGGGCGTCCTGCCACCAGCTATATGTCGCTTCTACCGCGGCCTCGAAATCGAACCGCGGCTCCCAGCCGGTCACGTCTTTGAGAGAATCTACGCTGGTCACGGTGTCGCGGTCCCAACGGTGCAGGTTGGGTTGCAAGCGCTGAACGAGGTTTGCCAACTGGAACTTGACGGCATGCGGACGCGCTCGGTCGGTCGCTGCAGCGGTGGGGCGAAAGTCGAGAGTCGGCGCCGGACCGCCATCTCTAGCGATTGCCATGCCACCATCCCAGAGCCGATTCATGACTTCGGCGGGAATATGGGCAACGGTTGGTTCGGTGCCGGCGACTGCCGCGA
Source organism: uncultured bacterium (assembly GCA_965524675.1). GTDB lineage: Bacteria > Actinomycetota > Acidimicrobiia > Acidimicrobiales > SHLQ01 > CALLQB01. The sequence goes on from CBERPN010000147.1 coordinate 4,986, forward strand.
ATGCTTCGACGTAGCGCATATCGCTGTGAGGATCGTCACCGGTGATGTTGAAGCGTCGACCAAATGTGGCCTGATTGCCAAGCATCGCGGTAATGGCTCGAGACTGATCATCTATGTAGCCAACGATGCCCCGAGTGCTTCCATCGCCTGGAACTAGAATCTTTCGCCCGGCTCGCATTCGAGCGAACATCCGCTGCTCTCGCGACGGGATTGCGTTGCCCGGACCAAACACCATTCCCAACGCGGCAATACTTACTGGGAACCCCCGATCGCCGTGGGCATCAATAAGCAGATCCTCAGCCAGAATCTTGTGCAACCCATACTCGTTCTGGTCGGCGCCCCGTGCCAGCGGCGACGTCTCGACGATGGGATCTGGGCCGCTGGCGTAGATAACGGTTGAGCTCACGAAGATGTAGTGACCGACATTGCCTTCAAGAATCTCAAGCATCAACTGCGCATCTTCGGGGTGATAGGCACTCATGTCCACCACGGCATCCCACGCCTTGCCAGCGAGAGCTGCTCGCGTGACAGCGTGATCGGTGCGATCACACACGATTCGCTCTACCCCGGTGGGCAAGTCGACTTTGGTCTGGCCACGATTCGAGACTGTAACGTCGTGTCCGGCGACCACGAGTTCTTGCACCAGCGATCGGCCGTTGAACAGCGACCCGCCCATAACCAAGACATTCATTTCGCCGTTCGCCCTCTCGTGCACCGATCTCGAACCTTCACTCTCGCAGCTTCATCTACAGTGTTGCTAAATGAGCCTCCCGCCGGTCATCGATACTGCAGCTGAAGTCACCCCCGAATGGCTTAGCGCGGCGCTCAACTCAGCGGGACTCGCGGTCGCGGTCGAGTCGGTCACGACCACTCCGGTCGGAACCGGCCAGATGGCCGACAGCGCTAGACTGTCGATCTCGTACTCCACCGAGGTCAAAAGCGCTCCCAACACCTTGGTCGGCAAGTTCCCCTCGACCGACCCGCAGAGCCGCTCGGCAGGCGAACATGGTGGCTACGCCAGCGAAATCGGTTTCTACACTCACTTAGCGCATACGGTCAGCGGCAACACTCCGCGCTGCTACTACGCCGAGACCGGATCTCCGGCCGAATTCACGCTGCTAATGCAGGACATGGCGCCAAGTGTTCAGGGCGATCAGATTGCTGGTTGTAGCGTTGCACAAGCCGAAGCAGCGCTTGTCAATCTGGCTAGGTTCCATGGACCGCGCTGGTGCGATGAAACCCTATTCGAGGTTCCATCACTTGCCAGCCGAGACGAATCGAACGCTACCGGTTCTTTGCTCGCCGAGTTCATGGCGGCCTTCACACCAGAGTTCGTCAACCGCTACAGCGGGCGGCTCAGTGCCGACGATATCGACCTCGCCATCCAGTTCGCCGCCAGGGTTTCAGCCTGGGACCAGTTCGATACCGGCGAATTCGGGTTGCTTCACGGCGACTACCGGCTCGACAATCTGCTATTTGGAACCACTGTCGAGCATCCGGCTGTCACCACTGTCGATTGGCAGACCCTCAAGATCGGTCCGCCACTACGCGACACCGCATACTTTCTAGGCACGAGTCTCGACGCTGAGATTCGCGCCGAGCATGAGCAACGCTTGGTTCGGGTTTACTACGACGAACTCGCCAGGCAAGGCGTGAGCGATTACTCCTTCGAGCAATGCTGGGCCTCTTACCGGTTGGGATCACTTCAAGGGCCGCTGATTGCGATCCTGGGATCAATCGGTGTAAAGCAGACCGAACGAGGCGATGAGATGTTCATGGCGATGATACGACGTTCGGGAGAACAGGTTCGCCACCTCGATGCCCTCTCCTTGTTCTAGAAATAGCAGTGGGTCGAGCCGGATTCGCCCGAGCAATACCTCGAAATGAAGGTGAGGGCCGGTGGCTAACCCGGTGCTACCGACGCGACCAATTACGTCGCCCGCTGCCACGACGTCGCCTTCTTTGACCCGTATCTTCCACATGTGGGCAGACAGGGTCGTGTAGCCGCCGCCGTGGTCGATAATGACCCGCTTGCCGTGCCCACCATTCTTGCCAGTTGCAATCACCACGCCAGTCGCGGCGGCGAGAATCCGATCGCCCTTATCGGCGCGTAGATCAACTCCCGCATGCATTCGCTCGAAACCTAAGATTGGATGGAAGCGCATCCCATAGCGCGACCCGACACGCAGATCGGCGAGCGGGTGCTCCAGCGTCGGCGCGAGGCCTTCGTTTAATGCGCCACTCACCAACGATTCACAGCCCTGTGATTCAGCGCCGCCCGTGCACCAATCGAACCCTCGACCGCCGCGCAAATCATCACTTCCGGGCCCATCGATCAACAGGTCTTCGCCGCGGCCGCCCCTGATCGTGTCGTCACCTAAACCGCCGGTGAGAATATCGCGACCGCGGCCACCAATGATTGTGTCGTCACCGTCTCCGCCGAATATTGAATCGTCCTCGCCGAGCCCGCAGATGATGTCGTCGCCAGCGCCTGCATTGATGATATCGCGACCGGGCGTTCCGAGGATGACATCGTCGCCTTCGCTAGGCAGATCTCCATTCTCGATAAAGATCGTCACCACTTCGCCTTCGCAAACCGCTGCGTTCGATGAAGCCGAAGCAGAGGCGAGGTCACCGAGCAGCAAAAGAGCCAGCACGCCTAGAGCCAGGCGGAGTCGAAAGATCACCCGAGAAGGATAGGACATAGTGGGGGCGCTAGTCAGCTTGGGGCTACTCGCGATTAGCGTCTCTGCGATGCGTTCCCGCCCTAATCATTATTCAGCCCTACTACTCATCGTTGGCCTGCTGTTCGCCTCGTGTTCAGGATCGGACTCGGACGACGCAAGTGTGGTTCCGACTTCGACTCTAGAGAACGACGACCCGGTCGACGACAGCGAGTCAGCGAGCAGGCCAGAACGAGGTGACGGACCTGCAATTACCGTCAACGGAACGTCGCTCTCGCACGAAGAGGCAGCGGACTTTATCAGCGAGCGGGTGAGGCCGGGCGAAGACAGCTCCGATCCGGCGGCCATGGCGCGTCTGCTCTCAGCGTTCGTGGTAAACGCCCTGGTCGACGACGAGTTGTCGAGCCGCAATATCGAGATAGACGACAACGACCTCCGGAACGCGGCGGCACTTCTCGCACAGCCGGGTACCGAACCCAGCGAGGTCGCAATCGCTGACTTCGCAAGCCAGCTCGTTCTTGCCTTCGCCCTCTCGGACCAAGAACCGATTGACGAGGCGGCCGTGCAGGCATCGTACGACGCGGCACCACCCGTCGAAGCCTGCTCGTCGCATATTCTGCTCGAGAACGAGGACAACGCCGCGGCGGCGCTCGAACTCTAGGACGATGGCGCCGACTTTGCCGAAATGGCGGTCGAGCACTCAACCGGGCCGAGCGGGCCCACCGGCGGTGACCTCGGCTGCACAGATCCATCGTCATTTGTACCGGCGTTCGCAGAGGCGGTTCGCACCGCAGAATTGGGCGAGGTCGTCGGGCCGGTCGAAACCGAGTTTGGCTTTCATTTGATTCTGGTAGCCGACCGAACCGAAACCGACTTCGACGAAGCAGCGCCTGGTATCCGAGCGACTGCGCTAAACGAGGTTCTGCCAACCATCGGCCCTGTCTTCAGTGACTACTTCGCGGCGCAGAGCCTCGAAGTAGAACTCGATCCGTTCTACGGCACTTGGGACCCTGAGTCTCGCACCATCGCTGCAACCTAGGTCGACAGCGGTACAGGCGACGGACTAGAACCCCTGTATGAGCGACATTACAGAAATTGCATTCGATGACATCGACGGGATCAACGCGCTGGCCAGCGAGGATTTCGGTGAGTTTGGGCCAGCCGTAGAAATCACCCAGGACATGATCAACACTTTCGCCGATGTCACCGGCGACCATCAGTGGATTCATGTCGACATCGAAAAAGCCAACGCCGGTCCATTCGGTGGACCAATCGCTCATGGCTTTCTGACATTGTCGATGGTGGCTTCGATGCGCACCGGCGACAGCTTCAAGATCACCGGCGTCAGCAACGCTGTCAACTACGGAGCGGACAAGCTTCGTTTCATGGCCCCGGTAGCAGCAGGGTCATCGATTCAAGCCCGCACCCGCCTACTCGGCGCCGAGCAAAAGTCGATGGGAACCCTGGTCAAAACCGAAACAGCAATCCACGTAGTCGACGCCGAAAAGCCAAGCCTCATCTACCAGGGCCTAGTCCTATACATGTAGAGCAGGGCGAATACCTTTTCTCCGCCTTCGGTTCCGGCGCTTCGCTACGTCCCCCTGGGTTATGAACTCGCCCTCGCTAGCACTACAGGCTGCAACATCGCCTTTCTCCACCTACAGCGTTATCGAAGCCCGGTGTCCGATACGTTCGTTATTCCTGGCCCTACAAGCAGCGCACCCGACTGCACAGCCAGGAATAAGGGACGTGTCTGACACCACCCAACACGACAGCCGCCAGGTAAAAGCCAGCGAGCAATAAGCGAAAAGTGCCAAGCAGCAAGGCGCCAAAGCAAAACAAGAGAGCGAGTAACGAGCAACGGCTCGGGCGCCAGCATCAGCAGCGCGCATCGAGGCCCCTCCCCCGCACATGGAGCGCGCCAGCGCTGCATTCGGTTAGTGAGCGAAGCGAACGGCGATTGCGCCTGCGGGCGATGATACCCTTGACTATCTGCCCGCAACAGGTACTATGTAATGCATGGTACCTGTTGTTAACGGACACCATGCTCAAATCATGAAAGGTGTTCTCGAGATGTGCCTGTTGGCCATCATTGTCGAGGAGACTTCCTATGGCTACGGCATGGTGCAACGGCTCAACCAAAGCGGTTGGGTAATCGCCAACGAAGGCAGCATCTACCCGGTTCTAAAGAGACTCAAGACGCAAGGCTTTATCGATTCCGAACTTGTTGATTCAAGTTCGGGGCCGGCTCGAAAGTATTATTCATCCACCGACCAAGGCCGGGAAATGTTGCAATACTGGATGGCCGACTGGCATAGCGTTCGCGATGGAGTCGACGCAGTTCTTTCCGCAAGTACTAATAGCGCCAAAAAGACAGCCAAGAACAAAGCAAAGAAATCGAGCGTCAAACATACTAAGAGCAAGCGAAAGGGAGTGAAGCAATGATTTGGGTCTATCTAGCAGCCCTGGTATTCGGCGGGGTATTCGTTGTCCCCATGCTTCTTGGCGGCCTGGCCGTCGATGCAGATTTCGGAGCCGACTTCGATGGTGACGTCGATCTAGATATCGACAGCGACTTCGAGTTGGATTCCGACACAGACTTCGGAACCGACATCGAAGCCAGCGGCAGCTTCGGCTCGGTTGGGCCGCTCGACGCGCTAGGAGATTTCGTTGCTTCACTGTTGTCGTTCCGCTCGACCGTGTTCTTCCTGTTCTTCTTCGGATTCTCAGGGGCGCTGTTCAACGCGCTGGGCATCAACGGCCTCAGCACCCTTGTCAGCGCACTCGCTCTTGGGCTATTTGCCTCGGTGCTAAACACTCAACTATTCCGCTATCTAAAAAAGTCG
>CBERPN010000148.1:0-10473 GCA_965524675.1 uncultured bacterium
GTGACGTTGTTGCTCGGCGGACCCGTTCGGTGTGAATACTCGAGTCGGGTAACGCACCAACGAGTCGATGCGACAAAGGGTTGTCGATTAGACGCCGCAGGTTCTTGCCGTAGTGCTCACCCAGGTAGCGGGCGTACCCGGCCCACGGCTCGTCCGCTCCTTGGCCTGTCAGGACAACCTTGACGTGTTCGCGGGCGAACTTTGTTAACTGGTAGTAGGCGAAGGTGCTTTGGCTCAGAACCGGCTCTTCGAGATGCCAAGTCGATTTCGCGAAGAAGTCGACAAAGTCGCCAGAGTCGAGTGTGAAGCCGGTGTGTTCGGTGCCCAGCAGGCGTGCCGTTTCAGCGGCGTCGTCCTGTTCATCCCATTTGAAACCATCGCCGAACCCGATGGTAAAGGTGGGCACCGGGGTTTCGCTGGCTTTGCACATAGCCGCGGTGACCATGCCCGAGTCGACGCCGCCCGAGAGCAACGATCCGACCGGAACGTCGCTCACCATTTGCCGTTCGACTGCGGCCGAGAAGAGTTCGCTGTAGCGATCGACGGCTTCGGCGGAGGTGATCTGATTATCGATTACCGGAATTTCGTTCCAATACCGTTCGACCCGGGCGCCGGTTTGGTCGACGATAAGTCGGTGGCCGGGTGGCAGCTTCTTGATACCGCGAAACATTGTGTAGGGCGACGGAAGGTAGCCGAAGGCCAGAAGGATTCGTAGCGACTCATGGTCGAGCTCGCGGGGCACAGTCGGGTCGGTCAGAATTGCTCGCAGCTCTGACCCGAAGAGTATCCGCTCGCCGTCGTCGTAATAGTAGAGCGGTTTCACGCCGAGGTGATCGCGTGCCAGTGTCAGGCGACGTTCGGTTCGGTCCCAGATTGCTAGTCCAAACATTCCGTTCAGACGCTCTGTGACCGAAGGCCCCCAACGGTCATAGCCGTGCACGATCGTCTCGGTATCGGACGAAGTCGCGAAGCGGTGACCGTGGCTTTGCAGGTCGCGGCGAAGATCTCGGTAGTTGTAGATCTCTCCGTTGAGCATTACCCAAGTCGATTCGTCGCCATTGGCCATGGGTTGGTGGCCGCCGTCGAGGTCGATGATCGACAAGCGCCGGAACCCGAAACCAAGGCCAGGTTCTAGGAGCAGCCCGTCGTCGTCGGGGCCACGATGGACAATGCTCGCTGCCATCGCCTCGATGAGCGCTCGATCGACAGGGCGGTCGTCTCTGTAGTTAAAGATTCCGGCTATGCCGCACATGTTTGGAGAGCTCCTTACCTCTAGGTCTCTGCGGCACTCCTAGATCCATTTGTACCATCATGTGGCGATGAGAGAGCAAACGGCCACCCAGCGTGGTCGACACGGCCCCCTTGGCCTGCTATCGATGGAATATCCGAGATTCGCACTATGTCGCGAAATATCCTAATTGCTGGTTCCCGACAGCGATTGCTCGTCAATTGGTGTAACGATGAAAGAGTGGGCGATTCAATGATAAAGAACTTCAGAAGGCTTGCGGCTTCCAGCGAACTTGGCGAGGACCGCCGACCACAGCAGCGCCGCGGCTCCTTGTCGGCCATCGTGCTCGCGGCTGGCAACGGAACCCGTATGCGATCGCACCGCCCTAAGCCGCTGCACGAGATCTGTGGCAGACCGATCGTGTTGTCGGTATTGCATTCGGTGGTCGGCGTCGGCGTCGAGCGAGTCGCAATAGTTGTTGGGCGCGGAGCCGAGACCGTAACCAAGACCCTCCAAGAGCTTGCTCCCGACATCCCGTTGCACTTCGTCGAGCAGACCGTTCAGCGCGGTACTGGCGATGCAGCAAACACAGGCTTGACAGCGCTCGATGATTCCAGCTTTGCCGATGAAGACGACGACAACGTAATCGTCATCCATGGTGATCTGCCGCTGATCACTTCAGATCTGCTCACCAGGTTTGTCAGTCACCACGTTGAGTCTGGTGCTGCGGCAACCGTGCTCGGCTCTTCAGCCTTTGATTCCGCCCAGGCGCGGTCGCGAATCATGCATCGTCCGGATGGTCGGGTGGAATCGGTGGTTGCGGGTGGAGGCAGCGACGAAGCTGTTGCCGGTGCGTATATCTTTCGCCGGTCATTGCTGGCCCCCGCAGTTCGCCGGACAACTCCTGAGAATGTTCGCGGCGAATACGATCTAAACGACACCATTGCAGTACTCACCTCGGCAGGCCATCCGGTCGAGGCGTTCATCGTCGCCGAAACCGATCTGGTGCGAAGCGTCAACGACCGGGTGGATCTCGCCGCGGCCGAGGCCTTGCTGCGCGACCGCATCAACCAAAACTGGATGAAGGCCGGAGTAACCATCACCGATCCTTCGCGCACCTATATCGATGCCGACGTGAAACTTGGCAGCGGTGTCTTGCTCAAACCGGGCACGATTCTCGAGGGGCACACTGTTGTTGGCGACGACACCGTGCTGGGCCCCGACACACATCTCACCGACTGCGCCGTCGGAGCAGGTGCGGTAGTTGTCAGAACGACCGGGCGCGACTCCGAAGTTGGTCCGGGCGCCACGGTTGGCCCCTTCGTGTTTCTCGATGCCGGAGCCCAAGTTCCGCCAGGGGTGACAACCGGGGCATTCCATGTGAGTTCGAGTACCGAGTAGCAGAACCACTGAATCCTCAGCACCCTGCTAGCGGAGGGCGCTGCCCGTTCGCCTACGATCAATCACGCGGCCATGCTGGTGCCGACCGACCCCGAGGAAGGCTCGATGGAGCTAGTAACAAAGAAACACCTGTACCTAGTGAGTGGGCGTGCTAGCCAGTCGTTGGCGACCGACATAGCTCGCGATCTAGGAGTTCCGCTCGGCGATGCCGGAGTTGGCGATTTTTCTAACGGCGAGATCCATTGTCGGTATAAGGAATCGATCCGCGGAACCGACGTCTTTATCGTCAACACGCATTCCGAGTTTGAAGGCAACTCCATCAACGATGCGCTGATGGAGCAACTAATAATGGTTGACGCGGCGCGGCGGGCGTCGGCCAAGCGAATCACGGTCGTTGTACCCTTCTACGCATATGCCCGCCAAGATCGTAAGGCGAGCGGGCGCGAACCAATAACGGCGAAGCTGGTCGCCAACTTGTTCAAGGCGGCCGGAGCTAGCCGGTTGGTGTCGGTCGATCTGCACTCGAGTCAGATCCAGGGTTTCTTCGACGGCCCCGTCGATCACCTCACCGCCATGCCAGTGCTGCTCGACTATATGCAGGACCTTGGCCCAGGGCTTGTTGTTGTCTCGCCAGATGCCGGTCGCGTGAAGGTAGCGGAACGCTACGCCAAAAGCCTCAACGCCGATCTCGCCATCGTGCACAAACGGCGCTCGACGGTCGAGAAAAACTCTGTTGAAGCAAGAGATGTTGTGGGCGATGTCGAGGGCCGGGTGTGCGTAGTGATCGACGACATGATCGACACCGGTTCAACGATCGTCGCCGCCGCGGAACTACTCCACGAAAAGGGTGCAGAGGCCATATATGCGGTAACGACACACGGTGTGTTTTCCGGCCCGGCGATCGATCGACTCAAGAACTCGGTCATACGCAAGGTCGTATGTACCGATACATTGCCGCTCCCATCCGAGAAACAGATCGACAAGATCGAAACAATTTCAGTAGCCCCAATCCTCGCTCGCGCAATTCATGCGATATTCGAAGACGCCAGCGTCAGCGAGATCTTCGGCGACAGCAACTACTCCTAACTCATACAGGTCGGCAGATCCAAAGGGGGTCAGCGTCGAGAATGTTTAGTGTCTTTCGCTGCTTTGCGCTGACGATGTCCGCTGCTGTTTTGTAAGTTACATCGAACCCGCTGGTGCGCAGCCGTTCTTCAAAGTCCGAGCCGTAGTATCGCACGTGGTCACTCTGGCCGAAACGGATAGCGCTCTCTTGGGGAGAGGCATCAATGTCCTCGTCCGTCAAAACTCCCATTCGATGCGGGACTTGGACGAGCGCTAGGCCGCCAGGTTTCAGCACCCTTGCCATTTCTCGCATGGCCGTCAGATCGTCGGGGATGTGTTCTAGAACATGAAACTGGACCAACATGTCGAATGAGTCATCGGTGAACGGAAGTCGACAGGCATCAGCCTTACTGTCGACGAACCGATCATCCATCAGGTCAATCCCTACGTAGCTACCGCGGGGCCCGAGAAGGTTCTTCAGAATCTTTTGTATTTGTGGCTGCGGAGCGTACTCCAGTACTGCTGCAGCGGTACCTACGTAGAGTCGCAGGCCGCGAAGCACTAGAGTTAGAAAACGGTGTCGTTCGAGGGACTTGCAGTTTGGGCAGCTCGCATTTGGTCGCCCGCCAGGACCCGGCTCCCACTTCTTGACCTCAGACCTGCACGCCGGACAACGGAACATAGTTAACACTAACCTCGGACAGGGGCTTGTTCGGTGGATGTGAAATGAGATGGCGCCGTTTTCGCTCATGGCGGGTCAGGCCTTCTCGATGGTCAGTTTGTTAAGCTGGATTGGTGGAAAAGCCGCAAGAAGACGGAATTACTAGAGATCGGCCAACCGACCTCATCTCGTTGGAAGTGCCGGCCGAGTTCGACGCGCTTTCTGATGACGCTTTCATCAGAAGATTTCTCGTTCCCGCTACCTGGAAGCCAATCGACTACCCAGAGTCCGCTTGGTGGGGTCACCTGCCGTTTTTGTTCAGTCTCGTCAGCCTGATGCGGCCGCGGAGTTTCGTCGAGCTAGGCACCCATCACGGTGCAAGCTTCTTCGCTGCGTGTCAGGCAGCACAACGCTTGCAGCTCCCGATGAAGTCTTGGGCGGTAGATACCTGGATTGGCGAAATACACTCGGGCACATACGAGGAGAGCGTCTACGACGCCTTCCTAGAGGTACTCGAAGAGCGAGAGTATGACGATGCAACCGCCTTGAAGATGCTATTCGACGATGCTGTTGAACTCTTCGAACCACAAACCATTGATCTTCTTCATATCGATGGTCTCCACACCTATGAGGCTGTCCGTCATGACTATGAAACCTGGATTGACAGAGTAACCCCAGGAGGGGTCGTTCTCTTTCATGACATTGATGTTCACGAACGAGACTTTGGAGTGTGGAGGCTTTGGCGTGAGATAAGAGATACCGGGTTATCGCATACCTTTGAACACAGCCACGGGCTCGGCGTGCTGCAAGTTCATGGTGGAGCATTCCCTCAGATCGACCGTCTTCTTGGGATACTTCGTGCACAAGAGGGGAACGCTGAGTTCTCGCAATTGTTCCTAGAGTCAGTGGGCGAAGCTGTCAAGACGGCGGCCTATCTCGAAGTCACGAGAACAAACGCAGGAAGGTTACGTGACGAAAAAGTAGAGATCGAGGCAGCGTACAAACAGGCTAAGGCATCTCTAGACAGCCACATGAGCAAGCTCTCGAGCGTTGTTATTGAGAGAGAGAAGGCGTTCGCCGGCTTGAATGAACTCAAGCTTCGATCAAAGAGCAGAGAGCAGCAACTGACCTCTGAGCTCGCAGCAGCGATAGAGCGGAGTGCTGAATTTGAAGGTGAACTTGAGGCCTCTCAAGTCGAGACACTCAAGACAGAGCATGAGTCGCGCGAACAAATGGAGCAAGCTCATGCAAGAGCAGCGGCTCGACAGCATAACCTCAAGGCGAGAATCGAAAAAAAATCACAACGCATAGATGCGCTCACAACCCAGCTAGCAATCGCTAGATCTGCGACCAAGCAGCGCGAAGCTCGCCTCAATCAAGAACATGGACTTGAGGCGGATAGTCTCATGGCGGATCTTGAGCGGATTGGTCAACGGCGGGCTATCAAACTAACCGACAAGGTTCGAGGCAAAAGGACTCTTGGCCCCACACCTGTTGACGAGCGAAGCCTCAAGGCCCACGAAGTCTTTCTCGCCGCCGAGCTTGGCTCGTGCGGATTGTTCGATGCGGAGTTCTATGAAAAGGAGTACGCAGATGTAGCGACCTTCCCAGACGGCCCGATAATGCATTTCATCCGCCACGGCAGATTTGAGGGACGGAAGCCAAACCAGCTCTTTGATCCCGCCGAGTACCTGCTGCGGAACAAGGACGTTTCTGAAGCAGGTGTGGAACCTGTAGAGCACTACCTTCTTCATGGCGCTTATGGACTCCGCTCCATTGGACAAGAGTTTGATAGCCCCTGGTATTTGATGGCCAACCCCGACGTTGTCGACGCTGGGGGAAATCCGCTTGGCCACTACCTTCGCTTCGGAGCGACCGAGGGTCGCCGAGCGATGCCTGGAAAGGACCCAAAGAATCGATGGCGGGACGGAAACCGCGAAGCGAATGGGCACAAGCCGTTTCGAGCGCGCCGCAACGTTAGGCTAAACAAACGCGCTGAAGAAGCTGTTAAAGGTCGGCTGGACAAGCAGCACCAAGAATTCGCCGACGAAATCGACGCGATGAAGGTGTCGATCGTCATGCCCACTTTCAATCGTGCGCGCCAGATTGCCGGAGCGATACGGTCCGTCATGGCTCAGTCCCATGCGAACTGGGAGTTGTTGATCGTCGATGACGGTTCAACCGATGGCACGGCCGAAGTCGTCGATCGCTTCTTACGCGATGATCGCGTTTCATATGCCCAGTCGAACCATGTCGGCGTCTCAGCAGTGCGCAACGTAGGGCTAGACCGGGCCGATGGCGACTATATTGCGTATCTTGATACCGACAACAAATGGGTTCCGAACTTTCTTCGGTTCATGCTGACGGCATTACATGACAGCGGTCGACTCTTTGGCTATTCAGGCATGAATGCAATCGATGCCGAAGGAAAATTCAAACACTACTTCGGTGCCGAGTTTGACTGGGATCAGTGCCTCAGGTCCAACTATGTAGATCTCAACGTCTTCATTCATTCGCGGAACTTGTCACCCAGTCTTCGTTTCGATGTGCTGTATCGACGTATGGTCGATTGGGACTTTATTCTCCGGCTAACTAAAGACAAAGAGGTGCAGTACGTTCCCTTTTCAGGTTGCAACTATCTCGATGACGACAACGCCAAGAATCGAATATCACGCAGCGAACCAAAGCTATTTGGTGAAGTAATCAAGGCTTTGAACGATCCAACCAGCGAGTATTCCAATCGCGCAGAGTTCGCTCAGGATCTGTCACTCGAGATCGCTATCAGGATTAGCTCGCCCTGGTCCGGCAAAGAAGCATGGGGCGACTATTTCTTCGGCAAGGCGTTTGCAGATGCCCTATGTCGCGCAGGACACGACGCGAGACTCATTTTCCATGATGACCTACCTAGCGAGAACGCCCCCCGACCGCACGAGATAAACATCGTATTACGTGGGCTAACCGAACATGGACCGGTTCCGGGTTGTCTGAATATCCTGTGGGTGATCAGCAATGCCGACATGGTGACGCCCCAGGAGATGGCTAGCTACAACCTTGTGTATCTTGCATCGAAGTCACATTGCGATTTTGTGCAGCACGATTTGGAGGTGAAGCCGCGACTGCTTCTTCAAGCAACCGAGTTCGTCTCCACACCACCTGTCGACCCGACCCTCCCAAACGAGACTGTCTTCGTTGGGAACTCACGTGGTGCACGGCGTCCAATTGTGGAGTGGTTGTTAGAAAGCGGTGAAGACGCCGCAATCTTCGGCCAAGGTTGGCATCTGAACGGTGCCTACGAACTGGTTCATGAACACAACATTGATAACGCCCGACTCCCGTCGCTATACGGCAACGCCTGTTCCGTCCTGAATGATCATTGGCCATCAATGTTAGCGTTCGGGTATGTCTCGAATCGGATCTTCGACGTTCTCGGTGCTGGCGGCCGCCCGATCAGCGACCGTTCGCCTGCAATCACCGATCTGTTTGGGGCGGCAGTGGCGCAGGTTGGAGATTCAGCACAGCTCCAAGAGGCGGTAGCCGCGGCTGGCGAGTGCACCGAAGCAAGAGGCCCGGCGCCAGAATGGATCGATGCGGTCGAACGAGTTCGAAAACTGCACACGTTTGATAATCGGGCTGGCACTGTTCTTGCTGACATCTTCGACTACCTGAATCTTCCACATGAATACGGGGAGGGTGCCGAGGCTCCATTGCAGACCGTGGCTGAACTGGAATCGGCTACCGGCCGACGCCCCAACATGGTGGTGAAGGGGCCCGACATTCTGAAAGTGGGGCTAGTGATGATGCCCTCACTGCACGGGTATCAGTCGTCGGCCTACATTCGCTTGCTCTCCCCACTCACCTCAGAAGGGATTACAGCCGAAGCTGATGTGGTTGCGACCGGCGACCAGTCATGCCTGCGCATGGAGGAGCTGGATGTGGTGGTGATCCAACGTGCCGCCATCGACAACCTTCCTGACGCTCGACGCTTCGTCTCAAGGGTTAGGGCGGCTGGCATCAAACTTGTTTGTGATAATGACGATGCCCTGAACCTGGTCGATGAAGGTCATCGGCGGCTCGGTCACTTTCAACAGATGCATCAAACAATCGAGTACTTGATCGGGGAGGCCGATCTAGCTATGTACTCGACCGAGGAGCTCGTGAAAAATTTTGCGACGGCTGACGAAACCCCTCAAGTGATTGTTGCGAATACCCTCGATGAACGGCTTTGGAGGCACTTCCGTAATCATCCAGCCGGCGAGGATCCGCGTTCGGCTAGCGATCCATTGCGCCTGCTTTATATGGGAACAGCAACTCATGACGCCGATTTCGAGGTTGTGCAGGATGCCCTTGACATTTGGGCCGAAGAGATGGACTTCGAGCTGACCATCGTCGGCGCCGTACGGAATCCACCCTCACGCCCTTGGATTGAGAAGAGGTCGGTCGATCCTGGTAACGAGGCATATCCTAGATTTGTGGCCTGGCTCCGACGCCTCGGCCACTTCGATATCGGCATCGCTCCACTTCAAGACACGGCTTTCAACGCAGCGAAGTCTGACATCAAGTTGCTCGACTACATCGGCCTCGGGGTTGTACCAGTTGTGAGCGACCTGGCTGCCTATGATCGATCACCCAGCTTTACCGCGATCAGGGCCAAGAACTCGCCCGAGTCGTGGCTGGATGCGTTGCGCGAGGCGGCGGGTGAGGTGGAATCGGCTAGTTCAGCGGAGTCGACGCCAGCGAAACTTCGCGAAGAGTACCTCTGGTCAGAGCGTAACGCCTTTGGTGCGGGTCGCGAAATGCTCAAGCTCTTTCGCGACCTTTAGCGAGATCGCTGTCGTCGGTTCGATCTCGAACCTCCAGGCCTAGCTTGTCGGTTATGCCGGTGGGGTCGCTAGAATCTCTCTTCGTTCTGGATTTCGGTCCATCCCTCTCTTTCGGAGAATCTCGCCATGGCTGAGACCCTCGTTCTCTCCACCACAACCGGTCGCGCTGAAGGTTCAGCGTCAAGCCGTCGACTTCGTCGCGAAGGCAAGGTGCCCGGTGTTGTCTATGGGCTGGGAGTCGACCCGGTCTCGATCAGCGTCGAGTGGCCTGATCTGCGCGCCGTTCTAACAACCGATGCTGGTATCAACGCGATCATCACGCTCGACGTGGACGGCGACCAACAACTCAGCATCGTCAAAGATCTACAGCGTCATCCGGTTCGCCGCGACGTTGTTCATATCGATTTTATTCGAGTCGACCCCGACGCCGAGGTTTCGGTCGATGTACCGCTCGTGCTCATCGGCGAAGCCAAAGAACTCGAACAGGCAAACGGCATGGTCGATCAAGCCATGTTCTCGCTCACGATCTGGTCGAAGCTGCTCACGATTCCTACCGAAATCGAGGTCGACGTCAGTGCGCTGACGGTCGGCGACTCGGTCCGAGTGGAAGAACTTGTCCTTCCATCGGGCGTTCGTACCGACGTAGACCCAGACGAAGCCGTCGCAATTGGTACGGTCACCCGCTCTACTCTCGAAGCTATCGCAGCCGAAGAAGCTGCCGAGGCTGCTGCTGAAGCCGCCGAGAGCGAAGAGGGCGAAGCTGGCGATGCAGATGCCGACGATGGCGAGAGCAGTGGCGACAGCGGCGACGGCGAGTAGCCAGCCAAATCGTGGCCTTCGGGCGCAGGCGTCGCAACGACCGCACAGCAACACCAACCGATCTATTGGTAGTCGGCCTCGGCAATCCGGGCGATGACTACGTCGGCTCGCGCCACAACGTCGGAGCCGACACCGTGCAACTACTCGCCGACCGTCACGGCGGTCGGCTGCGCGGCGGCAAGAACAATGCGTTGGTCGACGAGCTACGGGTTGACGATTCTCGGGTCGCTCTGGCGATTCCTCTTACGTTCTACAACGAATCGGGCTTGGCTGTTCGGGCGTTAGTGCGTCGTCACGGTATCGACGATTGGAGTCGTATCGTCGTTATTCACGACGAGATGGATCTTGAGACTGGCCGCATCAAACTTAAGGTTGGTGGCGGGCTAGCGGGCAACAACGGCCTCAAATCGATTACCGCGCACCTGCACACGCAGGACTACGCACGAATCAGAATTGGCATAGGTAAGCCGCCCGGACGC
>CBERPN010000149.1:0-10117 GCA_965524675.1 uncultured bacterium
GATGTAGTCGAACGCGCCCACCCAGTCGGATCGCTCGCGAAACCCTTTCCCCGGGATCCGGAACTCGCCATCGCGAATTGCGCCAACCCAGCTCGACCAGACCAAATCGTGCCACCGCTGCGCATCTTGCTCGGCCTCGGGGCGCACTGCTCGGATCGGCGGCAGACCAAACACCCCCATCACGGGTTGTCGCCCTCCTCGAAGCAGTTCCCATGCGATTCGACTTGCTTCCAACGCGCCTTCGATCGCGTCGACCAGCACCCCGCTGTCACCCGAACGGCCCGGTGGTCTCGATCCCAGCTGAAAACCTCGCAGTGCCCATCCGACAGGGTCTTCGATGGGCGACCAGCCAGCCACCAGTCCGTCGAGTTGCTCGGCTACGAAGTCGACATGGCGGGGCCAGAAGTAAGACCGGCTGCGCGGGTCGCGAAATCCTCGTTCGTCGTCGGCGAACCAGCCCGGTAATGACGTGTTGTGAAGCGTCGCCCACGCCGCGATGCCAGCCTCGGCGGCAGCCTCGAAAACGTGGCGGTAGTGCTCGACAGCGTCGGAGTCATACCGGCCGGGCGTCGGCTCAAGACGTGCCCACTCGACCGTGAGACGAATGTGACGAAGCCCAGCCGTGGCCAACATTTCGAAATCGTCTCGGTAGTTGGTGGCAAAGCCGTTGCCGTCGCTCGATCCTTGGGCACGTCCCGATCGCTCGAATAGCGACCAATCAGATGCTGGCGCGGCGCCTTCCGCCCCGGTAGCGGATTGTGTGGTGCCCCACCAGAAGTTGTCTGGAAATCCTTGCATCAGCAGTATTGCAGTGTGCCGTGATCGAGTACCACCGTGTCGTCGACACAGGTTTGATAGACGGCTTCTCCATCGCCCTGGTCCCATATCTTGACGTCGAGTTGCTGTCCGGGAAACACCGGCGTGGAGAATCGGCCCGACATTGCCTTGAACCTGGTGGGATCGCTTCCGCACATCGCGTGAAGTAGCGCCCGACCCGTAAATCCGTAGGTGCACAAGCCGTGCAGGATTGGCTTGGGGAAACCTGCCAGCTCGGCAAACTTGGGGTCGGCGTGTAGAGGATTGCGATCGCCGTTGAGCCGGTAGAGCAAGGCCTGGTCGCTGCGGGTCGGGTAACTAACAACGTGGTCGGGTTCGCGACCCGGTGCCTCCCACTGAGCTTTGGGGCCGCTCTCGCCTCCCCAGCCACCCTCGCCGCGGATGAACAGCGAAGCCCGCGATGTCCAAAGCGGGGATCCGTCGATGCTCACATCGCTCTCGAGAATGACGAGCGCAGCCTTGCCTTTGTCGTACACTCCGGCAACCTTGCTAACACTGGTTGCGGTTCCAGCGATCGGCACCGGTTGGTGAAGTGTGATGACCTGCTCGCCGTGCACGAGCATCGCCGGGTTGAAGTCACCAAAACCGGGGTTCTTGCCCGCTCCCTGCCCCAACACAACACACATGGTTGGCAACGCTTTTTGGGCGACGTCGGCACTGTTTTCGGTGGTGAACTCAAGCTCGTAGCCCACCGGGTCGGACATTCCTGCTCCCACACCCAAGGAGTAGAGCAAGGCATCGCTGGAATCCCAGCTGAAATCGCCTGGTTCGCCAATCGATCCTGCGGCGTCGGGGTTGATGAGCATGATTCCTCCAAGGGTTTGGAACACGAAACTGCGGTGACTGCGTTGGCATCGACGATACTGCCGTCCGCACCGAGATCTGAAAACTTAAAGCGCTACCCGCAGAATTTTGGAGTCGGTGCTGTTAGTAGTGCGCCGGTGTCGACGACGATCTGTAATGCCGGGCAGAATGGCTGCTTGAAGTTTTCTAGATGTTCCGCAGCCTTACTGCGGTTGCGATCCTTGGCGCTCGTCTGTGTATCGGTATCGCTGCTGACGAGCACGATCGTGCTTCAGTCTTCGCCAGCTGCGGCGGCTCCGCGGCCGCTCTATGTTCTCACCGACTCGGTCCTGCTTGGCGCTTCGGCTCAACTCATAGCCGGCTATCCGGGTGGCGCTCACATCGTTGGCTTTCCGGGGCTAAACGCAGCCTCTGCGGTGGCTGTTGTCGAACGCGATGCACAGCTCGTGGGCCGAACCGTCGTCGTTGGGCTCGGGTACAACTACCCGTGGTGGGATCAACCGCAATTCGATACCGACATCGACAACCTGATGGCGGCACTGCGTAGGTCGGGGGCTCGGCGAGTGGTATGGGTAACCCTTCGCGAGGCCACCAAGGACAACACTCCAACCCGCAGCCACAGCCAAGTCGATGCCGTTGCCTGGTACTTCCCCTTGGTAAACCGTCAGCTAGAGAAAGCGCTCGATCGGCACGACGATCTCTTCCTTGCCAACTGGACCAGCGTTTCGGGTGGTGTTGGCCTCACCTTCGACGCCATACATCTCAACGGGCCCGGTCGCAGGCTGATGGCAGGATTGGTGCTCGACAGGGTGGCCGACGCTCGTGCTCAACCCGCTGCCGGTCGAATTCAGCGGGTGGCGGTCAGCGAGCCTTCGCGAGATGCTGTCGGCGTGGTTATCGCGGTATCGGTTACCGAACCTCGACTCGAAAGCAGAGTCACGGTGACAGGGTGCGGTGCCGGGTCGACGTCGATTCGGTTGGCTCCCGTGAAGCGCGGTGAAGCGACCTCACAGGTGCTGGCGGTACCGCTCGATCATCTCGGACGGGTTTGTTTGCGCAGCGATGACCCCGCACATATCGAGGTGAAATTGTTGGCTTTGATTGCGAACTCTCAGGGCACGGTCTTTAGTCCAAAGAGCAGACCGGGGGCCTGCGCATTGCCATCGAATCCAACCAATCAACGACGTTGTATCAGCATCGCCGTGCCAGATTCGGCGAGTGCGCAATTGCTATTTGTCCGAACTCGAAGCGACCGTATTCGTTCGGGTCGGTGTGACCGACCGCTCCCGGTATCGTCGCAGTTAAGTGCGTCGGCCGGGGAGCTGGTGTTGGTTCAGCCCGATGAGCTCGGTGAGTTGTGTTGGAGTTCCGGCGATGTGAAAGTCACTCCTGTAATGTCTTCGGTCGCTGGTATCAGAGCGGTAGAGCTAGCGACCCTCTTTGAGGGTCGGCCGCTCGAGGTGGCGGCCGGCGACCCTGTAAGGATCCCGACACCCCAGATCGACGGCGAAATACCGATTGTGCGAATTCGGATTAGAGCTAAGACCGCTGGTGCGCTTCGGGTTGGCAGGTGTGGTCGCCCGGGTCGATCGGCGACGGTTTTGAGATTTGATCGCAAGCTGAGAGCTTCTACCACCGTGTTCGGCTTCGCGAACCATGATCTGTGTATCATCAGCTCGGTCGACGCAAAGCTGACCGCTGACGTGGTTGGCTACGCCAGCCGCGAGATGGTCCGAACCGTGCTGCCGCGTCGCATTTATTCGACGGGCTGAGCTTGCTACACCGCTACCAAGGGCCGAGGGTCGCGTGACAGCACCTCGACTTGCACCTTGGCATGGTCGCTAAGGGGCGCTGGCGTTGTGGTGAGTCCGCGGCGCTCGATCGCGACGATGTCGGCGGTGCGGTACGACGCGATGCGCACCGACCACGAGTCGATCGTCGTGCGATTTGAGCCAGCACAAAAGAAGGTGGTGAGCGGGCCGTCGGGCTCGTAGGCGTCGGCCCCCTCGACCCTGATGGTGTCGCCCGCCGCAGTCAATACATTCCAGTTCCACATCGCCCAATCCTGCTTTCCAGTAGTCGTCGCTCCAACAGCAACGATCAACAGAAACATCAAACCACAGGGGTATGACACACTTCTGTGCTACCCGAGTTCGTTGAGGGCGTCTTCGATACCTTTGTGGAAGGTGGGGTATGCGTAGATCATCGAGCGCAATGTCGGTACCGGGATCTTGGCGTGCACGGCTAGAGCTAGCAGCCCCAGAACCTCGCCACCTCTCGGACCCATCGAGGTTGCCCCGATCAGCACATCGGCATCGTTGTCGACAATCAGCTTGATGAACCCCTCGTTGCCAGCGGAGTGCAACCAGCCACGAGCGGTGTGGGCCACCAACTTGTGAACCACTGCGATGTTGTGCCCTTGGGCGCGGGCCTCGGCTTCGGTGAGCCCAACCGCTCCTACCTCGGGATCGGTGAACGTCACCGCGGAGAGCGCCGCGAGGTTGAGTGACTCGGGCGATTTGCCGAGGATGTCTTGGGTTGCAACGTTGGCCTGACGGGCTGCGAGGTGGGTGAAGAGGCCGTCGCCGGCGATGTCACCAACGGCCCAGATTCCATCGGCGACACGCTGTTTTTCGTCGACCGATAGAAAGTGGCTTGTGGGGTCGAGCCCTACCGACTCGACCCCGAGTTCTTTGAGAAATGTTTGGCGGCCGGTGGCCACCAACAGTCGTTCGGCGGTTACCTCTGTGCCGTCGTCGAGGGTGACCGTGAAGCCTGCTTCGCCTTCGCCGTCGTACTTCACAGCAGTGGCGAGGTGGCCAATGTGAAGCGTGATTCCTTCAGCGGTGAACACCTCGGCCAGAGTGTCGCCTGCCTCGGGTTCGTTGCGGGGTAGGAGACGCTCTGCGGCTTCGATAACCGTCACCTTTACGCCGAAGCGTGTCATAACTTGGGCCAGTTCGGCTCCGATGGCGCCGCCACCCAAGATCGCTAGCGACTCCGGTAGCTCCTTCAGTTCGGCGAACTCGTGGTTTGTCCAAAAAGGAGTGTCGGCCAGACCGGGGATGGGCGGGACGGCTGCGCGCGTGCCGGTTGCGATGACGATGCCCTTGGAGGCCACGTAGGTTTCGCCGTTTGCTTCGACGGTCCCGGGTGCGGTGATTTTCGCATAGCCCCTTACGAAGCTGCCGCCTTTTCCCACGAACCGGTCGACGGCCACGGTGTCGTCCCAGTTATCGGTGGCCTGGTCGCGAATTCGCTTGGCGACCGGAGCCCAATCGGGAGTTGTCGTCGATGAACCAGCAAATTCGGCCACCCGGCGACTTTCGGCGAGCACATCGGCGGCTCGAATCATCATCTTGCTAGGAATGCATCCCCAGTATGGACATTCGCCGCCTACCAACGAACCCTCGATACCCACCACGTTCAACCCGGCTTCGGCCAGGTCGCCGCCCACCGACTCTCCCGCTGGTCCGAGGCCGATAACTACTACATCTACGTCGTTGCTCATGCCGACAGAACCCGCTCACCTGCCCGCATCTTCCCCACACCTCAAAATCTAGGGTGGACTGAGCACCGCTACGGTGTTCAGTCCACAAAATTTCGGGGGGAGGGGGTAGGTTTTGGGGATGGAGCCGCACATTCTCGCGACCTCACTGGATTCATCGACGGTACTGAGAACCCGACGGCCGATGAAGGTCGTGAGCTTGTAGTCATCGCAGCTGGTCCGGGAGCGGGCGGGGCGCTGGTGTTCACCCAGAGGTGGGTGCACGACCTCGACGGCTTCCATGCCCTTGACCAAGCCGCCCAAGAACAGGTCATTGGTCGTACCCGCAGTGACAGCACCGAACTCGACCTGGTTCCCGAATCCAGCCACGTGGGCCGAGTGGTTCTTGAAGACGACGACGGAGAAGAGCTAGAGCTCTATCGTCGATCGGTGCCATATGGAAGCGCTACCGAAGCTGGGCTGTTCTTCCTAGCGTTTCCGAACGACCTTGGGCTCATCGAGGCCATGCTCGATCGCATGTTCGGAAACGACGGCCCACCCGATCGCCTGATCGAATTCTCGCAGGCGGTTTCGGGTGCATTTAGCTTTGCTCCCTCAGCCGGAGCGCTGGCCGGCCTCATTAGGGACGTGTCTGACACCGTCTCTAATTCTTAGGATTGGGCTTTTGGTGAAGTCGGGCGCCGGGCCAGCATCGACCGAGTCATAGACACCTGGCGGAACCGAGATGTCGCCGACGTAGAGCTCGCCCACTTCGGGAGAGTCGCGCAGCCCAACCTTGGGAAGCGCCAGGGTGAGGGTGGCGTCGGCCTTCACCACCGCGCCGGGGGTAGATCCAGCGGTGACATCGAGACCCGATGGGGTGTCGAGAGCGACGATAATGCCGTGCTGGGCCGAGGTGTAGTCGATTAGTTCGGCCACCCGTCCGCGTGGGACGCCACTAAGGCTGTAGCCAATCAGCGCATCGACCACAACGTCTGCTTTGGCCAACGGTTGGTCGATCGCAATACCCATTCGATCTGCGATATCGAGTTGCTGGCCGGGTACCCCGGCGTAGCTACTGCGATCTTTGCCGAGGGCGATCGACACCAAGATGCCGCGATTGGCGAGGTGCCGAGCAGCCGCCAACCCGCCGCCACCGTTTCCGCCCGACCCGGCCAAAATCAGCACAGACGACGGCCGAAACAGGTTGAAGACGAGTCGTGCCAGGTTTCGTCCGGCGTTCTCCATCATCTGGATCAGCTCGATACCGAGATCTTCAATCATCACCCTGTCGACTTCGATCATCTGGCTCTCGCTGAGCCATCCGACTTCGTCGGCTGAGATGGTGGGGTAAGCGGTCACTAGAGCATCTTAAAGCAGAGCCACGTCGGCATCGATGGTCACCAAAGAAGGGCCGCCGTGTGCCAAGGCCGCCGCCAGCGTGGCTGCCAACTCATCGATACTCTGCACCCGATGGCCATCTGCGCCTAGCAGGCTTGCAAACTCGGCGAAGTCGGGATTGTGCAGACTGGTCTGCCAAACATCGAGGTCGGCCGAACGCTGTTCCTTGCTGATCTTGCCCAGCTCGCGATTGTCGAGCAGCACGTGGGTGAGGTTCATGTTGTACTTGACCGCCGTGGTTAGATCCATGGCGTACTGCCCGAACCCGCCGTCGCCGCTCACCCCGACGATTTGCCGCTCGTCGCCGACCGCAGCCCAAGCCCCCATTGCGGCCGGGAAACCGAAGCCGATCGAGCCGAGGTACCCCGACATCAACACGGTCTGATGCTTCACTTCGAAGTAGCGGCCGAAGGAGTATGTGTTGTTGCCAACGTCGACGCACATCACCGCGTCGTCATCTACGGCGTCGCTGAGGGCGGCAAAGATCGAGGCGGAGTTGATGCCGTTGCCAGAGTCGTCTGACCTGCGGCTTTGCTTCTCGGCGCGCCAGATCGCCCAGCGGTCGGCTACCTCGGGTCGACGATCGACACACGCCGGGTTATCGATTGCTTCTCTCAAGAGGTCTGCGGTTACTGCTGCGTTGGCGAGAACGGGGACCTCCACCGAGTGAAAGCGACCAATTGCCATAGGGTCGTCGTCGACCTGAATGATGGGTTTATAGCTCGATATGCCGGTGTGGTTCGAGAACGACGCGCCGAACACCACCATCAGATCGCTTTCGTTCATGAACCAACTAGCGATAGGTGTGCCGCTGCGACCGAGCACCCCGCAGCCGAGTGGGTGGTGGTCGCTAATTTGGCCCTTGGCCTTGAAGGTGGTGGTGATGGGTGCACCGATGTGCTCGGCGAGAGCGATGATCGAATCCATGTCGTCGCGAGCCCCCGCACCGACTACAAAGGTGGGCCGCTCGGCCTCGGCGAGTCGTTTGACCGCCGTGGCCAGTGCATCGCTCGAGGGTGCAATTCGGGGGTCGGCGATCCGCCCCGCTGGCGCGGCGGCAGGCGAGTCTGAGGCAACGGTCTGTACATCGTCGGGGAACACGAGGTGCGCAACATCGCGGCCGACTATTGCTGTCTTGCAAGCCAAACTCATCAACTCGGCGTGGTCGGAGCCAGCGGCCACAGTCTCACTGAAGGCGGCGACATCTTTGAAGGCGCCGCGCAGGTCGACATCTTGGAAGGCACCTCGGCCGCGCACGCTGGACGGCACTTGCCCTGATAGTGCAAGCACCGGAGCGCGATCGACCTTGGCGTCGTAAAGGCCGGTGAGCATGTTAGTCGAGCCGGGCCCGGCGATTCCGAAACATGCTCCGGGTCGTCCGGTGAGTTTGCCGTAGGCGGTCGCGGCAAAGGCGGCAGCGCCTTCGTGACGCACGCCGAAGTAACGCAGATCGCCGCGTGCCTCGGCCTCGCGCATGGCGTCGGCGACCCCGAGGTTTGAGTGCCCGACCATCCCGAAAACCGAGTCGACACCCCAGTTCACCATCGTTTCGATCATTACGTCCGACACCGTTCGCTCGCGTGGTGCTTCGCTGGGCAGCGCTGCGTACACGCCGTCGTCGCGTACCTCAGTGGCGAAGCAGGAAGGGGCATCGTCGAACGGCGGGGGAGGCTTGCCCGAGAGCGGGTCGTAGTCGTAGCCGTGCCACGGGCAACGTAGCTGGCCGTTCTCGATCGAGCCTTCGCCGAGCGGTCCGCCCTGATGAGGGCACTTGTTGTCGAGACAACCGTACTTGCCGTCGTGATGAGTAACCGCCAACGAATGGTGCCCGATGTTGACGGTGGTGACCCGCCCGTCGGGGAGTTCGTCCAGTTCGAGAATTTTCTGAAACTCGGGTTGGTGAGAGCTATCGGTGTCTGCGGTCATGCTTTGTCTCCTTCACAGGGTCAGTATTTCACCCGCACAGCCCAATGCGGCACGCTACCGAAATTGGTTGAGGCTTTGACCTACCCGCTTGCTCCAATACAGTTCTGGCAAATGGCCGAACCCGATAGCCGAACACCCAGCTCACCATTGCACGACATCAGAGTTGTCGACCTGACGACGGCTCGCGGACAGTTGTGCGGGCGCGTACTCGCCGATCTCGGCGCTGAGGTATTGCTGATCGAGCCGCCGTCGGGGCTTGCTGCCCGACGCGTTGGGCCATTCGCGCCCGACGGCAGGTCGCTGTTCTTTGAATCCTTTGCTCGTGGAAAGGCCAGTGTGGCGCTCGACCTTGTGGCCGACCGCGAAGCGGTACTGGAACTAATCGACAAGGCCGACATCGTGCTCGAATCGTCAGGTCCCGGCGAGCTTGTGGCTTTGGGGTACGGATTCGCGGAGCTTTCCGATCGGCCTGGTCGAGAGCGACCCTTGGTGTACACCTCGATTACGCCCTTTGGGCAGAGCGGACCACATGCCGGTAACCCGGCGACCGACTTGACGATTGAGGCCGCGGCTGGGCAAGTGGCTATGCAGGGCACGGGTGCTCGGTCGCCAATCCCCGTCTCGGTGCCGCTCGCCTCGCTCAACGGGTCGGTGCAGGCCGCCGCCGATACCTTGATGGCGCTGCGCCACCGCGACCGCGTTGGTGTTGGACAGCATCTCGACACCTCGATGCAGGCGGCGATGGTGTGGAGCACCATGAGCGCCAGTGGATTCTTCCCAGTCGATGGCCGCGACGCACCGCAGAGCGATCAACGACGCACTCGCGGGCCGCGCGACATCGCTCCCGGAACAACTCTGCCTCTAATAGAAAGGTGCGCCGACGGCTGGGTGTACCTAACCATGCCGATCCTCGGGAGGGTCAGCACCGACTCGTTCGCAGCGCTGATGGCCTGGCTCCACGAAGAGGCTCCAATGCCGAAAGTGGTTGCTGAAGTCGACTGGGGTATGTGGTTGATCAACCTGTTCGGCGGGAAGGTTGGTGGCGACGAGATTGCCTCGGGCATAGCGCTGCTGCGAGAGTTCCTAGCGACCAAGACAAAGCAGGAGATCCATTCGCGGGCATTGCAGGACCGCATCTTGATGGCTCCACTAAACGACGCAGCCGATCTGTTGGCCGACCCACATCTCGTCGAGCGCGGCCTTTGGACTGGATTGGGTGAAGCGCAACGCGTCGGCACATGGGCTCATCTGTCGGCCACACCAATGCAACCTGGTACCACCGCTCCCGAAATCGGGTCGTCTCGCAATGGTTGGGGCCCGAGCATCGTGGCGGCTACCCCGCTTAGAAAGGAATCTGCGGTTCCTGATGATGGCGGTGGGATCTTTGGCGACTTGAAGGTGGCCGACTTCAGTTGGGCCGCCGCTGGCCCGGTGATAACCCGAACCCTTGCCGACCACGGCGCGACTGTGGTGAAGGTCGAGTCGCAGGCTCGGCCCGACAATATGCGATTCATGGGTCCGTTCAAGGATGCTAAACGCGGCACCGATCGGTCGTTCCCGGCGGCCAACATGAACGTCTCCAAGCTGGGGTTGGCTCTCGACTTCAGTTCCGACGACGGTCGCCAAGTGGCAGCCGAACTGATCGATTGGGCCGACGTGGTC
>CBERPN010000150.1:0-10019 GCA_965524675.1 uncultured bacterium
CCGGCTTCAAACAAAGCGAAACCCTCCACTGCAACGGCTACCTCCACTACGACCAAGCCAACACCCCACCATCAACCACGACGACCACGACCACCCAACCGCCCACCGGTCAAGGCGACACCCTCAAAGTCATCGCCAAAGGCAAACACGGCACCGAAACAATCAAAATCGAAATAGCCGGAACCATCATCGCCACCCAAACCCTCACCACCAACTACACCACCTACACATACAACCACCCCACAAACATCACACCAGCCGACATCAGAATCCTCTTCACCAACGACAACGGCACCCAACGCGACGCCATCATCGACGCAATCATCATCAACAACACCCGCCACGAAACCGAAGCCCCAACCGTCAAATCAAACGGAACCTGGAACGGCAACTGCAACCCCGGCTTCAAACAAAGCGAAACCCTCCACTGCAACGGCTACCTCCACTACGACCAGGCGCCCAACTAAGCCGCGCGCGTCGACCTACTGCAATTGCGGCTCGCGAGGCTGGCTCTTCGCGTTCTGTCGTCGCGGGTTTTCTAGCTCGTCGAGCAGTCTCTCGACTCTGAGCCGGCCCGCTTGGTCGAGGCCCTCGGCGGCGAACTGAGCTCTGTTAAGCGCCGCCGAAATCTTGATTAGAGCATCGCTACCGCACCCTACCCCGAGCAGTTGGGCGTACCTGGCAATACCCTCGTTGACGCGACGCTTTCGACCTACAGCTTTGCCGAGTTTGTCGAGCCGCTCACCGATTTGGCCTTCCCAGCTAGCCGACCGGATCCGTAGCGTACGACGCACCAGCAATCCAAAGCCGGTTAGCAGACCCAGCCCTACGGTAGCTAGCAATAGTGTTTGCACCGGCAGATCGCGGCTCGATTCTTCGACCACAGCTGGCCGAGGACCCGACAACGGAACCTCGGCCGTGGGATCAAAGCCCTGCCAGCCAATGCCGGGAAAGTAGATCTCGGTCCAGGCATGGGCATCGCGGGCTCGGACTGTCCAGCTCCCCCGCAAGCGGTCGAATTCGTTCGGCACATAGCCGACCGCTAGGCGAGCCGGAATCCCAAGCGAGCGGGCCATGACCGCCAACGATGTTCCGATCTGCTCGCAGAACCCGATCTTGTCGACGAATAGTAGTTGCTCCACAGCGTCGGCCTCTGTAGGTAGAGGCGGAACGTCGGTGTTGTAGGTAATGTTCTCGGCCATCCAAGCTTCGAGCGCCCGAATCTTGTCATACGACGTAGGGGCAGCGGCTGTTATCTCGACGGCGAGAGCCGCAACTCTAGGCGTCACCCGCACCGCCAAGTAGCTGTCGCGGATACTGCGAGGTATCTCATTGCTCAAGGGATCGGCACTTCGCAGGAGATCGTCTGTAACGAAGGGCCGCGAGCTCTCCACGGTGTACTGCGATCCGGCCGCAAGATCAATATCGGCGCGTAGTGAGCCGTCGGTAAACTGGTAGAGCCATGGCACCGGATGGTCGACACGAGAGATGTCGGGGGCGCCGAACACGATGTCGGAACCGTCTTGTTCCATTGTGAACGTCTGAGTAATCCGTTCACTCGCCAAATCTGGCTCAACAAGATTTACGTGTCCCTGTGAGTCGGCATTAACGACTCGAGAGTTGACATCACTGCGGTGCCAGAAGCGCCCGTCCCACACGTCGAAGGTTTGCCCGCGCCAGAACGATGGTTTGTCGGCATGAACCCGCATCACGATCTCGTCGCCTAGATCACCCCTGCTCGCAGTATCCATCTGTCGCTCAAATCCCCAGTACGGCTGAGCGCCATCGCCCTCACCAGTAAATATCGACTCGGTAGAAAAAGCTGGAGGCCCGAATACCTGCATTAAGGGCGCTACTGCCAGCAACACAACCGCGACCATCGCCGCCGCCTTTGCAGCGTCGACAACGAGCAGCCGCGCGGCCTTGGGGCTGCTAGCCGAAGCCGGCGCCAGCAACGCCAAAAGCACGACTCTCGAAATCACGAACGTCGCCGACAACAAGATGATGCTGGGCCGGAGCTCGAGGGTAATGTCGGGTTGCACCGGCGCCATAGCCACTGCGAGTAGCCAGAAAAGTACCCCGGACGACGTGCTCATCGTGAACAATCGAAGCGATCGCCTTCCAATGAGCAGCACGATCGCCGCCGCATACATTCCCAAAGCGGTGCGACCCGGCAGTTGGCTACCAACCCAATAGAACTGGACAGCGATTGCGACCTTGCCGAGCAGCGCCACCATTGGTTCGAACTCAATCCGCGATCTGGTCGCCCCCCCTCTCACCGAGACTCCCAGCGGTCACCCGTCGAACTGACGTAGAACGCTTCGACTTCGAGCTGTTGTAGCAAATTCTTACTCGGAACGGCAGCTGCGAGCCGCTTGAGCACATCGGCTTCACTGCGAACCACAGCCTTTAGTGGGTGGGCGTCTATCGCAACCCGCCCGAGCGTCACCTTCCCAAATGTTGCTGGACGAGGCAGGGTAGCTGTCGTCGCCAGGTCTGCGTGGTTGGTTACGAGCTTCACTACGACTCCAGCGCTGATCGCGTTTATCGCGTAGCCAGCCGCGCGTCCCATAGCCAGCTCGCTAGCTTCATCGTCGTGTCGACGGATCTCGGCCACGATGGTGACCTCCTCATCAACCAAGCCCTCGAACTCGCGGACTAGCAGCTCGCCGCTTCGGGCAGAGACCTTCCAGGCAACGTGTTGGCGCGAGTCTCCTCGGCGGTACTGGCGAATCGACCTCGTTAACTCATTGCCCACCGATCGGCGTTGACTTTGTTCAGACTCCTGAGCGGAACCAAGTTCGGGAAGCACAGCGTCGAGGTCTGGTACCGGCCCTACGAACTGACGACGACCGTTCGCCAGCGTGAAGCGCCGGCGGCAGGCCACCAGCCCTAACGGCCCGTGCACGGTTAGCTCGCCAAAGTGCGCCAGCAGAAGCCCTCGGTACCCAAGTGAGGCTAAGGGATCGACTCCGGCACCGAGACGAACGCTGTCGCCGCCGTGGGCTTTGTTTAGGGTCAGCAATGCCCCTGTCGGCCTCGCCTCGTCGAAGGTCAGGTGGTACGACTCACCGACCTGACACAGCGAAGGGGCTTCGAAGCTGAGTCTGGGTCGCCTTGCCGCCAAGAAGGCCCACAGAGCGTCGCCCAGCAACGCTGTCCAGACCGCAATCACGATGGCGAGAAACAAGGGCGCACCGGTGCTGTTCCACGCCCGGTAAAACGCCCATGTCAGAATGGCCATCGAGGTAGCGAGGGAGGAGCCTGGTAGCAGTGTCCGGCGACTCCAAACGGGCCTGGTCGGCTTCATTTCAACTTCGCTACTGGACGGGAACAGGTGCTGGGACCGCCACAATTACTTCACGAACCCATGCCGCGCCTTCGGCTAGCGAACCATCGGGGCGGGCCCGATGGGCAAGAACTGCCGGGGCAATGTCGGCGAGATCTTCGGGCACGACATAGTTGCGCCCCCTTATCGCCGCCATCGCCCGAGCGACGGCCACCATCGACTGGGTTGCGCGCGTGCTGAGAACCTGTCGCTGATCATCTTGGTTTCGCACCGCCGCGACAAGATCTAAGACGTACTCGACTACAACCTCGGCTACGTGAAAGTTTGCAATCGCAGCACGTGTCTGGTCGATCTCGGCGGCGCTAGCAACCGGCTCAAGGTGTGTCGCAGCGATCGTCCCGCCCGATCCCATGAGTAGTTGTCTCTCGACGTCCCTGCTCGGCAGTCCAAGAGAGATCGCTACGTCGAAACGGTCGCGTTGGCCTTCCACCAGCGCGAACGTGCCAGCATGGTCGGCGGGGTTCTGGGTGGCGACAACAAAGAATGGCTGGGGTAGTCCGTAGGTAGTTCCGTCAACCGTAACCTGCCTCTCAGCCATCGATTCGAGCAGTGCCGATTGAGCCCGAGGGGTGGTGCGATTGAGTTCGTCGATGAGCACCACACTGTTAAAGATCGGGCCTCGGTGAAAGGTCCAGGTGCCGGTTTCAACGTCGTAGGTATTCACGCCAACAATGTCGCTCGGCATCAGATCGGGTGCTCCTTGAATCCGACCGAATCGCCCGTCGACTACCCGGGCGATCGAGTTAGCCAACAGTGTCTTGCCAACGCCTGGTTCGTCCTCGATCAGAAGATGTGAACCCGCGAGCAGCGCAGCAACAGCCAATTCGACTTGGCGTCTCTTACCCAGCAGCACGGTCTCGACGGTGTCTACTAACAAGCTAGGGATCGACGCGAGCGCTGGCGGGGTGCGCGGCTCTTGGATCAGACTCATGCAAATGCATCGACTCAACGCCGATAACCCTTAAGAGATGCGGGTTATGAGCCTTTTGCGGAGCGCATCGAGAACGGTGATCGTTGTGTACTGACGAATCCTGCTGCGATCGGCTGGGAAGACGGCCATTTGGGTCTCCACTTCGCCATCGAGCATTGTCGCCATCCAGACCGTTCCTGGTTCGATGCCGTCTTGTGGGTCGGGTCCAGCTACGCCCGTTACAGCCACAACGGCGTCAACTTTGAGCAGCTCGGCAGCACCGCTGGCCATCGCCGCGACTGCGTCAGAACTCACTACTGGGCCTCGCTCAACACCGAGAAGATCGAATTTGATGTCGCTGGCGTAGCTCACCACACCCCCGCGGAACACGGCGCTAGCACCAGGTATATCGACGAGACGAGATGCAATCATGCCGCCGGTCAAGGATTCGGCGGTTCCAAGGGTTAGTTCCTGGCGCCCCAATTCGGCGAGAACGACCGCCTCCATGTTGTCGCCGTCGACACCAAAGATAATCGGACCCACCACGGCGCGAACGCGTTGCTCCTGCACGTCGAGCAGCGCAGTTACCTCCGCCTCGGTGGCGGACTTTGCGGTGAGGCGGATCTTAAGACCTTCGATGCCGCTGGCATTGAAGGCCAGCGTTACCCCACCCGGTGTGGCGTCGAGTCTCGAGATTTCCTCCGCCAACTGTTCGGCGAGCCCCGATTCAGAGGCTCCCCAGGTGCGAAGGGTGCGCGACTTGATGATCGCGGTTTCGCCCGACCTTTCGATCAGGTCACCGATGACGGTGCCGAGCATCATCTCATACATTTCATGAGGAACGCCCGGCATCGCATAAATGACCTTGCTGGCGACCCCGACCGGGTTCTGCGGATCGACCGGAACTACCAACCCGGCTGCTGTGCCAGGCTGTTGGGCCATTGGCCACCCGCCCTCCGGGATGTCGGCCTGCGCCAAGTTGTTATCGGGCATGGTCCGGCCTCGCGACTCAAACATTGCTCGAATCTTCTCGACCAAGCTTTCGTCGCGAACCAGAGCCCGTCCGAGCACTTCAGCAATGATCTCGCGAGTTATGTCGTCGTGCGTTGGTCCGAGCCCGCCGGTGATGATGACAGCGTCGCTTCGCTCAATCGCCTGAGAAATCACGGCTCGCATTCGATCAGGGTTGTCGCCGACCTTGGTCTGGTAGTGCGAATCGAGGCCAGCCAGCGCCAACTGCTCACCAATCCAAGAAGAGTTCGTATCGGTAATCTGGCCGAGCAACAATTCTGTTCCGACAGCGATGACTTCAACGTTCACGCTGGATCCAATCCGCTCGTTCCGTCACGCAAATACATGTACCCGGTGTAGACGGTGAAAGCCACGGCAATCCACAGCGTCGAGGTAACTATCCAGCGCTCGTTCTCAAACGCAGGAGCAACCGCTATAAGCAGCGCCACACCCTGGATTGTCGACTTCCATTTTGCGGCTTGCCGAGCTGGGACGATTACTGACTTGGTTGCCAAGTAGCTGCGCCACGCGCTGATTGCTACCTCGCGGATCGTCACCAACAGCACCGGCAGCCAGGGATAAGCGCCAACCGAGTAGAGCGCAAACATTGAGCCGAGCACGACGATCTTGTCGGCGAGCGGATCTAAAAATGCCCCAGACTTGGTGCTTCCGTGGCTGCGGGCTAACAATCCATCGACGAGGTCAGATAGCGCCATCACCGCGCCGAGCAGCACTGCGACCCAGGAGGTCCCGAGCGACTCTGGGTTGCTAAGGATCAACCAAAACAGCACCGGCGATGCCAGGATCCGACAAAGGGTGACCATGTTGGCGGCGTTGGAAACAAACGCAGTTCCGTGATGTAACGCTGATCCGATCAACCCGACTCCAAGCCCGGCTCGCCCTGCAGGTCGGGACCGAGCGCCCCGGTGATCGTGACTTCGACAAACTCTCCGACGGGCAGATCGGTGGGCACGGAGATGATTCCGTCGATCTCGGGGGCTTCTTTAGTGCTTCGGGCGATCGCTATCTCGTCCACCAGCACTTCGACCGTTCGTCCGAGCATTTCGTCACGTTTTGTTTCAGTTATCCGGTCCTGTAATTCGCGTAGTTCGGCGAGGCGTTCGTGCATCAAGTGAGGGTCGACAGTTCTATCCAGGCCGAGCGCGTAGGTGCCATCTTCAGGGCTGTATGCGAAGAAGCCACACCAATCGAGTTGAGTCTCGGCAACAAATTCGAGTAGCTGATCGTGATCGTCCTCGGTCTCGCCCGGATAGCCAACGATAAAGTTCGACCGAAACGCTGAGTCGGGCTCGCGAGCGCGAATAGCCGCGATGCGCTCGCTGAACCGCTCGCCATCTCCCCAGCGGCGCATCCGCCGCATTAGCGGGGCCGACACATGCTGGAGCGACAGATCGAAATACGGAACGCCGGTGGAGCAAATAGCGTCGATGAGGACGTCGTTTAGGTCCGACGGGTACAGATAGAGCAACCGAACCCAATCGACAGCTTCGGCCACTTGGGCTACCAGAGGCACAAGTTCTTTGCTGCCCACGCCCTGATCTCGCCCGTAGCTCGCAAGGTCTTGTGCAACCAACACGATCTCGCGCACTTCGAGTTGGTCGACTTCGGCGAGGATGGCCTCGACCGATCGCGAGCGCTGCGGTCCACGAAAGGTTGGTATTGCACAGAAGCCACAGGCGCGGTCGCAACCTTCGGCAATTTTCACATAGGCCCAGGGGCGTTGCGAAGCCGGCCTAGCTAAGTTGAGGAGATCGAAGCTCGGCGGTTCTGCATCGGGTTTAGGCCCGATCGCCACGGGTACCCCGAACCCTGCGACCCGATCTACCTCTGGGAGCGCGTCGGCCAACTCGCCGCCGTAACGTTCGGCCATACATCCTGTGACGACCAACTCAGCGTCTGGGTTCTCATCGGCGAGGGCCAACACGGTGTCGATGGACTCTTGGCGAGCCTCTTCGATAAAGGCGCAGGTATTGACCACCACAACATCGGCCTGGGTGACATCGTCGGCCGCCGCCATTCCTTCGGAGATCATTTTCCCGACCAGTTTGTCTGAATCGACCTGGTTTTTTGGGCAGCCGAGTGTCTCGACATAAAAGCGTCGCTTCACCGGGTCAGAACTCGCCTGCGGCGCCGTGAGCCTCGGCGCGCCTATGAGCGGCGTACCACTGAGTGGCGGCCACGATGCAATAGGGAATCACCAGCAACGACCCGTAGATCCAGTTGCCGGTAACGATGAGTAGCACCAACGCTGTGAGTAACAGGGTGACCAGGCCCGCCAAAAGCAGCCGAGTGAGGACGCGAACGTCGGCGGTTGAGTCGAGACCCCTATCTTCGTACACCCAGCCATCCTAAGGGATTGGCGCTATCCGGCCACACCGACGATCGACAACGTAGCGACGTACATCGCCAATAGGACGCCAGCCTCCCACCTAACCACAAGCCGTCGGGTGTACATGAAGACCACCGCCGTAACCGACACCATCAGCATCAGAATCACACCCGTTACCGCAACGCTGTTGTCGCCGACCATCCCAGGGCCCACAACCGCGATAGTTCCACCGACTGCGAGGCTGTTGAACAGGTTGGAGCCCAGCAGGTTGCCAACGATGAGCTCGGTTTCGCCTCGGCGCGCACCCGCGATCGCGGTGACGAGCTCTGGTAGCGACGTTCCGATGGCCACCATCGTCAGCCCCACGAACCCGCCGCTGAGGCCGATTTCCTCAGCGATTACTAGAGCGCCCCATACCAATAATTGGGCTCCGCCGACCGTGCCGACAAGACCAACCATGGTGCGCCCAATCTCGTATCCGGTGGTATTTCTGGTGTCGAGAAACTCTTCGTCGATATCGCCCTCCTCATCGCCGGAAGTCAGCAGCCAAAGGATCGCTGCCGCCAACAGAACAAGCATGGCGATGCCTTCGAAACGATTAAGACCACCCTGAACCAGAACCGCGAAGACCATCGCAGAACCGACAGCTAGCGGCGCTTCTCTGCTGATGGTGTTTGCTGGAAGCGGCAGCGGAGAGATGAGCGCGGCTGCTCCGAGCACCAAACTGAGGTTGGCAGCGTTAGAACCAACAACGTTTCCGACCCCGAGCGCGAGTTCTCCCCTACTCGCAGCGATGCCCGACACGAGCAACTCGGGGGCGCTGGTACCGAATCCCAGAACCACCGCTCCGATCACGACCGGCGACATACTCAGATTGGTTGCGAGGCGCGCACCGCCGAGCACAAACTGGTCGGCGGCGAAGGTCAACAAGACCAGACCCGCAAGAACCGCGACGATTGCCAAGAACACCAGCGATCTACTCTATTGCTTTTCTCCGCCTTCGGCTCCGGCGCTTCGCTATTGCTCGTGGCTTTGTGAACTCGCCCTCGCTAGCGCGACGGGACTACGGCGTCGCTCTGCCCGCCTCAACGTTGTGGCGCCCCAGCGCCAGAACTTGCTAAGAGAGCGAAGCGAACGACCGGCTCCGGCGCTTCGCTACTGCTCTTGGCGTGCCGCCTCTAGCTCTTCTGGGGTCATCAGTACCGTTCGCGCTTTGGAGCCCTCGCTTGGGCCTACGACGCCGCGCTGCTCCATCAGATCCATCAGGCGACCAGCACGGGCAAAGCCCACCCGAAGCTTTCGTTGCAGCATCGAGGTCGAGCCCAATTGACTGCTAATCACCAACTCCATCGCTTGGGCGAGAAGTTCATCGTCATCGCTGCCGGCCGCACCAAAGGTGCCGGGAGGGGCCGCGGCGGTGACCGAGTCGATGGTGTCGGTCTGGGGGAACGGCACATTGGCAATCGCTAGCGGCTTGGCGGCGCTCTCTGCAAGCGGGTCGACGGCTACCGATCCAGCTTTGCCGGTCTCGCCTCCCTCGGTGGCCATTACCTCAGGAGCCTCTTCGATATCGGGTACCTGGTTACGCCAGAAATCGACGATACCGCGCACCTCTTCCTCGGTTACCCAACAGCCCTGCACACGATGCGGCGTGCTAGACGCGGGGCCCATCAACAACATGTCACCCTTGCCGACCAAGCGCTCGGCGCCCGGCTGGTCGAGGATCACTCGGCTGTCTTGGAGGCTAGACACCGCAAACGCCAAACGGGCCGGAACGTTGGCCTTAATGACACCGGTAATAACGTTCACCGATGGGCGCTGAGTGGCGATCACCAAGTGAATACCAACCGCTCGAGCTTTCTGCGCGATGCGACAAATCGATTCCTCGACGTCGCGCGCCGCCACCATCATCAGGTCGGCGAGTTCGTCCACCACCACCAAGATGTATGGCATGTGCTCGTACTGCTTAGGCTCGCCGTTCTCGTCGACCTCTCCCAATCCAGCCTTGACTGAACCGGCGGCGATCGCATCGTTGTAACCGCCGATGTCGCGAAACTTGCACTTACTGAGTAGTTCGTAGCGCCGCTCCATTTCGCGGACCGCCCAAGCCAGCGCGTTCGCCGCCTTCTTCGGGTCGGTGACCGGCTGGGTGAGCAGATGCGGAACTCGTTCGTACTGACCCATCTCGACCATCTTTGGATCGACGAGAATCATGCGAACCTGGTCAGGCGTCGCTCGCATGAGAATTGATGTGATCAGTGAGTTGATGCAGGATGATTTACCAGCACCGGTGGCGCCAGCGATTAGCACGTGAGGCATAGCCGTAAGGTTGGCCAGCATCGATCGCCCGTTGCTGTCACGCCCGAGGGCGGCCTCCATTGGGTGATCGGCCTCACGTG
>CBERPN010000151.1:0-10011 GCA_965524675.1 uncultured bacterium
CGTAGTCAATGGCTCAAAGATATGGTCGAGCGGCGCCCACGGCGCCGACTACGGTATTCTCATAGCTCGGACCGACACAGAGGTGTCGAAGCACAAGGGCATTTCCTACTTCGTCTGCCCTATGGACGCAGACGGTCTCTCGATGACCCCCATCGTCGACATGACGACCTCGCACTCGTTCAATCAGGTGTTCTTCGACAATGTTCGCTTGCCAACAGCGAATCGTATTGGTGAAGAGGGCGATGGTTGGCGCTTGGCTAAGGTCACTCTTGCTAACGAGCGAGTGTCGCTTTCGAGCGCTGGTTCGTTGTGGGGGGTCGGCCCGAGCGCGTATGACCTCGTCGATCTGGTTCGGTCGATGAGCATTACTGACCGAGTGCTTCGCCAAAAGATCGCCCGGATTTATTGCGAAGCCGAAGTATTGCGATTAATGCGTTTGCGGACCTTGTCGGCACTGTTAGCTGGCCGGACTCCTGGTGCGGAAGCATCGGTCCAAAAGATGTTCTCAGACGAACATGGTCAGCATGTTATGGAGTTAGCGAAGCAGGTCGCCGGCGCAAAAGGAATGCTCGAGGGCTCGGGCCCGCCCGGACAATTGCCAGCCTCAACACTTGGCACTCCCACCGGAAATCTAGAACTCGGAAACGATCAATTTCCGAGTGTCGAGCCGGTCTGGCACTACGGCTTCACGTTTTCGCCGGCGCTTACGTTGGGTGGTGGCACATTTGCAATTCAACGAAACCTCGTGGCCGAGCAGGCGTTGGGACTGCCGCGCGACATCAATGTTGAGGCTGGTCTGTCGTGGTCGCGAACTCGATCCAAAGAAAAGTACGCAAACTAGTTGCATTCTACGAGCTTCGTAGTATGGTGAGTATTGCAAAGCAAAGTACGCAAGTACTGCAAAGCTCGAAAGCATGAGTTGCCGGATCTACCGAGCGGCTCGCCAAATAGGAGAAACCCCCGCATGACAGTTCAAACCCAAGTCAAGAACGTTACAGATCAATTCGATGAAATCGTCGCCAACGTGAGCGAGCGCATCATCGAAACCAACGAGCTCGTCGCCGACACCGTGACCCCATTTATCCCGAACCTAGATCTTCCGTTCGCCGAGAAGCTCCCGAAGCCAGCCGATGTGGTCGACAACACCTTTGAGTTCGTCGGAAAAGCACCTGAGTTCCTCAGCAAAGGCCCCGACTTCTTTAGCAAGGGCAACGACATACTCACCAAGAACATCGACCGCAACCACAAGTTTGTTGGCCGGATCGTTGAAGCATGGACCCCCGCTGACTCAGGTGTAGCAGCCAAAAAGACCAAGACCGCAGCCAAAAAGACGGCGACCGCAGCCAAGAAGACAACCAAGACGGCTGCTCGCAAGACCACCGCTAAAAGCGCACGCAAGTAACAGCCAATGGCCGCCAAGGGGAACGACGCCGAGCCAGAACGACATGACCTCGGTCGGCTCGGTGCGTTCATCCGAAGCCAACGGCGTTTAGCCGAACTCTCACAACGAGAGTTGGCCAAACTGACAAACCTGAGCGACCCGTATGTGAGTCAGCTCGAACGAGGGCTCCACGAGCCCTCGCTTCGCGTTGTCCGCTCGCTCGCCAAGGCGCTCGACGTCCGGATCGAAACCATGCTCGGCTATGTCGGGCTATCCGATCTAGCGGGCGGCGATCATGGGGCATCAGTCGAAGAATCGGTGCAAGCTGACGCAAAGCTCAGTGACACCCAAAAGCAAGCACTGCTAGAGGTCTACCGAAGCTTCTTAGCATCCTGAGCCCGTCGTCGGTCAGAGCTACCGCTAGCAGCTACTAGCTCTGTGTCATACGATGTAGCTATGGGGTGGTTACGAAATCGGAGCAAGGACGAGGTTCGCTCCATTGCGTATGAGTTCGCGATGGACCGCGACCTTCCGTGGTCCAACCCGTCGTTCGTTCGTCGCGCCCGCTTCCGTAGCTGGCAGGTAACAACCTCGGGACAGTACCGAGGCGGTCAGACCACCTTTATTGTTCATGATCCGTCCGGCGAGGTCGACGACGTAGAGATCACCTGTTGATTCTTCTGAATTCGCACCTACCCAGCCTTGCTGTGGTGAGATAGTCGGGTGTTTCAACCCGATGTAAACCTGCCCGATGACCTGAGCGCAGACCCTCTCTGGATTGTCATTTCCGGCGGGCGGATCCTGGTCGACGAGTCGGGTGAGTTGCCGCTGGGTGAGCAACCGGTGCCCGACGTGGAAATGCCTTGGGCGGTGGGCACCCTCGATGGGCGACCCGTTTGGGGACTCGACGTACCCGACGATTACGAGCCGACGACAGAGCACTCTTTCGTCGATCTGCGATCGCTCTACGGACGGCTCGACGACGAGCAATGGATCGTTGCCGGACGCGCTGTGCAACTCTCGAGCTTTCGTTTGACCCATCGATTCTGTGGGCGCTGTGGAGCCGAGACCGAGCCCCACAACACAGACCAATCAAAGGTCTGTCCGAGCTGCGCCCATGTCGCGTTCCCGCGCCTCTCTCCAGCGGTGATAATGCTGATCGAACGTGATCATGAGGTCCTTCTGGCATGGGGGCGGCAATTTCCTGGCCGATTCTTTTCTGCCCTCGCAGGATTTGTGGAACCGGGGGAATCGCTCGAGCAGACCGTTCACCGTGAAGTGCACGAAGAAGTTGGAATCTTGGTTACCGACGTGACGTACTTCGGTAGCCAGCCCTGGCCCTTTCCGCATTCGCTAATGGTGGGCTTCGGAGCGCAGTGGGAGTCGGGCGAGATCACAATTCAGGAGGAGGAGATCGTCGAAGCCAACTGGTATACCGCCGATGATCTTCCACCGGTTCCGCGCGGTGGAATGAGTATCGCTGGCTGGCTGATCGAAGACTGGTTGGCCCGCCAAGGCGGGTAAAGCCACTCAGGACAGGCCCAGCCGAAACTCCTAGGTGGTTGTGAGAGCGAGGGGCAGCACGACCTCGACGCCAGCGTTGGCGAGCAAGGAGGTGGCGACGGTAATTGTCCATCGTGAGTCGACGCGGTCGTCGATCAGGAGCACGGGCCCGTCGATTACAGGGCTGGTAGGCAGCATTTCTTTGTCGACGGCTAGACGCCCCCAGAGGTTCGATACTTGATGCGCGCTGTTGGCTTGATCGGCCTGCCAGCCGCCGTCGGCTACGCGAATCAGCGCGCTGTGGACTGGAAGCTTGCCGAGTTCGCCAATCGCCGAGGCGATGAGGTCGATGTGGTGGCCGTGTCGGCGCGACGGCATGGGGCAGATCCAAGTGGGGCGAGCGCCCCAGTCCCAGCGACGAAGCAGCTTTTGCAACGCCGTGATGAGATCAGCGACGTCGCTGCTGGTAAGGCTTTCGCCAGGTTTGGACAAGAAGTCATCGACCGCGAGCGACCAACCTCCGTCGCCTACTTTGGACAACGAGCGGCCGAGGTGGGTTTGTCGCTCAGGGGCGATTCGGCCCTTTGGTTCGTCGAGCCCGCTTGGCCATTGACGACGAGGGTCGATGCCGATGTCGCCGCCACGAAGCAGTTGTTGTGCCTCACCGACCAAGGCAGGGTCGAGTGAAATGTTGAATCGAGACGTCGCGCAGCGATCGCACCGGCCGCAGTCTTTGGAGTCGGCGTCGTCGAGCGCATCGCGGAGAAACTTGAGTCGACAGCTAGACAGGGAGCCATACGCTGACATCTGATCGGCCTCTTCGCTACGGAGCCCTCGAAGCCGGTCGACCTTTTCGGTGTCGTATTTGAACGGCTCGAGTGAGCGACGCCAACCGCCTTTGGTTCGTGTGACCGCTCCGGCGACTTCAAGGATGCTCAGTAGCGTAGAAAGGCGCGAGCGCCCAAGGTTTACGGTGGCTTCAAGGCGCGCTATCGAAGTAGCTTGATTCGGCTGGAGTTGTCCAAGAACTTCGTTGCAGACCTGTTCGCTTGGAAGACTGACCGATTCGAACCAACGCCAGACCGCCGCGTCCTCGACGGGCCTAGGCAGCGCAATCACCTCGGCACGCCCGAGGGCTCGACCAGCGCGCCCGATCTGTTGATAGTACGCCACCGGGGTAGGCGGCAGGCCGAGGTGAACACAAAACGCCATGTCGGGTTTGTCGAATCCCATCCCCAGAGCTGATGTGGCAACAAGAGCCTTGATCTCGTTAGCGCGCAACGCGTCTTCGAGGGTTTCGCGCTGGGTTGGCTCGGTCGAGCCAGTGTAGGCGGCAACCGAATGGCCCTGCTGTCGCAGCCAATCAGCAGTCGTTTCGGCTTGGCTGACAGTGAGGCAGTAAATGATGCCAGAACCGTCGAGTTGGTTGAGCACCTGCGCCAACCAGGCGAGACGCTCACCATCGTGATCGAGTTCGACGACCGATAGGTGCAGTGACTCTCGATCGAGCGAGGTTCGCAGAACTAGTGTGTCGTCGCCTAGTTGGCTCGCAACGTCGTCGGTGACGCGCTGATTGGCGGTGGCCGTGGTGGCTAGTACAGGGGTCCACGGTGGAAGGTCGCTGAGCAGTTTTCGGAGCCTGAGATAATCGGGCCGAAAATCGTGACCCCAATCTGAAATGCAGTGAGCTTCATCGCAAACTAGCGCGAAGGCTTGAGAGCGGAGCAAACTGAATACACGTTCGCGAAATCCTGCGTTGGCGAGCCGTTCTGGGGCGATGAGTAGCAGGTCGACCTCGTCGGCCAGCACCTTGGCCTCGATCGCGTCCCAGTCGTCGTTATTGGATGAATTGATAGTTTCTGCGACCAGTCCAAGCTTTCGAGCAGCTGCTACTTGGTCTCGCATCAAGGCGATCAGTGGCGATATGACTACCGTTGGACCCCAGCCGCGGTCGCGCAGCATTCGAGTTGCTCCGAAGTAGACCGCTGACTTTCCGAATCCGGTGCGAGCGACCAAAAGGGTCCGGCGACCCTCAGCTACGGCGGCGGTAACAGCCGCAAGTTGTTCTGGTCGGGCGATCGCGTCGGGGCCAGCGAGTAAGCGAAGTTGTTCAGCGAATTCCTGCACTACTTCATCGGCGCTAGGCCTTGGCGGTTCTGTGGGTTCTGTCGGGTCTGCGGGTGTCGAATTAGTCATCGGTCACCGGACACTACTGAGACGCTCTGACAAAGTCACCCAGGTGTGGTTGGTTCGGTGAAGCCTTCGATTATGGCGAGGGCCGCTATCGAGAACAGCGACCAGCCCTCGCGTTGTTTCCAGGTGAGGTCGATGATCTGATCGTGCTCATTGGTGAGAATGGCGAACAGCTCGGTGGTTCCTGACAGTTGGGCCCGCAGCGCCATCGCCAACTGTCGTTCGGTTAGCGGTGCGACCATCTTGCGGTCGAATGCGGTGAGTGCCAGCTCATACAGGCTTGCGAGTTCGTCGATCGAGGTTCGTTCTACCTCCATGAGTGCCTGGGCTACCCCGTCGACCTGAAGGCCAGAGACGACGATCCAGAAACCACGGTAGATCTCATCGAGGTGCGAACTCGACCGGTCGAATTCGCTGTTCGCTACCAGGCGAGTCGTTTCAACTAGGTCGGGCAGTGAAACCACCACGTCCTCGAAGGTCTGGATCACGCTTGCCGTACGATAGGGAGCCTGAGCGATTTCGATCAATAGATCGCGAAGGAAGTGCTCTTTTGGGGTTCCGGGGCGATCTACGTCTTTCCAAAGGTTGTAGATCATGCCCGGACCGGAGTAACCAGCGCGCTCGGCGACAGCGTCGAGCCGTAGATGGGCGAGGACATCGCTAGCATTTGGCCTACTGGTTTGCAGGAACTCCTCGCGCCCTGCATCGAGCAGGCGACCACGCGCCTCGTCCTTTGACCGTCGATTAGCCATGTTGGACCGTCCGTCTTGGTGCTCGCATACGCCGTGGCAAGTCAGCGAAATAAATGTACACGACGCGAGGTGGACCATGTAGCCGATCTGCGCTACGTTCCGTGAGTAGACAGTTTCGCTGAGCGTTATTCGAAATACTGAGTAATGACTGGTTCCACGGCGAGGCGGGATAAGATCGGCTCGTGGTGGTGGTGTCTGGGGGGACCTCACCACCACGAGACCAACGACGAAAGACCGGATCATTTGCTGATCCGGTCTTTCGCGTTTTGCTCGTTTCGCCGAGCCTTGACCGTTCTGTCAGAGTGGGTCGATGGAATATGGCGTCGCAATCTTCCCCACAGACTCTTCGATTACCCCGGTCGAGCTGGCGATAGCACTCGAGGAGAGGGGATTCGAGTCTTTGTGGGTGGCCGAGCACTCCCACATCCCGCTTTCGAGAGCATCGCCATGGCCTGGTGGCGAAGAGCTACCAAAGATGTACTACGACGTGGCCGACCCATTCGTAGCCCTGGCGATGGCCGCTGCTGTGACCAATACGCTAAAGGTCGCGACGGGCATTGCGTTGGTTCCTCAGCGCGACCCGATTCAGCTTGCCAAACAGGTGGCGAGTCTCGACGCATTTAGCAATGGCCGGTTCATGTTTGGCGTCGGCGGTGGCTGGAACGCCGAGGAGGCGGCCGATCACGGTGTCAAAGACTTCGGTGCTCGATGGAAACTGATGCGAGAGAAAATCGAAGCGATGAAGGCCCTCTGGACCGAGACCAAACCGGAGTATCACGGCGAGTTGGTCGACTTTGACCCATGCATGACTTGGCCAAAACCGGCCCAAACGCCGCATCCACCAATACATGTCGGTGGTGGCTTTCCCCACGCTGTCAAGCGAGCCATTCGCTACGGCGATGGCTGGTTACCAGTAGCCGGGCGCGACGTCGATCTCGTCGCACTAGCCGCCTCGGCTAGAGCTATGGTGAGCGACGCAGGCCGTGATGAAAACGCCTTCGAAATCAGCGTGTTTTATGCCCAGCCCAACCAGGGCGAGTTGGAATTGCTCGCTGACGGCGGTATCGATCGCGCA
This sequence comes from uncultured bacterium, assembly GCA_965524675.1. GTDB lineage: Bacteria > Actinomycetota > Acidimicrobiia > Acidimicrobiales > SHLQ01 > CALLQB01. The sequence goes on from CBERPN010000151.1 coordinate 6,905, forward strand.
ATTTTCGGGCTGCCATCGGAACCGCGCGATGAGATACTCTCAACCCTCGACCGATTGGCAGATCTAAAGAAGGAGCTGGGCTGATGCACGGCATTGTGATGAGCGAGGTCGGCGGGCCAGAGGTTCTGTCCTACCGTGAAGTCGACACCCCTGCCGCCGGAGCTGGCGAAGTCCTGGTTGAGGTGGCCGCCGCTGGTCTCAACTACATCGACACATATCATCGCAGTGGGTTGTACGAGCTTGGCTTGCCAGCGACGATCGGGATGGAAGGGTCTGGTGTGGTGGCGGCCCTAGGTGATGGAGTCGACTCGGTGCAGGTGGGCGACCGCGTCGCCTGGACAGGAGCCATTGGAAGCTATGCCGAACAGCACGTTATTGCGGCCGGGTCGCTAGCGGCGGTTCCAGACGACGTAGAACTCGAAACCGCAGCCGCGGTCATGCTTCAGGGCCTCACCGCGCATTACCTTGTCAACGACACTTGGCCGCTTCAACCGGGTCAGCGCTGTTTGCTCCATGCCGGTGCTGGGGGTGTTGGACTGTTGCTGATCCAGATGGCCAAGGCAAAAGGGGCGGAGGTCTTCGCAACTGTAGGCAATGATGAAAAAGCTGCCCTGGCGTCCGCTGCCGGAGCCGACCACGTAATCGTCTACAGCCGTGATGATTTCACAAGCGCGGTCGAGGAGATCGCGGGGCCACGTCCGATCGACGTTGTCTACGACGGGGTGGGTAAGGCAACCTTCGCCGGAGGAATGGCATTGCTGCGAAAGAGGGGTCTAATGGTGACCTTCGGAAACGCTTCTGGACCGGTCGACCCGGTTAGCCCGCTAGAACTATCGGGCAACGGCTCGCTGTTTCTGACCCGTCCTAGCTTGTTCGATTACATTGCGACAGCCGCTGAGTTCGAAACCAAGACATCACAGCTTCTTACCCAGGTTGCGTCTGGCGCGCTCGAGGTACGAATCGGCGCACGACTGCGGTTGGCCGAGGCGGCGCTGGCCCACGAGCTGTTGGAGAGCCGAGCCACCACGGGAAAGCTGATCCTTATCCCCTAGGGGTCTGGTCGGCTGAGCACCCGGTGGCTGATACCGGCGGCATCGAGCTCTCTAATTGCCGGCGTCATCTTGGCCATTTTCGGATCCGATGATAGAACCGGTCAATGGTTGCCGACAAGAAGTTCCAAGAAGTAGCCGGTAAATCGATGGCTTACGTCGAGATTGGCGAAGGAGATCCGATCGTCTTTCTTCACGGCAATCCAACATCGTCCTATCTCTGGCGAAACGTCATTCCGCACCTGGTACACCAGGGCCGCTGCATCGCCCCTGATCTGATTGGACAAGGTGACTCCGACAAGCTCGATGATGTCGGCCCCGAGTCATATCGGTTCGTGGAGCACCAGCATTATCTCGACGGTCTCATGTCCCAGCTCCAATTGGGGGAGTCGCGTCGGGTCACCTTGGTGTTGCACGACTGGGGCTCAGCTCTCGGGTTCGAATGGGCCCGCCGTCACCCGGAGGCCGTGAAGGGCATTGCCTATATGGAGGCCATCGTTCGACCGGTCAGCTGGGCCGATTGGCCTGAAAACGCCCGCGAGATCTTCAGGGCCATGCGTTCTGAAGCTGGCGAAGAATTGCTGATCGACAAGAACTTGTTCGTCGAAGCGATCTTGCCTTCAGCGATCATGCGCGACCTCAGCAGCGAGGAGCACGACGAGTACCGCCGCCCGTTCCTGCAGCCCGAGCACCGGCGACCGACGCTCACGTGGCCTCGCGAGATTCCCCTCGACGGCGAGCCCGCCGACGTTCATGAAATTGTGAGTAACTACAGCGAGTGGCTGAGCAACTCAGACATCCCAAAGCTGTTCATCAATGCCGATCCAGGATCGATCCTGGTAGGACCACAGCGCGAGTTCTGCCGAGCCTGGCCGAACCAGAAAGAGGTCACGGTCGCCGGCACCCATTTCATCCAAGAAGACAGCCCCGACGAGATTGGCCGCGCCATCGCCGAGTGGCTGACTGAAATCGACAGCTAAGCAGTACTTAACTACCAGGACTTAACAACAAGGAGAATCGGATATGTCAGATGAGGGCCAGACCCCGGTGTATTTCATTGCCCACTTCGAAGTAACCGATGCCGATACCTACCGAAACTACGAAAAGGGATTCTTTCCGATCTTCAGGAAGTACGGCGGGGAGTTCATCACCCTCGACGACTCGGTCGAGACCTTCGAAGGCGAGCGCGAAGCTGGTCGAACCGTGCTGTTTCAGTTTCCATCAGAAGAGGCCGGACGTTCTTGGTACGCAGATCCCGAGTACCAGGAGCTTTGTAAGTTTCGTTGGGAAGGAACCCAGATCCGGTCGCTTGTGATGGTGCACGGAATGGCTCCACGCGGCTGAGTCGCTTCTGCGGTGCTCAATCGGGAGTGCTTCGTCGTTTTCGTATCCACCGAATGATTTCGATTAGAGCCGTCACCGAGAGGGCCGCGCTGAACGCCCAGACAAAGGCGGTGGTGTGGTCGTCCTTGAACCTTTCACCAAATATGAAGCCGAGAATGGCCGCGTAACATGCCCAGAGTAGGGCGGCGGCGCTATCCCACTTCACAAACCAGTCGAGAGGCTGCTTGGTGATGCCACACGACATCGTGATCGCGGTTCTCCCCCCGGGGATGAATCTGCCGGTAATTAGCAAGAGTCCGCCTCGGTTCTCGATCTGGCCGGTTGCCCATTCGAGGCGTTTTTCACCTTTTCCGCTTGCGAAGAACCGGCCTCGAAGCCAGTCTCCGGCACGATCGCCAAGCTGGTAGGCCAGATTGTCGCCGAGAAATGCTCCCAGGGCACCGGCAGCGATCACAAGGACGATAAAGAGCTCACCTTGACCGGCCGCAATGCCTCCCAGAATTACTGTCGTCTCGCTCGGCACCGCCGGAATCACCGAATCGAATAGGGCGATAGAGAAGATCGCTAGATAGAACCAAGGGCTGGTCGAAGCGGTTTCGAGCCAATCTAGAAGGCTGGTTATCACCGCTGAGAAGTTCTCTGAAAACTCATCGCCCGATCCTACGATCTCGAGTGGCGAATGCACCCACGGGGTACGCCTGCTAATGCAGAATT
>CBERPN010000152.1:0-10002 GCA_965524675.1 uncultured bacterium
CCAGGGGTGAACTGGAATGATGAGGCGGTTGAAGTCGATGGCGAACGTTGGCCGATGCTCGACATGGACTGGGTTGAAGGTCTGACCCTCGACCAATGGGTGACCGAAGCGCTGGGCGACCCCGTTCGGCTGCGAGGGCTCGCTGACGAGTGGGTCACCATGTGTCATGTACTCGAAGACAACATGATCGGCCATGGCGACCTCCAACATGGAAATGTGCTGGTCGATGGTGACGACCAACTCCATCTTGTGGACTTGGACGGGATTTGGATCCCGTCACTCGCGGAACTTCCGGCGGGAGAGTTCGGCCACACTCACTATCAGCATCCCGGCCGAATCAAGTCTCGCCCTTGGGGCCCGCGGGTCGACGGCTTCTCGGCACTCGTGATTCATCTCAGTCTCGTCGCGCTGGCTCATGACCCAGAGCTGTGGGAGCGGCACAACGACGGCGGTAACAACCTGATCTTTTCGGCTGATGATTTTGGAGATCTAGATTCGACGCTTTGGCAAGAGCTTGCGGCGATGCCAGTTCAAGTATCAGCGGCGAGTCGGCGTTTGACTCAGGCGTGCACCCTGCCCTGCGAGAAGCTTGTCGGGCCCGTCGACATGCTCGATCTCGAAGCTGAAATCACGGTTACCCCGATGCCGGAGTGGCTCAACGCCACCGTTCAAGCCCGCTCACAGCCAGCTGCGGCGCTAGACGAAGCTGGGATCCGGGCAGCACTTCCGGCGCCTCCTGTGCCGGCTGCACAGCTCGTTGAGACATCACATCCGAGCGGAGTTCCGATCTGGCTAGCTGCCGTCATGGTGGCGCTTGCGGTAGTGATGGTGGTCGTCGCCTTGGTAGCTCTGTGATGGCAGTAGGTTCGCCAGAACGCTTTGGCACCTATGAGGTCGAAGAGTTGCTCGGCTCGGGAAGCTTTGCCGACGTCTACCTCTGTTTTCACCCCGCGCTAAAGACCCGTGTTGCGGTGAAGGTTCTGCATAGCCACCTGGCTCGTCAAGCCGATCTGTGCGACCGGTTTGTTCAGGAGGCGCAGGTTCTTTGGAGAGCCGAAACCGACCGGGTCATTGCCGTGACCCATGTCGATGAGTTAGCTGATGGACGCCCCTATTTCGTAATGCGTTGGGCCGATCGCGGGACCCTCGAGCAGCTTCAGATCGGTCGCAATGAAGCTGGCCAACGATTCACCTTGCGCGAGACGATCGGCCTTGTCACCGAACTGGTAGATGCCTTGGAGGTACTGCGCGACCGGAGCTTGGTGCACCGCGATCTAAAGCCGTCCAACGTGTTGTTTCGTTCGCTGCGCACCCTCGACCATTCTCGGACGACGTTTGGTTTGCCACCCGACGAGCGCTTGATGCTCGCCGACTTCGGACTTGCTAAGACCTTGGGCGAGGGAACCAACTTGCTGTCGCAGATTGGGGGTACTCCGCTATATATGGCTCCCGAGCTCGCCTCTCTCGTCGAAGACTGCACCTGGAAAGCCGACCTATTTTCTATTGCCGTAATCGCCTACGAATTAGCCACTGGGCGGGTGCCGTGGCCGAACCGTAGGATCGAGAACGTTCGCGACGTCGACCTAGGGTCGATACGTCTCGAAGACGCCCGACCCGATTTTCCCTTGTCGATGGGCGACATCATTCGACGCGCGCTCTCGCCCGAACCCATGGATCGGCACGAATCGCCATCGGAGTTCGCTTCGGACCTGGCTAGCTTGCTCTCCGACAGCGAGGTTGAAGAGCTGGATTCATCCACTGGCGAAGCCGCCGTGCAGAGCCTGGTCAAGTCGGCCGAATCGGCCTCGGCACATGCCGCCTTTGGGTCGCGTTCTGTCGCATCAAGCCTTGTTGAATCAGCGTTAGATCGCCTCGACGGGCCCATCAGAATCGGAGTTATTGGCGGTAATCGCCTCGGCCCGGTACCGCTTGCATTACGACTCGTCGGCGAGCGTCCACCCCCCGGCGAGGCAGCATTGTTCGGCTCGATAGCGGCGCGTTTTGGATACGGCCACAAGGGAGTGTCCGCCCAGATGCCAGACGGTTCGTCTTTGGCTGGCGACCTCACCGTCAATCGCGATGGCGAGCTCAGGATCAAACTGCCGGTCGCCCCTTGGCATATGCAGAGCATCGAGTTGCGCTTTGATCGACCGGAACTAAAAGGTACCGAGGTTATCGATCTGCCTCATACGGTGATGCGCCGCGACCCCGACTTGGCCCAGCGTCTGTATCAAGAACTCGATGTCGTGATCATTGGTCTGTCATCAAATCCCCGCGAGGCAACCGCAGCGGTCGAGGAGGTGTTGGCACTAGGAGTCGGCACCTCGACCCCGTTTGCCGCGATTGGGGTAGCCCCGGTCGGGTCGGCCTTGGCGGCACTTTCACATCCAGCGTTGCTCTCGGTTCGCAGTGCTGACGAATCGACCGAGCTAATGGTGTTGCTCGACGAGGTTCTGGAACCGACTCGCCGACCGTGGGTTCGGGCCAGCGCTGCGTTGATGATGCTCGGGCTTCACCAGGCGGATGCAGCAGCGATCGACGATCTAGCCTCCGGCGCACCAGATACTCCGGTCGACGTGTGGGAGCTTCTCGAGTTGCGTCGAGACCTTCGCGGATCGGCGCTGGCCGATAGCGACCGAGCGATGCTTCATCGGGTGCTGGGCCGTCGGGCACCGTCGGCCCGCCTTGGCGTGTCGGCTAACGTGTCGGTCACCGGATTCCAAGATGCAGGCCAAACAATGGCCGAACAGCTATTGGACTCGGACGAGTCGCCTGAGCGAGTATTTAATGCGTTGTCACGATTGTTGAACAGCACTACGGCGGATCCTGTAAGTGGAGGCGATGATGTCTGAGATCGACGACCAAGAACGTTTTGGCGATCCAGAAGGCCGAAGCGACACACCAGCCGAGGAGCTGTCGGCAACCGGTTCATCCCTCGCCGGGAACTCCTGGGATTACGAACCTGAGGTTCCGGGTCTGGTTCGGGGCGATGTCCCAACCGGGTTGGACCCGACCGGCGATATTCCTACCGTCAACCCAAACCAAACTGTTTCACCTCCCGCGGTCGCCCCAACCCTTCCACCACCCGCAGCTTCACCGCTCGTCGTCGAACCAGAGTCAGCGCTTGGTACCAGAGTGCCCATGGCTGCTGTTGCCGCAACGCTCGTCGGTATTCTCGCGATTGGAGGCGCTGCGCTGTTCATTTTGAACGGCGACGACGACGGCGAAACGTCGTCAGTCACCACCACCACTGTTTCCGGTGGGGCTTCTTCTACCAGTTCGAGTGCCGCTCCAGCCGAAGCTGCCAATCGGTCGGTGGTCGTTGGGTCGACAACGCCCTGGGGGGCTGAGGTAAATCAGGACTGGACTCTTGACGAAGCCGGATTCGTAGCTGCCACCAACCTGACCAACAGCTCGGACGAGATGATTGAGGGTGGCTACGTGATGGCCATACCGAGCGAGCTGGCAGCCATAGGCGAGCCAGTCTTTTCCGTCACACCCGACGACGATCTCTCCACCGACGATCGCTCAGTATTTGGCTTCCTGATTCAGTTGCCACCGGGGGAATCTATGGCGATCGACTACCGAATCGATGCCGCGACCTCAGTCGATTGGAATACTCAACTCGAACGCTGGGTCACCGCGTACCAACGCGAGAACGTCGAGTTGGACCTATCCGCGCCGAGCATTGATTCGGTTAGCCCTGAGTCTGGCGCGATCGTCGACGATCTTCAGGTCGTGGTTGAGGTGGATGCCGCAGAGGCGGTGGCGGTGCGGATTGGCGACCTCGATCTTGTTCTCGGTAGCGATGGAGTTTGGAAGATCGAGTTGGAACTCGGTGGCGGCGATAACGATTTCGCAATCACAGCCTTCGACGCGTATGGCGGCAGCACAACAATCGATCACACGCTGCGCTTCGAGGTGAACTTCGTGCTACCGACAACGACCGCCCCAGCCACCACGACCACAACGGCGCCCGCCCCAGCACCTGCGCCGACACCAGCCCCGGCACCAAAGCCGACGCCCGCTCCGGCACCAAAGCCGACGCCAGCGCCAGCGCCGACTCCGGCGCCCCAACCAACGACACCCCCGCCACCAGATTGTGCGCCAGGCGACCAAAGCTGCGATCGCTGATGTCGCAGAGCGTACGGCCACACGATGACTTCACCGAGAGGAACCTCGCTACATGCGAATCATGACCCGACTACAGAATCCACTTCGTCGAACGTTGCTAGCGATTGTCGCGATACTGGCCGTTGTGGCGGGTGGGCTGGCTGGCTCGGTCGACCGAGCCGCTGCCGAACCGCCGTCGTTTTGCGACATTAACAACGACGGTTTTCACGACCTCATCGTTGGTGCCCCTGGTTGGGATCAAGACTTCGAGAACGAGGGGGCGATGCTCATCTACTTGGGGCGCAACAACGCCACCGATCCACTCAATCCCGTACCGTTCCAAGCTTTGGTTAGCCCTCGCGATATCGCGGCGACCAACAACCAGTACGGGAGCACCTTCGTGTGTGCTGATTTTGACGCCGACGGGTTCGACGACATCGCGGTAGGTGTGTCGAAGGCTCAGATCAATCTAGACGGCGACAGTATTCCGGGGGCTGGGTTGGTGACAATCGTCTTCGGCGAGCCGCTCTCGCGCGGATCGATAGAAGGCTGGAACTTTACTCAACAAGCCTTTTCGGGTGAGACCGATGCTCGACCGGGCGACGCTTTCGGATTTGAGTTGTCGTGGGGTGACTACGACGGCGACGGTGTCGCCGATCTAGCGGCGAGTGCGCCAGGCCAAGACTTCTTCCCTGATGCAGGTGGCGAGGTCTCGAACGTCGGGTCGGTCCACATTGGCTACGGCCACTCTCGGTTGGCTCAGTCCGGGGTCTTTGACCGTACCCAGATGATCGCCCAGGGCTTCAACACCAAAGGCAGACCTCGCGCAAACAACTTCTTTGGCGAGTCTTTGGTCTCGGCAAACTTTGCGGGCGATATTGCCACCGACCTGGTGGTGGGCGCGCCGCGCGAAGACGTGAAGGGCGTTCGCGACGCTGGGACTGTAACCGTAATCAAAGGCAAGATCGGCCGAGGGTTGAGAGGCGGTCAGATCCTAAGCAAGAAGGCCAAGAAGATTCCCGGAAATCCACAGGTAGATGGACGTTTCGGGGCAACCCTGTTCTTAACCTCGCTCCTTGGTGACAGCACCGATGACCTTCTGATAGGGGCACCGCGCGAAGACGTTGGCGGCAAGGTCGACGCTGGCGCGGTATATGTCATCCCTGGAAAGGCCAACGGAAAACTCCAAGTGAAGCGGACCGTGAGATTGCACCAGGACTCTCCCGGCATCGCTGACAAAGCAGAGGCAGGTGACCTTTTTGGTGCTTCGCTTTCTATCGCCGATTGGAATGGCGATGGCTTCTTCGATCTGATCGCGGGCGTTCCTTTCGAAGATGTTCGAAAAGGTCGCGATGCCGGCGCTATTCATGTAATCCAGGGCAACGCTAAGGGTCTGAGTAGACGCGACAGCCTGCAACATCAAAGCCGTCGGTCGATCGGTGGCCGCGCCAAGACGGGCGAGCTGTTTGCTACCAGTATCTCGGTCGGAAACTTCAACGCTAACGGCGCTATCGAGATGGCGATCGGGGTGCCCCTCGAAAACGTTGCCGGGATGCGAGATGTTGGCCGAGTCAACATCGTTGGGGGGCTCGCTCGCCAGATTCTGCAGCCACCGCCCGACCTACTACAGGCCGGAATGCGCTTCGGATCGTTCAACCGCGCGGTCAGCCTCGGAACTTATGTCAACAATCCCACCAGCACGGGCGTGTTCGACCCAGCGAATACCGGCACCCACATCGACCGGCCGCAGCTTCGGGTAGCCCCCGAGAAGGCATTTAGCGGCATTTGGCCTTCGGCTGACGGCTAGCGAAAACAGCGGGCGTTAGCGACAGCTAGGAAGAACTAAGGGCGAAACTGGTGGATCCGAACAAGACAATTTTGGTGAGCGACGCAGCGCAGATGCTCGCGACCTCGGCCACCGGCGAGCTGTCCGACGAGGCATACGGGCAGGCATTGTGGTCCGACCAACTCATCGAACAGTCGGGTATCCCGATAACCGATGTGCCATTCGTGAGCGTCGGTGGCGGGCTCGGGTCGTTTGCTCTGGTTGACTTACTCCGAATCGCAGGCGTACCGGCTAACGACATGGCGGTGCTGACAACTCTCGATCGTCCGAGCGACACTTACGAGCTGCTTGCCGACAACTCACAGATCCCACGCGATGCGCGGCTGCGCAGCGACAGTAGCTCGGTCATGGACAATGTCTGGGGGTGGCCGGGCTATGCCCTGCGCGAGGCCTGGGCCGACAAGTCCGTCTCGGCAGCGTGGCAGGTGCTGACCGAGCCGGTGCTGAGCGAGTTCTATACGCCAAAGGCTGGCCAGGTCTTTGAGTCGGTCGACCGCGAGACAGCACGAATTGGTTGGTCGCAGATGATCAGCCGAGGAATCGTTCGTACTATTCGTCGTCGCGATGGCGGTGGCTACTTTGTTATCCAGACCCCGCCCAAAGGCGAATCTGCGACTCGCCGCCGGGCATTTAGATGCAGCTTTGTGCATGTGGCGGTGGGCTACCCGGGTATTGCCTTACTCCCCGATCTTCAGGAGTATCGACAACGAACCGGCGACCGAGTGCGGGTTGTTAATTCTTACGAGCGCCACGACCATGTCTATGAAGAGCTGCGTCGTCGGCCGTCGACAGTCCTGATCAGGGGTAGCGGAATCGTGGCATCGCGGGTTTTGCAGAGGTTGATCGACGATCGCGATCACCATGGCGCCCAGACACGGATCCTTCATCTGTTCAGAAACTACGTAGGGGGTCCACAAGGCGAAGACCCAAAGTTCAAACGCTTCGGCGAGAATGGTTTCGCGTATCAGGCATTCAACTATCCGAAGGCCGCCTGGGGCGGCCAGCTTCGCGACCGCCTCGAAGGGCTCGAAGGTGACGAGCGGGCCCAACTAATCGACGCCATGGGTGGCACCAATACGGCCTACCGATCCGACTGGCAGGCTCAGCTAAAACGAGGTCTAAGCGAGGGGTTCTATTCCCAAGCGGCCGGGAAAGTCACTGGTGTCGAACCCAATGCTGACGGAACCGGCTTGGTCACCAACATCACGACCTCGGCGGGTCTGAACCAGCAACTCGATACCAATTTCATCATCGATGCCACCGGCTTGCTCGCCGACATTCGCAAGCATCGATTGCTCTCCGATCTGCTCGATTATGTCGGGGCCAACACCAACCCGAAGGGGCGCCTAGACGTCGAGCCATCGTTTGAGGTGAGGGGTACCCAACACGGACCTGGTCGGCTGTATGCGTCGGGGTCGATAACCCTGGGCGGCTACTACGCAGGGGTGGATTCATTCCTCGGTCTGCAATATGCAGCCCTTCAGATCGCCGACGATCTGGCGGGTGCTGGGTTTGGTAAAGCCATCAATCCGTTTCGATCGGCTAGCCAGTGGCTGCGCTGGGCAAGGAACCAAACACCGTGACACCAACCTTGTTCGGGCGAATTCAAACCCGGTTGTTCCTAGTCGCGCTCATCGGTGTGCCCTGGAGCATTCTGATAGGGCCATTATTGCCTCGGCGCGATTCGGCGTCGCTGGGCGATGTGTATCAGTCGGTAATGTCGGCGTTGTTCTTGGTGGCGTTGCTCGGTGTGTTGTGGGAGTTCGTCTACCACGCAGTTCAGCAGTACCGCTGGGACAAGGACTGGCCCACTCTGTATGGCCTTCTCACCGGTATTAGTGAGGGTGTTCTCGTCTATGCGTTGATGGATATGGGTAACCCCTCAGAAGCGGTCGAGAACATCTTTCCGGCGGCGTTTCTGATCCATTTCGTTACGACTTGGGTGCTGATTTGGGCGGTAGCGCAGGGGCCAATGCAGGTGCTATTTCTGCGCTGGCGGTATCGCGGTGGTCGCCTGTTGTGACAATTTCACCCGACTTCCTAGCCGACGCAGCAAACGCTAGGGCTGGCGATCAGAGAACCCGCGCCCGCAGGTCGTTGTTGGTCAGCGTTTTGGTGCTGACGATTTGGCTCATCTTCGTCTCTACCAACGGCCATTGGGGCCGTGTTGGCGACCGCTGGTGGGCCGCGTTGACGATGATCTTCGGCGGCATTGTGGCCGGAGCTACTCCCCAAGGTGGGGGAGCGGTGGCCTTCCCTGTGTTCACCAAGATCGTGGAGGTACCAGCCACGGTCGCTCGTTCGTTTTCGTTGTTCATTCAGACGATCGGGATGGGTGCGGCCTCGCTGTCGATCCTCATCACCAACCGGCGAGTCGACTGGCGATCGTTGAGCAGGATCGCTCCAGCAGCAGTCGCCGGCTTCTTGGCCGCAGCCTGGCTTATCGGTGATAGCGATACGCCGTATTGGCCGTCGACCCTGCCGCCGGCCTACGTCAAGGTCACCTTCACGATCGTGGTTGCGGTTATGGCGGCACTGGTCTGGTTGGGCGACCGCGATTGGTTCGCGGTTCACGTCGACACGGTGGGCCGCACGTCGCGCCGAGCCGATGGACTGCTCTTGGCTTCGGGAGCCGCAGGTGGAGTCGCCTCATTTCTCGTCGGGTCCGGCGCCGACGTTTTTGCCTATCTCGGCCTGGTCGCGCTTTTGGGTCTAGCAGGGAGGGTGGGCGTGCCGACGAGCGTCGTGGCGATGGCAGTGGTGTCGATCGTTGGATTCATGCTGTTTGGAATCGTCGATGGTCAGTTGTCGATTGCTCTGAACGATGCTGGCGATGTAGTAACAGTTGGCGGTGTCGAGATGGCGACCCCGGTGCAGGGTGATCGCTACGACCTATTTGGTCTTTGGCTCGCAGCGGTTCCCGTGGTGGGTTTTGGCGCGCCGCTCGGATCGTGGTTGGCGTCGAAGGCAAGCGACAAGACCTTGGTAAGGGTCGTGGTTGGTCTGGCGTTAGCGGAGATTCTCACCACTGCGGTGTTCCTCGACGAGCTCCGCACCAATCCTTCGCTCGTCATCTTTGCCCTATCAGGCCTAGTTGTGGGGCTGCTCGGCTCGGCGTTGGTGTTCAGGAACCGACATTGGCTTCTGGGCATCCCGGCAGCAACTGTCGAAGCAACGATTCGTCCGACTAGAAATCGGCTAGATCGCGACCGGCTGGCCGAGCAGCGATCGGGGGGAGATTCTGATGAAGCGCATCGCTGACTACGAACTGACCAGGGTGCTCGGACCCGGCAATCACGGCACGTTCTATTTGGCGGCCACCCCCGAGCGGCTCGGGCACCCCGAACCGACAGTTGCGCTAAAGATCCTCGATCGCCACGCCAGCGACGGTGAGTTCAAGCGAATGGTCGCTGAACTGCGGACGCTGTTGGCACTAGAGCACCCGAATCTGGTCGACATCATCGATGCTGGCCACGACGATGGGCGACTGTTCTATACCATGCCCTATTACGCCGACGGTCCACTTAGGTACGGTCCGGTCGACTCGAATGAGGCTGTCATCGCCGCTGTTAGTCGTGTAGCCGACGTTGCCGAAGCCGCACACGCGCTACACGATATTGGGGTCGTTCATCGCGACATTAAGCCCGCCAACATTCTCCTCGACAGAGGCCGTGGATTGCTGACAGACCTCGGAGTGGCGAACTTTATTTCGTCTGATTTTACCGCCACGGGCACCAGCGCTGTCGGGTCGATTGCGTTCGCCGACCCGACCCTGCTCGAAGGTCAACCGCCAGGGCGAGCAACCGACATCTGGTCGCTAGCAGCAACGTTGCACGTTGCGCTCACCGGTCGATACGTGATGGGTGAGATCCCCGACCATCACCTGTCGGCTGCCATTCGTCACGTGTTTTCAGCGGTTCCGATGGTCGACGATAACTGCCCAGCAGCGTTGCTGCCTGTAATCGAATCCGCGATCTCACGCGACCGCCATGAGCGCCCTGCCACAGCACTGACATTCGCCTACCAACTTCGGGAAGCCTGCA
>CBERPN010000153.1:0-9771 GCA_965524675.1 uncultured bacterium
ATCTCACTAACGCCTGGGCCAAACCCTGAAGAGTCACCGGACCCCCGCCCCCCTGCGCTTCGCGGCCCCAATCGTCGCCGGATAGCGCGGCAAGCGTTAATCCAAGTTGCCCGGTAACCAATTCGAGTTGATCTAAGTGTCCTTGTCGATCGGTGCTGGCGGCAATGACTTGGGCTACCGGCGAGACGACTACGGCATCGTCGCGGTTGACGGCTGCAGCAATGGCGTCATGGCCCGATTGCAGCGTCTCGACAGCGCTGGCGAGCAGGTCGAGCACCGATCGACCGTCGCGGCCCTCATACGCGGCCACCTCGTCTGGATCTGAGTCGGCGGTCGAGATAAACACTTCGCCGAAACGGCGCCTTAGAGAAGCGATGGTGGCGATGATGGCCGGTGGCTTGAGTTGGGAGAATCGATCGTCGGGCACCGCCGCATGCTACCCACCACCAGCCCGCTGCTACCGTTAGACTTGGTTGCCCCTCAAGGAGAGTGTGCCGATGTTCGACGGAAACTGGCGTACCGCGGTCGATAGGGCTCTCATCCCCATGGGGGCGGGTCTGCGGCGGACCGGGATCACCGCCGACGTAGTAACCGTGACCGGCATCGTTATGGCGGGAGCTGCCGCCTACTTCATTGGTCAGGGTTGGTTCCGTCTGGGTGTCTTGTTCCTCGCCCTCACCGGCGTGCCCGATGCGCTCGATGGAGCCGTAGCAAAAGCATCGGGTACCGAGTCCAGTCGCGGTGCCTTCTTCGATTCGGTCTCGGATCGACTGACCGACGCGATGCTCTTCGGCGGTGTCGCCTGGTATCTGGCGTCGAACGAGCCGGGACGCATCATGATGCTGCCAGTGGCAATCATGGGCGCTGCGATGATGGTTTCCTACCAGCGCGCCAAGGCTGAATCGCTAGGCTTCGACGCCAAAGGCGGGATCATGGAGCGGGCGGAACGATTCTTAGTTCTCGGCTTCGGGCTGTTGTTCAATGAGTTGCTCATCCCGGTGCTCTGGGTGATGCTGGCTCTGACCGCACTTACCGCAGCACAGCGCTTTGCCAAGGTTTGGCGCCAAGCGAGTGCGTCTGTTCCAACCGACACCATCTTCCAGAACCGCCACCGTCGTCGCCAGCAAGGCGGCCGGCGCCGGCCGCGGGCCGAGCGTCAAAGCCGAAGTGGCCGACCCTAGGAGTCCGCTAGCGAACCGAGCGGGGGGCTGGCGTGGTTGATCGAGCAGCGATGGCCTACCGGGCTGGCTCGCGCATAGCTCAAGCGATTCCAGAGCGAGCGGTAGGACCGCTGGCGAACGCCTTGGGAAGGGGAGCGGCAAAGCTGGGTGGCGACCGACGTCGGATCGTAGAAAGCACTCTGGCGCGGGTGTACGGCCGGCAGCTCGGCGACGGTTTGTCAGCGAAGGTCGATGCAACGTTCGCCTCGTACGCGACCTACTGGCTTCAGAGCTTCCGGCTACCCACGATGTCGAGGGCCGAGGTCGACGACGGATTTCGCGAGGTTGGATTCGAACACATCAGGGCCGCGGTCGAGGATCCTGATACCCCTGGTCCGATTCTCGCGTTGCCGCACCTCGGCGGATGGGAATGGGCTGCCTTCTGGCTGACACTCATTCATGGTTACAAACTTACGGCGGTGGTCGAACGGATTAGCAGCGACGAGCTCTTCGATTGGTTCGTGTCGTATCGCCGCTCCTTGGGGATGAATATTGTGCCGCTCGGCCCGGAAGTGACTACAGAGGTAGTGAGTGCGCTAAGGGACAATCACGTGGTGTGTCTCCTAGCCGATCGCGATCTTGAGCAAAACGGAATAGCCGTCGAATTCTTTGGCGAACAGACAACGCTGCCGGGTGGACCAGCAATTCTTGCGCTTCGAACGGGTGCATCGCTGATTCCTACGGTGTGCTACCTCGACGACCGAGGTGAGGGCGTCTCGGCTATCGCTGGACCGCCGCTCGACACCGAGCGGCGGGCAGGATTTCGCGAAGACGTAGAACGAGTAACACAAGATCTTGCTGCGGCCTTCGAGGTCCAGATTCGTCGAGCGCCCGAGCAATGGCATCTAATGCAGCCCAATTGGCCTAGCGACTTCGCAATGCTCAAGTCTGAAGCCAATAGATCCCGGCGGCGCAGCCGGTGAGCCTACGTGTAGGCATTATTTGCCCCTATAGTCTCACCGTGCCCGGTGGGGTGCAAGGGCAGGTTCTGGCTCTTGCTCGAGCGCTTCGAGCTGGCGGCTGCAATGCACGGGTGCTTGGCCCCTGCGATGGTCCGCCGCCTGACTCTGGGGTCACACCCCTCGGGGCGAGTCTTCCGGCGGTTGCCAACGGGTCGATCGCCCCAATCGCACCCGATCCGGCAGCGCAACTCCGAACGCTTCGAGCACTTCGTGATGAAGATTTCGACGTGATTCATCTTCACGAACCGCTTGCGCCTGGGCCAACGATGACCGCCGTTCTATTTCGACCAGCACCGCTGCTAGCTACTTATCACGCAGCTGGTGGTAGTCGTGCCTACGATTACCTAAAACCTGGGGTCCGGTGGCTGGCCCGCCGAATCGACCGAAACTATGCGGTCTCCATCGCCGCCAAGACGATGGCCCAAAATGCGCTTGGCGGTGAGTATCAGGTGTTATTCAACGGGGTTGAGGTTCCCAGATTCCGCAATGCTTCACCTACCCCAACCGACGGTCCAACAATCTTGTTTGTCGGACGGCACGAACCGCGCAAGGGTCTCGCAGTTCTACTCGAGGCTCATAAGTTGCTGGCTGACGACGTGCGTTTGTGGATTGGGGGCGAGGGGCCCGAGACAGCCGATCTGCGGGCCCGATTCGCTGGCAACGATCGTATCGATTGGCTTGGTCATCTGACCGAGACCGACAAGATTGAGAGAATGAGTGGTGCGACTGTTTTCTGCGCCCCGTCGCTTCGTGGCGAGTCGTTCGGTGTAGTGCTGCTCGAGGCAATGGCAGCTGGAACGCCGGTGGTCGCTAGTGAACTTCCCGGATACTCAAAGGTTGCGCGAGGCGGTCATGATGGCGAACTTGTCCCGCCCGGAAATTCGGTAGCGCTGGCCAAGGCGCTCAATCGAGTGCTCGGCGATTCTCGAAGGTCCAGCGAATTAGTTGACGCGGGTTTCGAGCGAGCGGAAGAATTTTCGATGCGGCGCCTGGCAGCCACCTACCGTGCTGCATACGAAGAGCTGCAACGGCAAAGGGATCCTGACAAGATCCGGTCTCGGATTGTCTAGACTGACCATCACCACGTCGGCTTCTGTCGTCGGCGAGGCGGCCGTCAGTGGAGGTTTATATGCTTATTGCAATCATTGTCATCATTGTATTGCTCGTCGTGATCGTGGCTTGGGTCATTGGTCAATACAACGTTTTGGTGAAGATGCGCAACAAAATCGAGGGTGCCTGGGCGCAAATCGACGTGCAACTCAAGCGTCGTTACGATTTGATCCCCAACCTTGTCGAAACGGTTAAGGGCTACGCGTCGCACGAGAAAGAGACGCTCGAAGCAGTAATTCAGGCTCGCAACATGGCGGTCTCGGCTGAAGGAACGGCTAACCAGGCCAAGAGCGAGAACATTTTGACCGGGGCACTGAAATCGTTGTTTGCCGTGTCTGAGGCTTATCCCGACCTAAAGGCGAACGAGGGCTTCCTTCAACTTCAAGAAGAATTGCGCGGCACCGAGGACCGGATCGCCTACGCAAGGCAGTATTACAACGACAGCGTGCTCCGCTATAACACCAAGCTTGAGGTGTTCCCGTCTTCGGTTATCGCCAACAGTTTTAACTTCACTGAACGCGAATATTTCGAAGCCGATGACGACTCGCGCGGCAACGTCGAAGTGAGTTTTTGATCACTGATGATTCGCCAACGAGCACTTGCACTGCTGGCCGGGATGGCCCTGTTCGCAGGGCTGGTCACCTTTATTGTCGTCGCACTAATCACGTCATGGTGGCTGGGTCTGATCGCCGGGTTGCTCGTCGCCCTCGCTGTGGGGGCATTTGTGTACCTGCGGCGCGACACCCTTGCTCTCAGTGGCATTGAAACTCGACCTCTGCTCGTCGACGAGCACCCGCATGTCGGAAATCTCGTCGACGGCCTGTGTGTCGCTAACGGATTTGACCGGCCAATTCTTGAGGTTCTCGACAGTCGAGGGTTTAATGGCCTAGCGGTCGGGAGTGACAGCCGCGACTCAAGAGTCGTCCTCACTACGGGATTACTTCGAAACCTTGATCGACTCGAAACCGAAGGTGTGTTGTCGCATCTGCTGACAATGTCATCGAGTCCCGATATTGGTGGGCTAACACTTACCGCAGCAATTCTCGCGACGATTCCGGTAACAAGGGTCGGGCAGAGCGTTCTCGAGTGGATTCTCCCCGAACACTTTCGGATCGATACCGACCTGGCGGCAGTGGGATACACCCGCTATCCGCCGGGGTTCTTATCGAGCCTTGAGAAGTTCCAAGAGGGCACTACCGTTGTTTCCGACGCCCGACTAGCTAATGCTCACCTCTGGTTGGCCGATCCCATAGGAGACCCGGCGGTGGTAACCGAACGAATTCACCCACCGCTTCATCTTCGAGTAAGCGTTCTTCGGGAGCACTAATGCCCATCACGACTCGGGGCGGCATTCGCCGTCTGGTTCTGGTCATATCGCTCGTTTTGATAGCGAGTGCGTGTGGAGGCAACGATAGTCCCACCGGCGAATCAACCGATGTTTCCGATTCGACCAGCACTTCTGTTGCCGGAGACGTCGAAGAGGGCGAAGCAGCACCAGCCACTGATGATCCTGAGCCCGACCAGACATTTGCGCTAGAGAACGGTCCGATCGAGCCGCTCACCGGACGACCGCTTAGCGACGAGGGGCTTCTAAGCAGGAGGGTGGTGGCAGCAAAGATTGATAATGATGAGAAGGCGCGACCACAACTCGGGCTAGATGAGGCCGATATCGTGTTTGAAATCGCGGTCGAGAACTCCATCACCAGATTCCTGGCCGTCTTTCACTCGATCGAGCCGAGTCTTGTTGGGCCCGTAAGGTCGGCCCGCAGCAGCGATCTAGATGTCCTCGCGGCGCTGAGCGGCCCGTTCTTCACCTACTCGGGAAGCAATACCATCGTTGGCCAAGAAGTGCGGGGGAGTGAGGGCGCCGGGCTGCTGATTCGAGCCAGTTTCGACGATGTTACGTCGGCCTATGTCGATCAAGCTGAGCGGCCGAGACCCCATCACCGGATGGTCGACCCGGCCAAGGTGAGGGCGCAACCTCTTACCAATGAAGAGGCCGAAGTCCTACCAGTCTTTCGCTATCTCGACGCCGACGAGAGCCCCGAAGGACTTACGCCAGTGGCTGGACTACGAAGCGTCACCAATGCTCGCACCCCGGTTAGCTACGTCTGGGACAAACAGGTCGGAGGCTGGCACCGCTTTCAGGGCCTTACCGAGCACCTCGCCGCCAGCGGTAACCCGGTCGCACCCACCAATGTCGTGGTGCTTGAGATCAGCTACAAGGTAAGTCGCGCCGACGCGGCATCTCCCCAGGCTGTCACAACCGGCTCTGGTCCAGTCACGGTTTTCATGAACGGCGGGTTGATAGAGGGAACTTGGACCCGCGATGCTCCACAAGATGGCTTTGACCTCAGCGACGAGAACGGTAATCCGATCCGCCTTTGGCCTGGTCAAACCTTCGTGCAACTCGTTCGTGCTGGCGAGATGACAACCTTGGCTGATAGCGATGCTGCATCGATCCTCGCGCTAGCCGATTAGTTGGCCACGATCCGACGCAGTTCGAGCTAAATCGGCTGGGCTGAACCCTGCATCAGGCCATAGACTCCCGGTATGTCTGAAGCGCAATCCACCAACACCACAGGATCTCCGCTGGTAAAGCGGGGTTTGGCCGAAATGCTAAAGGGTGGCGTCATCATGGATGTCGTCAACCCCGAACAGGCGAAGATCGCCGAGGACGCTGGGGCGGTTGCCGTTATGGCGCTCGAACGCGTGCCGTCCGACATTCGTCGCGATGGTGGCGTGTCGCGAATGTCCGATCCTGAGATGATCGAGGGCATTCAAGAGGTTTGCACTATTCCGGTTATGGCGAAGGCCCGAATCGGCCACTTTGTCGAAGCGCAAATTCTCCAGGCGCTCAATGTCGACTACATCGACGAGAGCGAAGTTCTCACCCCCGCTGACGAAAAGCACCACATCGACAAGTGGGCATTCGATGTGCCGTTTGTTTGTGGTGCTACGAACCTCGGCGAAGCCCTGCGGCGAATCAGCGAGGGCGCGTGCATGATCCGCTCGAAGGGCGAGGCTGGCACGGGCAACATTGTTGAGGCCACCCGCCATCTGCGTTCGATCACCGGCGACATAGGCAAGATTACCAAGGCCGACTCGGCCGAGCTTTTCGAATGGGCGAAGGTACTGCAAGCTCCGCTGCCGCTGGTGCAAGAGATCGCCGAGACCGGCGAACTTCCTGTACCGATGTTCTGTGCTGGTGGCATCGCGACGCCTGCCGACGCGGCGATGGCGATGCAACTCGGGGCGCAGTCTGTCTTTGTGGGGTCAGGCATTTTCAAGAGCTCTGACCCGTCGTTAATGGCGAGTGCCATTGTGCAAGCGGCCCTCAACTTCACCGACGCTGACATCTTGGTAAAGGTGAGTCGCGGCCTGGGCGAAGCGATGAAGGGCCTAGAAATCGCCACGCTCGAGACAAGGTTGGCCGAACGAGGTTGGTAGGTACTCCAACCGTAGGCGTCTTGGCACTACAGGGTGCCTTTTCGCTTCACCTTCAAGTGCTCGAGCAACTTGGTGTGGTCGGAGTCGAAGTACGGACGCCGGCTCAGTTCAGCCAAGTCGATGCTTTGATTATCCCTGGCGGCGAGTCGAGCACGATGTCGATGCTGCTCGAGTTTCAAGGCCTATTCGAACCCATCAACTCAGCGCTCGCCGACGGCATGCCAGCGTTCGGAACCTGCGCGGGCATGATCTTGTTGGCAGCGGAGATCCTCGACGGTCGCAGCGACCAACGCTGCTTTGCGATGCTCGACATGTCGGTCCGCCGAAATGCCTACGGCACCCAGATCGAATCATTCGAAACCGACCTCGAAGTTGTGGGTTTAGAAAGCGCGTTCCATGCTGTGTTCATTAGGGCGCCAGCTATTGAATCGTTCTCAGATCGAGTCGAAGTACTAGCAACCTATGGAGGCGAGCCAGTACTGTGCCGTCAAGGTGCAGTGATGGCATCATCGTTTCATCCGGAGCTGACACCCGATCTTCGCCTTCATAGACTCTTCCTAGACGCACTCTGAAGTTTTCAGGCATCTTCTTTCGAATCAGCATCAACGAGCAAGGGGCAGCGACCAAAAATGTCGGGTCACTCGAAGTGGGCAACAATCAAGCACAAGAAGGGCGCTGCCGACGCGAAACGCGGCAAGCTCTTCGCCAAGTTGATAAAGCAGGTGGAGGTCGCCGCCCGAACCGGTGGCGGCGATCTCGATT
The DNA here is from genome assembly GCA_965524675.1 of uncultured bacterium. GTDB lineage: Bacteria > Actinomycetota > Acidimicrobiia > Acidimicrobiales > SHLQ01 > CALLQB01. The sequence continues at coordinate 7,505 of CBERPN010000153.1, forward strand.
CCAATGCCACGCTACGCACAATGTTTCAGAAGGCGCGCGATGCCTCAGTGCCGATGGACACTATCGAGCGGGCGGTGAAGCGCGGCACAGGCGAACTCGAAGGCGTCAACTACGAACCGATTACCTATGAGGGCTACGCGCCCCACGGTGTGGCGCTCTACCTCGAAGCGCTTAGCGACAATCGCAATCGAACCGGTAGCGATATTCGCAGCATGCTCTCGAAAAACGGTGGTTCGCTAGCCGAGCCAGGAGCGGTCGCATGGCAGTTCGGTCGCAAGGGCGTAGTCATGCTTTCTCGTACCATCGAAGAAGACGACCTCATGATGGTGGCACTCGATGCCGGTGCCGAAGACCTCGTCGACGAGGGCGATACCTGGCAGCTAACGTGCGACCCGACCGATCTACCCGATCTGCGAGCTGCTCTAGAGACAGCGGGAATCGCTTTCGATTCAGCCGATGTCACGATGTTGCCAACCCAAACGGTTGAGCTAACCGATCCGGCAGCCGCCAAGGCGGTCCTTAACATGATCGACATTCTCGACGATCACGACGACATTCAAGATGTCTATAGCAACTTTGATATCCCCGACGAGATAATGCAGCAGCTCTGACGTTCTGGTCGGGCATCTGGCCCCTATAGGGGCCACCAGCCCGACCAGTTGGTTAGTCGATGGCTACTCCGAGAAGCCTTCCTCGGTTGACCGACTTCATGCCGCGGCTGAGGCTGACCAACGCGATGACCCAAGCGACTGTTCCGATCCAGAACGACGACACCCCTGCACCAAAGAGTGCCCCGGTGCTCTGGCTATAGGCCACGCCGATCAGCGGAAGGGTTACCAAGCCTGAAGCCTGATGTGCGGCCGCAGTGCTCTTTACCTTTGCCGAGAGCCGCAGCACCAGCGACAGAGTTAGCGCCAAGAACGGTGGCATTACCCATAGCATCAGTGCCCACCACTGCGGGGTTGGAAAGAACCAGCCGCCGACCTCGGGCCCAACGATCGTGTTCACCAGAATCGAGTAGGCACCGAACCCGACCAGCGTGGTCAGGTATCCGGGAACAAAGCTGGCGATCAGCTTGCCCAGGTATATCTCACGAATTCCTGCGGGGGAGTGGGCGAGAAACTCACCGGTACCTCGCTCGCGTTCACCAACGATGGTCGATGAGCCGACCGCTGTCGATATGGTGAGCGGAACTACAATTGCCACTGGGGCAAAGAGGAACACTGCTAAAGCGTACGAGGTGCGACCAGCGGGGGTGTCGCCCTTGATCTGTTCCTGAGCGGCCGCTGGCAGAACTTTGATGGCCTCTGATATCTGGGCGACGCTCTCCACCTCGCCGAGGCTGGTGATCGATAGCAGCAGGACGAACGGGATGACTATGAAGAACATCGATCCCAGAATCAGCATCGGAACCCAGAAATCCTTTGCGCCGGCCAGTTGCTTGAGGTCGGTACGTGCCACCGTCTTTACGTGATGCCAGTTCATTCGACCGCTCCAACCTTTCCTGCGTCGCGGGCTTCGCGGCGTACCGCGAAATAGAGATCTTCGAGCGTGGGTTCGAACGGTTCGACTCTGGTGAGTCGCACCTTCGCCTGGGTGAGAGCTGCCACGATATTCGGTACCCGAATCTTGTCATCGAGCGAAAGTTCGACCGAACGGTCGTCGTCGGCGATGGTCATTGATAGAACTCCGGGTAGGGCTCTGCAAGCTTCGAGCCCGCCTGATTCATCGCAGCTCAGGTTAAGAATCGCCTGCGGCCAGTAACGATTGGTTAGGTGTTGGGGTTCGCCCGATATTAGATCGCTGCCCGCTTCGAGCATTATGATCCGGTCGGCGAGACCTTCAGCCTCGGCCAAGTGATGGGTGCACATCACAACGGTCGAGCCGCCAGCTGTCATTTCGCGAATCAAGCTCAGGACAGCTTGGGCAGACTCGGGGTCTAGACCCGAGGTTGGCTCATCGAACAGCAGTAGTTCGGGTTCATGAAGCACCGAACGCGACAACGCGAGTCGTGTCTTCATGCCGGTTGAATACCCTCCCACCTGGTTGTCGAGGGCATGCTCGATACCGAATCGAGCGGCCGCTTCGCGGATCTTCGATTTCTTGTCGCCCTTCACTTGGTACATTTCGGCCGCGTAGTCAAGGTTGTCCCAACCAGAAAGCCGGTCATACAACGCTGGCTTTGCCGAGACGATGCCGCAGCGCGACCTAATGGTCTCGCCATCGGTGAGGGGGTCTAGGCCGAACACATTAATAGTGCCCGAATG
>CBERPN010000154.1:0-9759 GCA_965524675.1 uncultured bacterium
AATCCTCATCGAGGTACTGGTGAAGTTCATAGGCGTAGTTGTTAGCGGGGTCGATGATGTCGGCCATCACGTCACCGTTCGGAGTTCCGTAGTCGTCGAATAGCCACGAGTGGGCGCCCGTGTAGCCGTTGCCCGGGATGAGCAGGAGGTTGTCAGCACCGGTGGAACGGATGGCGTCGATCGCCGCGTTCGCATCGTCGAGCCATAGCTCGGTCGCCATCTCCGCCGGCTCGTTCATTACACCGAATATGACTTTGTCATCGTTCGCGAACTCGCTGGCCAAGCGGCTCCAGAAGTCTTCGAAGGCTTCGACTGGTAATTCGGGTTCGCCGATCACATCCTCGTAGTAGCGAGCGTAGTTGTGGGGGTCGAGGATCACTGTCGCTCCCCTGAATCTGGAGTGCTCGACGATCGACCGGATCCTTGCCAGTTCTGCCTCATCGAACTCGTCAAATGCTTCGTGCTGCAGCCGCTCCCAGCGAAACGGCAAACGGAACACAGTCATCCCCTTGGCGGTGTAGTAGTCGATTTCTTCGTTACTGGGATAGATGTAGTCGGTTCCGAAGGTTCCGGGCATAGAGTCCTCTCCGAAATCAGCGCCCGCAAGGTTCACACCTCGCAATTGGATGTCGGGCGATACGGAGTTCTCGATCCCGGGACCGGTTCGGTCGTTGTCGGCCTTTTGTTCAGCCGGTAACCCTGGTGAGTAGGGGTTTGCATCGCATGCTGTCAGTGCAAGCGCGGCAATGAACAGAATTGTAAGGGTTCGCATTAGGTAGCTCATGAAGCGAGAGTGCCGAATCGCTGATGAAGCCACTATGAAGATCCAAAAAGAAATCCGACGAGGTGGCGTCACTGCCAATGAAATTGCCAATGAGTAGGATCGGCTGATGTCTCGACCTTCTGACATTTACACACACGGCCACAGCGCTAGCGTCCTGCGATCTCACACTTGGCGGACCGTCGAGAACTCGGCCGGGTACCTTGCTGAGCACTTGGTCGACGGCGCCGCAGTTCTCGATGTGGGTGCCGGCCCTGGCACGATCAGTATCGATATGGCACAACGGGTCGGTAGCGGGTCGGTAATCGGCATCGAGCTTTCGCAGGAGGTTTTGATCAAAGCTAGGGCCGCTGTTCCGGCCGAGGTAACCAACATTGACTTTCGGGTCGGAGATGTCTACTCGCTAGATTTCGATGACGACAGCTTCGACATAGTGCACGCCCACCAGGTGCTACAACATCTATCCGACCCAGTCTCCGCGCTCCGCGAGATGCGTCGGGTGGCTAAGCCCGGCGGGGTCGTGGCGGCGCGCGATGCCGACTATCAGGCCATGTTCTGGGCACCGAGCGACCCGCTGCTCGATCGCTGGATGGAGATTTATCAAGCGGTGGCCCGCAGCAACGATGCTGAGCCTGACGCGGCACGGTTCCTTCTGGGGTGGGCCAGTGAGGCTGGCTTTTCTGAGGTTGAAGCAACGGCATCGATGTGGTGTTTCGCCAACGACACCGATCGTGAGTGGTGGGGTTCGCTGTGGGCCGATCGAATGCTCGATTCAGCGTTGGCCGACCAAGCTATTGAACGTGGCATCGCCACCCGGTCCGACTTGGAAGGGGTTTCCGCGGCGTTTAGAGATTGGGTCGACAAACCAGGTGCCTGGTTCGGTGTTCCGCATGGCGAGATCCTTGCCGCCGGCTGACTAGGAGCCGCGTCAGCGGATGAAGATGAGCTGGAACTCGACCTTGCCTTCGTCGCGAACCGTCACGACACCGTTCGACGGATTGTTTATCCCGAAGTCGGCGAAAATCACGTCGATCGAGCCGACGACCTCGATTTCACCACTCAGCAACTGGGCATCGATAGCAACGTCGACCGAATTCGTGACACCCCGGAGTGTTAGATCGCCCGTGGCTGCGAACGAGTTAGCTGTGGCTTCACCGGGAACCTCGCCCAAATCGATTGGGCTGGTAAGTACGAACTTCGCAGTGGGGAACTCCGACGCATTCATGATCGCTCCCTTGAACTGTCCGTCGCGCCGTCCGCTGTCGCTGGTCATCGATGCGATATCAACATCGAAGGTGGCGGTGGTGACCACGGTGCCTTCGATCGTGAGGAAGCCTTCGAGCTCTGATGTGCGCCCTACGGCTTCAAAGTCTGGGATAGCGGCGAAGTCTTCGATGACCCGGTAGCCGGCCTGTGACCCTGGCCCGATTGTCCAGTTGCCTTCGATCCCCTCGGCGGTATCTTCGGCCTCCTCGCTTTCGGCAGCATCAGGTGCATCAGGTGCATCGGTTGCGTCGGGCGCAGCGGCACGATCTTCGGCTACTTCCTCTTCGGTGCGAAGTTCGAACTCTTCGGGGGAGTCGTCGCGGATGAAGAATAGGAATATGAATAGTGCTGCGACGGCTAGGGCGATCGCTGCGATGCCGCCAGCTAGGAGCTTCTTTGGAAAAGACATGGATCTAAGGGTATTGGATTGCTCGACACTATTCGGTTTTTGGAACGACAGGTGTCTGGTGGCACGCCCATTTGGCACTGCGTACCATTAGCCTTGACGGATGGTAACCAAACTTGAGATCACAAAGGATTGGCTTCCGCGCTACACCGGCATGGAGGTCGATGAGTTCGGCGACTATGTCTTGCTGACCAACTTCAAGGCATATCTCGAACGCTTCGCAGAACAGTTCGACGTGGAGATCAAAGGCAGGGATCGAACCTTCCAGGCGGCGACCAACGCCGAAGGCTTGTCGATGATCAACTTTGGTATGGGTTCGGCCAATGCGGCCACGGTCATGGATCTGTTGAGTGCTCGCATGCCCGAGGCTGTGCTATTTCTTGGCAAATGCGGTGGCCTAAAGAAGTCGAGCGAGATTGGCCACTTCGTGTTGCCGATCGGTGCGATTAGAGGCGATGGCACCAGCGATCAATACCTCCCGAAACTTGTTCCGGCGCTGCCCTCGTTCAAGCTGCATAAGTTCGTGTCGGAACGTTTGGTCGAGTCCAACTTTGAATACCGAACCGGCACTGTCTACACGAGCAACCGGCGGGTTTGGGAGCACGATGAGGTTTTCAAGGAAGAACTGCGAGAGATGTCGGCGCTAGCAATCGACATGGAGACCGCCACAGTGTTTGCGGTTGGCCACGCCAATCAGATTGCGCGGGGAGCTCTACTATTGGTATCGGATCTCCCGATGACCCCCGAAGGTGTCAAGACTCAAAAGAGCGATGCCATGGTTACCAAGAATTTCGCCGACGATCACTTACGGATCGGGATTGAGTCGCTTTCGCTCATAGGCGACAGCGGCGAGAAGATCCGGCACTTTCGGTACTAGTGGTGGCGATGCCCTCTGTCGCCGCTTGGCTCAAACGTGTGGCCGGCTACCCGGCTGTGCTGCTGATGCTGGCGTCGACGGTTCTCATCATCGCTGGTCTCGTCGAGCAAGCCGCTGCGCACAGCTCGCTCATCACCGCGTCGCCTGCTCCCGGAGTTGAGGTTGGTCCCTTTGCCGAGATTCGTCTTGAGTTCGCCGACGCCATCAGCCCCGACGGGATTGTGCAGATAGACCTTCGCGATAGCGAAGGCATCTTGTTAGAAGCGTTGCTAGGCGAGACAGAACGGGTCGATGCCTTCACAATTCGAGCCGGGTTGCTCGATTCGTTGCCCGGCGATGGCGAGTATCTAGTGTTCTACCAAATAGAGACCAACGATCAGGACGGCCTTCAAGAGTCGGGCTATGAGTTCGCCTATTCCGCCCACGGTGCGCCAGCTGAGTTCGTCTCTACCCTCCCAGAGCCCGAGACCTCGGCGAGTCCACTGGAGTTGGCGGGGTACTTTTTCGCGTTGGCCGGTGTAATCGGAATCTTGTTCTGGTTCTCGCCATGGCGTCCGGCTACCCGAAAGAAACTTGCCGGGGAGTAGCTCTGCGGCCAGCGCTCGATTAGAACTGCCCCGTAACGGCGGTGATGCATACGGGGAGAGTTCTGAAGTGCGATTCGACATAATGACCAGCGGGTCGTCGTGGGCGACGAAGCAGGACCTAGCCCGCACGGTCGAAGCTGCTGGCTTCTCGGGGATGGTGTTTACCGAGACTTCACAGGTTCCTTGGATGCAAATTGCGGCAGCGGCCTTGGCTGCCCCGACCCTCGAATTCAGCACGGGCATAGCTGTTGCGTTTCCTCGCAGCCCAATGGTGTCTGCAGCAGTGTCTTGGGAATTGGCCGAGAATACCGAGGGTCGTTTTCGGCTCGGCCTCGGCAGCCAGGTGCGAGCCCATATCGAACGTCGCTACGCAACTGAGTTTGAATCGCCGGGCCCGCGACTAAAGGACTATCTGCTGGCGGTCAAGGCTGTACACCGAGCCTTTCGTCGCGAAGAGAAGCTCAGCTACGAGGGTGACTTCTATCAGCTGACCTTGTTGCCTACTCAATGGATGCCCGCACATCACGAGTTTGACGACATCAAGATCGATGTTTCGGCGGTTGGTCCTTGGATGACCCGGATGGCGGGCGAGGTGGCCGACGGCATTCACGTGCATCCCCTCCACTCGATGCACTACATCGAGAACCGATTGGCGGCCGGGGTAGCTGAGGGTGCCGGGCGCGTCGGGCGCAGCCCCTCCGAGATCGATCTCATTATTCCGGTGTTCGCAGTTGCGGGAGACACGCCAGAAGAACGTGCACCGTTGCTGGCTACCGCCAGACAACAGATCGCGTTCTACGGATCGACTAAGAACTATGGCTTTCAGTTTGACGATCTAGGATTCGAGGGAACCTCGGCACTTCTGAACCAGCATCTCAAATCGGGAGATCTTCAGGCAATGGTCGACACGATTTCCGAAGAGATGCTTGAACAGTTCGCCGTGATCGGAAGCTGGGACGACATCGCGGCTCAGCTTTGCGACCGCTACCAAGGCGCGGCGGCGCGTTTGGTGATGTATCTCACCGAGGGGGCTCTACAGCGTCGTCCCGAGGACATTGCCAAGTGGGGCGAGGTCGCCAGGGCAGTAATTGGTGGTACGAGCAATGACTGACCGGGTCGCATTGGTAACGGGCGGCGGTCGGGGCATTGGAGCCGATGTCTGTCGACGTCTTCATGCCCAGGGTCGACGGGTGGCGGTTGTGGATCTGCTGTTTGATGAGGCCAAGCTTGTGGCCGACGAGGTTGAGGGCAGGGCCTATGGGTGCGACGTGAGCGACTCGGCGGAGGTGACTTCGACGGTACGGGCTGTCGCCAGTGATCTCGGACCCGTCGAGGTTTTGGTGAACGCGGCGGGCTGGGACCGATTTGTGCCCTTCGTTGAAACCGACGAAGCGTTCTGGGATCGCATTATTGAGGTTAACTACAAGGGAGTTTTGCGCACGGTGCACGCTGTGCTGCCGGGCATGATCGAGCGGCGCTTCGGGCGAATCGTGAATCTTGCATCAGATGCCGCGCTGGTGGGCTCGTCGTTGGAATCTGTCTACGCGGGGGCAAAGGCTGGCGTGATTGCATTCACCAAAACGATTGCCCGTGAAGCGGCGCAGGACGGGGTCACTGCCAACGTGGTGGCACCTGGCCCGACCGACACACAATTGCTGAAAGACATTGCTGCTGCGGGGGAGTTGCCCGCCAAGATCGTAGGCCGACTAGCTCGGGCAGTACCGATAGGGCGGCTGGCCCAACCCGACGAAATCGCCTACGGGGTCAGCTGTTTTGCGGCTGAGGATGCTGGCTTCATCACTGGACAGACACTGTCGGTAAGCGGTGGATTGACGATGTCCTAATGCCCGTTCGGTTGGCTTGCTTTGGGTACGAGACGCACGTCGTCGAAGCGGTCGACTTTGCGAAGCGCTGGGAAGATTCTCCACCAGATAGCCACGACCGCGATGGTTCCCAGGCCTCCAGTCACGATCGCTCCGGTCAGACCAATGAGCTGGGCAGCTACTCCCGACTCGAGCGATCCCAGTTCATTCGAGCCGCCAATGAACACATTCTCGAGTGCAATTATCCGGCCTCGCATGACCTCTGGAGTGGCTAGGGGAACAAGGCTCGATCTTATGTAGACGCTCACAGCGTCGGCCGCGCTAAGGACGACTATAGAAGCGAAAGCTACGAAGTATGTATGGGTAAAGCCGAGCGCGATTGTGGCGACGCCAAAGAGGGCGACTGTAAGAAGAAGCACATTGCCGATGTGGCGTTTGATGGGCCGGTAGGCCAACGCTAGCGAGACTGCAGCGGCCCCAATTCCATCGGCCGCTCGGAGCCAGCCAAGTCCAATCTCGCTTACGCCGAGCCGTTCGGTCGCGATCGCCGGAAGCAGCGCAGTCGCTCCTCCCAGTAGCACTGCGAATAGGTCGAGCGATATCGCTCCGACGAGGATCTCGTTGCTTCGCATATAGCGAAACCCAGCGATGGCATCGCGAAATGCTTGCAGTGCGCCCGCGGGAGTGTCTAGCTGTTCGATTGGTGGTTTGGTGACCTGGGTGAGCATCAACAGCACGAGCAGGAGTAGCGCTGCAGCGATTAGAAACGGCAGGTCGGGTGAGGCGGCGGCAGCAAACCCTGCGACCACCGGCCCGGCGATAACGCCAGCTTGAAAGGCTAAGGATTTGAGTGCGATCACCCGTTCGAGAATCTCGGGTGGAGCTAGGTCGATAGGCATTGCCCTGCTGGCTGGGGCGGCGAATGAACGTGCTGCGCCGTAGCCACTCACTAGGGCGAATATTGGCAGCACCGAAGTCGGGTCGGAGCGGATGTATGCGAAGAGCCCGAGGCTCAACCCAATCTCGATCACCACTGCGATGGCGTAGATGTAGCGCCGGTCGTAGCGGTCGACCAGCGTGCCAGCGATGGGGGAGAGCAGGAAGATTGGTACGAAGGCTGCCAGGCCGAGCAGCCCCAGATCTAGCTCGCGGCCGCTGATTGCGAACACCTGGTCGCCGGCGAAGGTGATGACTCCCAGATATGCGAAGGTGCTGAAAAAGTTGGCCAGCAGAAGGGCCCGGATACCGCGCGGAACCGCAGAACTGGCCGGCGGCGAGCCTGAGGAATTGGCCGGCGGCGAGCCTGAGGAATTGGCCGGCGGCGAGCCTGAGGAATTGGCCGGCGGCGAGCCTGAAGAACTGGTATCGCTCAGTTGCTTACGAGTCGTTCATGAAGTCGATTTGCAGAATGCTCTGCTTCGAATGGATGTTCGATCCTGATGGTCGCTAGGTCGATCGCGGGCTCGACAAAGAGCTCTTCCATCGGGCGAACTACTGTTTCGAATACCGCTCGTACCTCGGCAGCGTCGCGACCTCGTTCGGTGACGTCGCGATGAACGCGCCTGTCGAGGCGAATAGCGGCGGGCACGTCGAGGTATACGGCGAGGTCGAGGCGCTCGCGGACATCATCGCGAGCCATTAGAAGAATGCCTTCTACGATCACTACTTCGCCCGGATCCAGCCAGTCGGTACCGGCGTTCCTGCAATGACTGTTGAAGTCATAGCGCGGAACCGGTACCGCACGGCCTAGATGTAGCGCATCGAGATGGTCGATGAATAGGTCGAAGTCGACGGCGTCGGGGTGATCGAAATTTACCCGGCATCGCTCGTCGAAGCTGAGATGGCTCAGGTCGCGATAGTAGGAATCGAGCGACAGTAGCGCGGCTCGGTTCGAGAGGCGTTCGAGCAGCGCGATCGCAAGCGTAGTTTTTCCTGAGCCGCTGCCGCCGCAGATGCCCCAAAGTTCGGGTCTGTCCACGGAATGCCACAGTATCGTTTTCTGGGGCGACCAACCGACCTGGGCGGAGGGAGCTACTCGAGAATTTGCTGGTCGGTCCGCCGCAATAAGGGCTGGGCGCTAGTAGCTACCGCGGAGCCTCTCGATCGTAGCTTGGCTATTAGTGCCAGCCCGACAAGCGAGAGCACCATTCCTGCCGCAGCGTCGACGATGTAATGGTTGGCGGTTACAACAACCGAGATGGCCATCATCGCCGATGGCAACATGATGAGCACCCGGATGAACCATGCCGACACCATGCTGGCAATCATTAGAGCGGCGAGAGTATGCCAACCGACATGGAAGCTAGGGAGAGCGGCGAATTGGTTGATGATGGCCGGTGGATGGGCTATGACGTGGCGAGATGTGGCGCTAACCGTGTCGACGAATCCGTTGAGGAACCGTGGTGGAGCAACCGGGTAGAGGGCGAATACAACTAGGCCGATCGCGCCCGAAAAAATTAGCGCGTCGCGAAACAATAGGTAGCGCGGTTTGTCGCGCCACCACAAGAGAACCAGCGACCCGACGAGCATTGGCCAGTAGGTCCAAACGTAGATCCAATTAAAGAACGCCATCAGGTTTGAACGGTCTAGAAGCACCTGTTGTGCTGAACGCTCCCAGGCGATTCCGATACCTGTTTCAAAGCGTAGAACGTCGTAGGCGTTGCGCAGGGCTAGGTCCTCTGAGGTTTGCGTCAGACCCCGAACCGCCAGGTAAAAAAGGAACATTACGGCGAGCAGGCCGAGTTGTCCGGCGGCGCCATTCCAGGGTCGAGCTTTTTCCGGAAGCTGTGGAGTTATGACGCCTTTGAGTCCTGATCCGAGGCGCGAAATGATATTCGGCCTCGACGAGGGGGAGAGTGTGCTCGTCACGGCTGGGGTGCCCGCGCTGATTTCACATCTCTAACATGCCTCACGCTCACCTCCGATGTAAAGCGATTTCGTAATGAAATCGCAACAATGAACGGTTTGGCCTGAGGGCGCGGCGCTGAAGTTGGGTCGATTCTCAAGTAAGGCACCGGGTTCATCTCGGGGTGCAGGCTACTGGTAACTCGCCGATCCCGCGGATCAGGCCCGATGCTAGAACCACGACCTTGGCACGAGTTTCATCGTCGAACTCGATTATTGCAACCTTGTGATTCAGACCCCAGACCAAATAGTCCGATCCGATAATGCGCCCACCCCAGCCATTGCCACGATGATCTGTGGTCCTGTCCAACTCCACACGAACTACGCCCAGCAACCGTCCATCGATCGATAGCTTCACCTGACCGGAGAATGGGTGGCTTGTCACCCCACGAGGCTATTTGAAGACGTACCACTAGTGTTGCTCGCCGTGTCTGTCATGCAACTGCTAGTCGATGTTCTTGGACCAGTGGTTCTACTGGTGGCAATTGGTGCCCTAACCGGACCGCGCTTGGCGATCGACGCTGCGACTCTTTCGAAGCTGGCGTATTGGGTGTTCGGCCCTGCATTTGTCTTTGAGTTGTTCGTCGCGAGTGAGTTGGCGGGCGGGACGGTTGCCCGCTTAGCGTTGGCTGGCTTGGCTGGCATGTTGGTGGCCGGTCTTGTCGCCTTCGCACTCGGTTCGCTCGCCAACCTGCAGCAACGGATTCGAGCGGCTGGGGTAATGACGTCGGCATATGGCAACGTCGGAAACGCCGGGCTGGCGATCAGTGCTTTTGCGCTCGGCGACGATGCGCTTGCCGCGGCTGCTGTGCTGATGTTGGTGATCAACGTAACCGGCGTGATGGTCGGGATTGGATTGGCCACCGCCCAGACGTCGGGCGTGTCGAGCGCAGTTCGTCGAGCGCTGACCGCACCGATGACCCTCGCGACCATTCCTGCGATTCTTCTCAATGCGAGTAACACCGACGTCCCGCTGGTGATCGATCGCACGGTCGGGCTCTTGGGTGGGGCCTTAATCCCAGTTTTGCTTTACACACTCGGAGTGCAGTTCAGCCAGACCGGCTGGCAACGTCCTAGCATTGACTTCGCTATTAGCGCTGGAGCAAAGCTGTTAA
>CBERPN010000155.1:0-9656 GCA_965524675.1 uncultured bacterium
ATTCGGTGCTCGGCGGGTCATCTAAACCCGCCGGCGACCTTGTTTTGTCGCGCCTGTGGTACCGCGATGCGCTACGCGTCGCTAAATCTGGTGGTGGGGGAGCGCCCAGCGCTTGGGCGATTGGTGACCGAATCCGGAGCCACCATTCCCCTGGTCGAAAACTCGGCCTTTCGGTCGGACCCGATGGCTCAATTGAGATATGTGATAACGCAACGGCGAGAGTCCTGCTCGAGCTGAGTGGCTGGCACATCACCATTGTTGCCTCAGTATTTGCCAATGCCGAAGTGCTGCCAGTCGATGGCGAGGTCTGGATACCGCTGCGATCCTCAGATCAGATCCCCTTCGAGGTCGGAAGCCGGTTTCGGATTCAAGGGTCGCCTCCGGTGGTATTTCGAGGTCCGGTCGCAACGATCGTTCAGGGTTCTGGCGACAGCGCGTTTCAACACGGGCTACCCACGGCATTGCTAGAGAAGTCGGTTTGGGATGAAACCGATCTCGAGGCGAACGCTATCCCTGTCGCCAGCGCCGCATCGACAACATCTGGGGGTTTCCAAGCTATGCCGTTAGCGAGGCCATCGAGAAGAAGCGGCCAAGTCTGCTCCCGAGGACTACGAGCCTGGTCGATTCGCAGATAACGAAGCTGTATCTGATCTACCTGATAAGCACCTGGTTGGTTATCTGGCTGTTCTTACACGGCCCCATGCGTGTACTCGTTTTCCGGTGGCGTTTTGAGGGTGGGCCCAAGTGTTCCCGATTGGACGCCCAAGAGATTGATTTGAGAGATTTGCTACAAAGCATGGCAGTCTTGAGTATGTCGACAACCGAGCCAATCGTTCCCGCTATCCCCGGCAAGGCCGAAGTCGATTCATCGATTCGTCTCATCACCGACAACGCCACGCGCATCATGACTTGGAACTATGACCGCGATCGCGAGCAGTTGGTCACCCTCTACAACAAAGCGATGGCCTCGCAATGGAACAGTGTCACCGACCTTGACTGGGCCATAGAGGTCGATCCCGAGCAACTTGTATCGGAGAATCCGAGCCCCACCATGCAACTCGTCGCTGCCGCGACGAAGATTCCGGGTTCGCCCATCGCGACCTGGGACGAGAAGGAACTAACCGTTGCCGGTATCGAGATGCTCAAAGCGAATCTCAGCCAGTTCATGCACGGTGAACAGGGTGCGATGATGACCGCGGCCAAGATTGTCGAGACCGTTCCGTGGATCGATGCAAAGTACTACGCGTCGACTCAGACTATGGACGAGGCGCGCCACACCGAGGTCTTCGCCAAGTATCTCCACACCAAACTCGGCGAGCCCTATCCGATGAGCCCGACCCTCGATGCCCAGATAATGGCCCTGCTCGAAGACTCTCGCTGGGATATTGCGTATCTGGGTATGCAGATTGTTATCGAGAGCCTCGCGCTGGCCGCATTTGGCGACATGCTACGTCGGACCACCGAGCCGCTCCTGCGAAAACTGTTGCGCTACATCATGGCCGATGAGGCCAGGCACGTCGCCTTTGGGATACTCAGCCTTGGTGAGTTCTATGAGCATCTGTCCGAGGCCGAACTCAAAGAGCGCCAAGAGTTCATGCTCGAGAACACGATTCGACAGCGCAGCCGATCAACCACCCCTGAGGTGTGGGAGAGGCTCGGAGTGTCGGTCGATGAATTGTTGCCATTCCTGTTTCAGGCGGCGGAAGAAATCAACGTAAACCCCCAGACGCAGTTCCAACGTGGCTTTTTTGCCAAGCTAGTCCCCAACACCCGCCGAATTGGTCTGCTCGATGCCAATGACGGCTACCTTCGAAAAGCGTGGGGTGAGGCTGGTTTGATGGAGTTTGAGTTTGCTGACGATACCGCGGCCGACTATGAGTCCTATGATGCGGTCGCTCAAGATCGCGAGTGGGTCGTCGGCTGACGATGAGCGCCCCAGTCGGTCGGCGAGTTGTCGTGATTACCGGTGCAGCGTCGGGTATGGGGGCAGCCTCGGCGCGACAGTTTGCTGACCAAGGCGATTTAGTTGTGCTGGTGGATCAAGACCGCGATGGTGCGGCGGGGTTGGCCTCTCGGATCGCAGGAGAATCGGTTGCCGGTGATGTCAGCGACTCGTCGTTTTGTGACTCGACTATTGACGGCGTAGTCGAGCGGCACGGACGCATCGATGTGTTGGTGAACGCCGCAGGCGTGATCCATCGCTCGGTCGGAATCGACACGACCGACGAGCACTGGAGGCGCGTCATGTCGGTCAACGTCGACGGATTGTTCTTCATGAGTCGAGCCGCGGTGCGAAAAATGCAGTCTGGCGACGGTGGTGCAATCGTGAACTTCGGCTCAATATGGGGCGGAATAGGCTCGGTCGGCGTGCTCGCTTACTGCGCATCGAAAGGGGCCGTGCACCAGATAACTCGGGCGATGGCGCTCGAACATGCCACGGAGAACATCCGCATCAATGCAGTCGCCCCAGGCGAGGTCGACACACCCATGCTGGCTTCCGAGCGAGACTGCCCGCCGAGTGTCGAGGACCTTCAGGCGTTGGCCGACGCGACCATTCCAATGAAGCGCTTGGCTCGACCCGAAGAGATCGCCGAGGTGGTCATCTTCTTGGCGTCGAATGCAGCTAGCTACATGACGGGTGCAGTCGTTTCGGTCGACGCCGGCTATACGATTCGTTGAACTGGTTAGATCCCAGATTCCTGTTCGGCGAGTAGCCCGTTGTACTTGTCTAGCGCTCGTCGATGCGAGTTTGCCCCCGAACCCACCACTCCGCCGTCGCGAGCGTTCTTCACCTTCTTCTCAAGTTCTTTGAGGAGGTCGTGGATATTGTCGGTGGGGCCAGCGTTACGAACCGCATCGAACGCGACATGCACCTCGCCGAGCGACTCTTGAATCTGAGAGAACTCCTTCTCTAGCTTGTTTCGGGCCTTTTCGATGTCGTCATTCATGACGACAAGTCTGCCATGTCACAGACCTTCGGATGTGAAATTGGGCGCCCGAGGCGGGTTTCGGTGCTTTAGGCACCATCATTGATGGGTGACTAATACCTCCCCCTCGTCCGCCGATTCGCTAGAGCAGCGCGACGACATCCGAAATGTGGCGATTATCGCCCACGTCGACCACGGCAAGACCACGCTCGTCGACGGCCTTCTCCAACAAGCTGGCGCCTTTATTGGCCATCAAGCGATGGAGGAACGGGTTATGGACTCGATGGAGCTCGAGAAAGAAAAGGGCATAACCATCGAGGCAAAGAACACTGCGATTCGCTGGGGTGGCACCAAAATCAATGTTGTTGATACCCCTGGGCACGCCGACTTTGGTGGTGAGGTTGAAAGGGCGCTCACGATGGTAGATGGAGTTCTATTGCTGGTCGACGCTAGCGAAGGACCGCTTCCCCAAACTCGCTTTGTGCTTCGCAAGGCTCTCGAGGCCGATCTGCCGGTGGTGTTGGTGATCAACAAGATCGATCGTCCCGACGCGCGGGTCGCCGAGGTGGTTTCGGAGGTGGAGGACCTGTTCCTCGACGTCGACGCCAAGGAACACCAGATCGACTTTCCGATTGTCTACACGGTTGCCCGAAAGGGCGAAGCAACCCTAGATCTCGACAGTCCCGGAACGGATCTAGAGCCGTTGATCGAGACAATCCTCGACCGCGTGCCACCTCCGAGCTATCAACCGGGTCATCCGCTTCAGGCTTGGGTCACCAACCTTGACGCTTCGCCCTATGTTGGCCGACTAGCGATCTGCAAGATGATTAACGGCACCATCAAGAGGGGCCAGATGGTTTCTTGGTGCAAGTCCGACGGCAGTATCGAGATGTCCAAGATAACCGAGTTGTACGTCAACGAGAGCCACGTTCGGACCGAGACCAACGAAGCCTTTGCTGGCGAGATCATCGCTGTCGCAGGCCTGCCCGAGGTGACGATTGGCGAGACCCTCGCCGCCGCCGACGACCCTCGCCCAATGCCGGCCATAACGGTTGATGAACCGAGTCTGTCGATGACGATTGGTATCAACACATCGCCTCTTGCTGGACGCAGTGGCGGATCCAAACTCACTGCCCGCCAGGTAAAGGATCGGCTCGACAACGAGCTTGTTGGCAATGTCTCGCTTCGAGTGCTTGATCTCGACCGACCCGACGCCTGGGAGGTCCAGGGCCGTGGCGAACTTCAGCTAGCGGTGTTGGTGGAGATGATGCGCCGCGAAGGCTTCGAGCTCACCGTTGGCAAACCTCAGGTAGTCACCCGCGAGATCGACGGGACGTTACACGAGCCTGTTGAATCGCTCTCAATCGACATTCCCGAGGAACACGTGGGTGGAGTCACTCAGCTCTTGGCTCCCCGCAAGGGACAGATGCAGGAGATGGTGAATCATGGAACCGGCTGGGTTCGACTCGACTACCGAATCCCGGCGCGCGGCCTAATTGGCTTTCGCACCGACTTTCTAACCGAGACACGGGGCACCGGCATGTTGCATCACGTCTTCGACGGATGGCAGCCGTGGCAGGGCGAAATCAAGTCGCGAAGCAAGGGGTCAATGGTCGCTGACCGGCTCGGTGTTTCAACCAGCAACGCAATCGTAAATCTTCAAGAACGCGGAGCATTCTTCATCGACGTCGGCGAGGACGTCTATGAGGGCATGGTCGTGGGGGAGACGCCCAAGGCGGGTGATATGGATATCAATATCTGCAAGGAGAAGAAGCACACCAATGTGCGGGCCGCGGCGGCTGACGAAACGGTACGAATCACCCCGCCGAACAAATTGTCCTTGGAGCAGTCGCTCGAATTCATCAGCGACGACGAATGTGTCGAAGTTACGCCCGACAAGATCCGTCTTCGCAAGGTCGACCTCGATGCGACCGTGCGCGGTCGCACGATGAAAAACCTAAAGCGCGCTCGCGAAGCTTCGGACACTTAGGCGTTAGTTCTGTGACCGCAGCACAGTCCTTTGCTGACCTCGGAGTCTCGGCTGAGGTAGTCGACGCGTTGGGCGAGCGAGGAATTACCGAAGCCTTCCCAATCCAGGTAGCGACAATCGAAGCGGCCCTCGACGGTCAAGACATTTGCGGTAAAGCCCCGACAGGTTCGGGCAAGACGCTCGCGTTTGGGATTCCCACCGTTGAACTGGTCGAACAGGCGACGAGCGGTAGACCCCGCGCGCTTATCCTTTCGCCGACTCGGGAGCTGGCGTCGCAAATCGATGATGAGATCAGCCCACTGGCCAAGGCGCGCGACCGTTCGGTGCGCGCGGTCTATGGCGGTACCAATATCGAGGCTGATCGAAAGCGGTTGCGTTCGGGAATCGATATCTTGGTCGCTACCCCGGGGCGTCTCGAAGACTTGATTAGTCGCGGTTATTGCGACCTTGGTGAGGTTGGGATCGTCGTGGTGGATGAGGCCGACCGGATGGCCGATATGGGGTTCTTGCCAGCGGTTGAACGGATCTTGGATCAGACGTCGAACGAGCGCTCGACGATGCTCTTCTCAGCGACACTCGACGGCGATGTGAACACCCTGATTCGCCGCTACCAAGACGACCCGTTCATTGTCCAGGTTGAGGGGACGGCCGACGACTCAGGCGACGTCGACCATAAGTGGTTCCAAGTTCCGGCTAAGGGGCGCATAGACCTAGCGGCGCGAATACTCCAGAGTTACACATCAGCGATTGTCTTTTGCCGAACCCGTCGCGGTTGCGAGCGAGTCACCAAGCAACTGGTTAGGGCAGGGGTTGAAGCGGTGGCAATACATGGCGATCGCAGCCAGGCGCAGCGGGAACGCGCACTGAGAGCATTCGCCGAGGGCAAGGCCTATGCGCTTGTAGCCACCGACGTTGCTGCCAGAGGGATTCATGTCGATGACGTAACCCTCGTGCTGCATTTCGATCCTCCCGAGACCGACAAGGATTACGTTCACCGGTCGGGCCGCACCGGCAGAGCCGGAGCCGACGGACAGGTGATCTCACTAATAGTGAGCGAGAAGATCGGTAACGCTAAGCAGATCCAAAAAGCACTGCACATGCCGGTTGAGTTCGACGAACTCGATATCGCCGATCTTCCAGACGTGATTGAGCGAGCGAGCGCAGCCGTCGAACTTGATGAGCTGCGCAGCGAAAGTTCGCAGGGGCCCAAGAAAGGCTACGGGGCAGGTCGCGACCAGAGTTCTCGCGGCAAGTCAGCGAAGGCTCGAAGAACAGCGAAGCCTGAGAATCGCGCGCCATCGGGTCGTCGCGAACACAACCCCAACCGCGACGACCGTCCGGGCGTCAATCAACTTCGTGGTGAAGTCAAATCGATTCGTCGCGACGGTGGAAAGCGTTCTGGAGGCAACGACGAGCGGTCGGACAGGGCCGACGACAGGTCGCCCGATGCTGGTGAGAAGCGGGTGGGTCGTTCCAAACCCAAGCCGAAGAAGCGGTCGGCTAGCCAACGAAAGAACAAGCCGCGAAGCCGCTGGTCGAACAAGAACGATCAGCGTAATAAGGGCAAACGTCGAAGCCCAAAGAACCCAAAGAAGTAGTCGATAACAAGTGTCGCCTCGCCCCTCTTGGCTGCCGGCGCTCATTCCTCTCAGGATTAACACGACCGAGCTGCTACCGGGCAGTATTGGTCGCGGTGTCTGAACGACAATGCACTTCTTGGGCCTTTGTCTAGGATAGAAATGCAATGCTACTTCTGGGAGATCTATGAACACGACAGCCGATCCATACACGATCATCTCGTCGGATTGTCACGCAGGCGGCCGAATGGTGATGTACCAGGAGTATCTTGAAGACGAGTGGCAAGACGAGTTCGCCGAGTGGCGGGGTGCTTACAAGAATCCCTTCCGCGACCTCCAAGATGATGGGCGTTCACGGAACTGGGACGACGATCGTCGCATCTCGGAGATGGCTGCCGATGGCGTGGTGGCTGAGATCACCTTCCCCAATACAGTGCCACCCTTCTTTCCTACTGGCCAGCTAATCTCCTACCCGCCGAGAGGCGGCCGAGACTTAGAGCGCCGCCAAGCTGGGTTACGTGCACACAATCGCTGGATGATCGATTGGGTGGCCGAGTATCCAGCCCAGCGTGCTGGGTTGGCGCAGCTGTTTCTCAACGACGTCGATGATGCAGTGGCGGAGCTTAAGTGGGCGGCCGACAACGGGTTCCGAAGTTTCATGCTTCCGAGCGTTCCGCCCGATCTTGGGATTCCGCAGCTCTTCTCGCGCTCTTATGATCCCCTCTGGGAGGTCTGCCAAGACCTCGACATGGTCATCACCCAACACGGCGGCAACGGAACGCCCGAGTACGGCGACGAGCCTGCTTCGACCCTCATGTACCTAATGGAGGTGCCGTTCTTCGCTAACCGCAGCCTCAGTCATGTGATCATGGCTGGTGTATTCGAACGCTACCCAAACCTGAAGTTCGTAATGACTGAACAGGGCGTGGGTTGGGCGGTAGACGCCTTGCGTCGTATGGACGGATACCACGCGCAAATGACCAGCGGCCGAATCGGCGAACTCGGCTTCCCGGCCGAAATCGTGTTGCCGATGAAGCCGAGCGAGTACTTTGCCCGCAATGTTTGGATCGGAGCGAGCTTTCCGAGTCCGAAAGAGTGCGAGGCAATCCAGACAATTGGTGTCGATCGGGTTATGTGGGGTAGCGACTATCCCCACCACGAGGGGACCTATCCATTCAGTCGGGAGGCGCTCAGACGCGGCATGCACGACTGGAGTGAGCAAGATATGCGCAAGGTTTTGGCTACTAATGCAGCCGAGGTATACGGCTTTGATCTGGCTGCGCTTGCACCCTTGGCAGCCGAGCACGGACCGACCGTGCAAGAGCTGCGGGTTTCGCTCGACGAGATCCCGGCGAAGGCCACAAGCCCGGCCTTTCACCGCCCCTAACCGATCTGCCACCTAAAAACGCCCCTATCGGGGCGATCCTCGCTGGCAGAAGCCACCGTGTCAGCCCGATAAACCTTCTATCGCCATTATCTGGTCGACTCTGCGTTGGTGACGGCCGCCTTCGAAGCTGGTTGAGAGGAACGTCGTCACGATCTCCTCGGCGAGTCCGGTGCCGACCACCCGCGCTCCGATCGAGAGAACGTTGGCGTCGTTGTGTAAACGCGCCATCCGTGCCGTATAAAGACAGTTGCACAGAGCAGCCCTTGCGCCCCTGACCTTGTTAGCGGCCAACTGTTCGCCTTGACCCGACCCGCCCATGACAATCCCAAGTTCGGCGGCACCTGAAACGACTAGTCGTGCGACCGAGGCGCAGAACTCGGGGTAGTCGACCGATGCGGTCGAGTCGGTTCCGACGTCGACCATGTCGTGTCCGGCCTCGGCCAGCAATTCCGACAGATGAGACTTGAGTTCGAACCCCGCGTGATCTGAGCCGATTGCGATCTTCATGAACGACCCTCTCTAAGTGCGGCAAGCGCTTTGTCGGCGTGATCGGTCATGCTCGTCTCGCTCGTCACCGCGGCCAACAGCTTGAAGTCGGTACCTATTACGAACGTTGCTCGCTTGGTCGGAGCCCCGAACCTGCGCTTCACCCCGAACTGTTGGGCGATTGTCTTGTCGCCGTCTGAAAGCAACGGAAAACCAAGGCTGTTCTTGTCGTCAAATTCCTTCTGCCGACTCACCGAGTCGGCGCTGATTCCCACTCGCTGAGCTCCGAGTTCGGCGAACTCGGCCCTCAGGTCGCGAAAATGACAGCTCTCCTTGGTTCAACCAGGAGTCATCGCCTTCGGGTAAAAGAACAGCACTAGTGGACCGCTCTCGAGCAAGCTCGACAGTGTCAGTTCGTTTCCGTCCTGATCTGAGGCCGAAAAATCGACAACAATGTCACCTATGTCCATGTTGATCCTTTCAAATTAATTGATGCCCTTTTCTAGGCTGTCCCAATAGGGTGCCCTGAGCTTGAACTTCTGAAGCTTTCCGGTTGCCGTTCTCGCCAACTCGTCGCGGACCTCTACCGATGTCGGGCATTTGTAGTGGGCCAACTTGGATCGGCAGTGCTCGATTAGGTCGTCTTCGGTTGCAGCAGACCCATCGGTGAGCACAACCAGGGCTTTGACGGTCTCGCCCCACTTGGGGTCGGGAACACCAATTACCGCAACCTCTGCTACGTCTGAGTGAGAAAACAATGCGTCCTCTACCTCGATCGAGGACACATTCTCGCCGCCTGAAATGATGACATCTTTCTTGCGGTCGGAGATGACGATGTAGTTGTCGTCGTCGATGATTCCGCCGTCGCCAGTGTGGAACCAATTGCCCTCGAGCGCTGCGGCACTTTCGACAGGCTGATCCCAGTAGCTCTTTAGAACGACGTTGCTGCGTGCCAAGAGTTCTCCCGACTCGCTGGTCTTCATGCGAACACCCAGCGCCGGAGCACCAGCCCGGCTTAGTCGCTGGGCTCGCTCGTTGGGCGACAGCTCGTCCCACTCGGCGCGGCAGCGGCTCATCGTGAGCAGCGGCGAGGTCTCGGTGAGTCCATAAATCTGAATGAACTCCCAACCCAGTTCGATCTCGGCTCGCTCGATCGTCTTGGTCGGTGGTGGAGCGCCGGCACAAATGATTCGCACCCGGCCTCGGCCCGGGATCTCACCCTCCCAATCGTTGGCCGCCTCCAAGATCGATGCGAGGACAGCTGGCGCAGCACACATGAAGGTGACGTC
>CBERPN010000156.1:0-9607 GCA_965524675.1 uncultured bacterium
CGCTGCTCAGCGAAATCGGGCTAGACCCCGCGGTTGTAGACGAGGCGATCGCCGACAGCACCACCCACGACGAGGTGCACTCCGAACATCAGCGCGTGATCGATGCCGGTGGTTACGGTGTTCCTACACTGTTCTTCGGCGACGAATGCATCTTCGGCCCCGTACTGATTAACCCACCCGAGGGCGCGGCTGCCCTGCGGCTCTGGTCGGCGGTAACCGCCTGGGCCGAGTTCCCTGATCTGTACGAGATTCAACGCCCAAAGACAAAGGCCCACGAACGTCGCATTGTCGAGTCGTTCAAGCCGTACCTTGACGGTCGCGACTGGATGAGCATCAACCGAGGTGTCGAAGTCGGCTTCAGCGACGACGGAATCGAACCGGTAGGCCCAGTAACCTAAGCCGAAATTACTGCTGTAATAACCGGTCAGCGGTGATTTCAACAGTAATTTCGAGATGGCGCTGAAATTACTGCTGTAATGATCGGCTAGCGGTTACAGCTACAGTAATTTCGGGTTAGCGGTCGTTTACCATTACCGACGCTAGTAGCCGAACATAAGCCGACTGATAGTAAATGCCGGGTTCGGAGATTTCGTACGACACCGTCTGGGGAGTGTTTGTGTTCCAGTCGCGGTATGCCTTGAGTGGAGGCTGCCCCGCCGGCGGGCTGGCCTCACCGGAGTAAGAACCGTTGGGGCCGCCTGGCACATAACCGGGCGGTGGGCCGATCTCGGAGTTGACAGTGCTGTCGAACTTTGAGCCATCGGCGAACCAGAAGTGATAGAGCTCGGTCACCGACTTCTCGGCTCCATAATCCGCCATGTTCGACAAATAGACGATGCCGAGCGGGTTCACGCCGTGGAAACTCTGAAGATGACGCGACGCCAGGTCGAGGTACTGGCCAGAATTGTCGGGGTCGATTGCGAACTCGGCAACCGAGGCGTTGACCGAACCGGTGTTGGCGCGAGGACTGGTGCTCCCCCAGTGAAGCTGGGCGTCGTCTAGGTGCGACCGGTACAACCCAGCATTCGGGTCTAACCCAAAGGTGTCCGACCAGCCAACCAGTCTCCGAAGTCGCCGTTCGATACGGCGAACGGTCTTGCGGCCAGCGTCGCGTCGCTGGGTATGAAAGAGCAGAGCGTCGCCCTGCTGGGGGTTGTACCGGGCGAAACCATTGTCAGAAAAAGCTGACGTCGACTTCAGATTTCGTCTAACGGCCCGCCGGAAGCGCTTCTTGCCGGTGAGTGCGTGCAGATAAACAGCAGTCGTGCTCGCCTCACCCAGTTGCTGTTCGACCGTCCAGTCGGCGTCGCCGAAGAGCACCTTCTGCGAATCGCAATCGGAGCGAATGGGATTGCGCTTGAACCATCGCCAGGCTCGCAGCGAACGGCGTTGAAGCGCGGCGGCCTCATCTGCCAATTCTGGTACATCGCGAAAGACCAAAGCAGCATGGGCGAACATTCCCGCCGCAGCGATGGTCGACGACGAACACTCCTGTTCGTAGAAACGCGCGACTGTAACCTCACTTGGAGGGCCGTCTGCCGGAGCCTTCACCTCGCCCATCTTGATCAAGACACCGCCGTCACGGCTCTGCATCTTGGCCAGCCAGTCGATCTCCCACTTCACCTCGTCGAGCACATCGGGAATGCCATTTCCGGACTCGGGGATGCCAACAGCGTCGTCGAATACTTCCGGGTACCTTTCGAAAGCGGTGAGCAGTTGATGCACTGGCTGCGACGCAAAGGTGACGTACTTGTTGGCGTCACCGGCATCGAACCATCCTCCGGAGAGGTCGCGCTCGGTAGCCGGATTGCGACGGTCGTGAACCGACCTGGCTTCGGTGTCTTGGCGGCGACCCACGAACGACGGCCCATCGTGCCACGGACCAGCAAACTCCTCGAGGTGCGCTGCGTTAGCTCGATTGAACCAGAACATTCGTAACGCCTGGTCGAGAACGTCGTCATAGACATCCGCACCGATTTCGAATCGGTGGCTCCTAACACCTCGGTCGATGTCAACGACTACATAAGACCCGCTATCGCGCACGTTGGTGAACTCGAACCACCAGCCGCGATCGCCGGATTGCTGGTGGACTGCGCCACCGTTCCATTCGACCGGTTCGCCCGCGTAGACAGATTGGCCGGTCTCCCAGTTAAGAACCTCGTAGCGAGCGCTAGGCGTGAACGAATCGTCGGAGTTGAAACCAACTTGTGGATCCGAAATCACCGCCACCTTTGGCGAACCGGGCAGATACCCGAACTGATCGATGTGAATGAGTGGTTCGACGGGCAAGCTAATCGGTGTTTGGGGCTGAGCCGAAACGGCTACTGGAAACAACGATGAAGCGAGTAGCGCCAACGCAATTAGAGGTCTAAGGATTCGCATTTATCCAAAGGTGACACATCGATGATGAAGTAAACATGAAGCCGAGCTATTGGTCGGCTTCCTCGTCGGGGTAAAGCGCTGGGTCGCCGTCCGAACCGACCTCTCTAGCAAGCTCGCCCTCTTCGAGCGCGATGTCGATCTGTTTTGACATTCGTCGGGCCGCTTGCTCTCCGATTCGGCCCGAGCGGGCGGCATCGGACAGTGCGCCTTTCTGTGCTGATGCAAGGCGGCGGGCGGTTAGCCGCACCTGCCGCTTACGAACCGCCTCCGTATCTTGGGCAAGTGATTCCAGGTCGCCTTCTGCTCTCGCTAGTCGGTCGTCGATGTCTCTCTCTAGGTCGCTGAACAACACCGGCACGATCTCGCCGGTCGATCGCATCGAATCCAGCTCTTGGCGAGCCGAACGCATGGCCAGCGTCTCGGCCAGCAGTTCTTCGTAGCGATTCAACTCATCGGATTGCGAAGTCAGCCCCAAGTAGTCGAGCACGGGCTTGTAGGTGAGACCCTGTACAACCAGTGAGAACAGCACGACTCCGAAGACAACCGTTACCGCATCGATACCGCCGAACGTCCTCTGTTCTATACCCAGGATAAGAGCGATGGGGATCGATCCTCGAAGACCACCCCAGAACACTGCGGTCCACCAACTCTTTGGAACCGGAGCGACCTTCGATCGACCAACGATGGGTAGTAACCCGTACGCGATAACCGCTCGAGCGACCAGCATCGCCACAATTGCGACGACTGTGGCGATAAGCGTGTCGCCCTTCATATCAGCGACATCGAACTCGAGTCCGATCAGCAGGAACAAAGCCGAGTTGGCGAGGAATGCAAGCACCTCCCAGAACTCAAGCAGCATGACCCGCGAAGATGCCGACATCGCCAAACGAGTACCAAAGTTTCCAATGAGCAACCCGGCGGCCACCACCGCAATAACGCCCGATCCGTGCAGCCGATCGGCCAACAGGTACGCACCGTATGCGGTTACCAACGAAAGGGTGATCTCGACTAGGTGATCGTCGAGTGATCCCATCAGGCGATGCGCCAAGAAACCGACGACGGCACCGACCGCTACTCCGATCGCGACCTCTTGGCCGAACTCGACAAACCCGTCGAGAACCGTGACGGTCTCTTCACCGAACGCCACCTCGACCGCTATGAGAAACAGAACAATGGCCAGAGCGTCGTTAAAGATCGACTCGCCTTCCATCAGGGTACGAAGGCCGGTTCCGACGCCGTGTTCTTTGAATATGGCGAGCACGCTCACCGGGTCGGTGGCAGCGAGAATTACCGCCAACACGATCGCGAACTCGACGGGCATTCCGGGCATGACGATGAGGGGCAGTGTTATGAGAACTGCAGAAATTCCTGTACCGATCACTGCGAGAGCAGCGACTTGTTTCCACCGTAAAACCAGATCATCTAGATCCATGTTGATGGCGCCCTCAAACAGCAACGGCGGCAAGAACACCAACAAGATGAGTTCGCTGGTGAGGTTGATAGCGGAGAATACTCCCGAGAGTCCAAGCAGTAGGCCGGCGAGAACTAAGGCGACGGTGTACGGCAGTCGGAGTCGACTAACGGCGATGCCAACGAGAGCCGCTATGAGCATCAACCCCACGATTAGCGTCTCGGTGACTTCGATTTCGCTCGCCGTTTCGGCGATGAGGGTGAACATGATTGACGAGCTTAGAACTTCCCAGTGCCCCCTCGGGACCAAATCCAACCAGCCGGCGACAGATCTGGCTGCTGGGGCCGCCAGATCTGACACGAGTTCGGAGATTGGCTAGTCGAAACCCTCGTTTAGGACCGATTCGGGAACCGATACGACGCGGGCTCGCAGCCACTCGCCAAGTGCTTTGGCTTGCGGATCCTGGCGAGTCGATGCCGCCACACCTTCTTCTAATAGGCCCCGGATGACGAAGTTGAGCGCGCGCAGCTTAGGAAACCGAAAGCGTTCGATCGCCAGGGCTCGCACCTCGGGCAACAGGATCCGGAGGTGGTCAATAGTGAGTTCGTTGTCGAGCCATGCCCAGCCAAGATCACCGCGTGCGAATACGCCGAGGTTGGCGTCGCCTCCTTTGTCCCCCGAACGGGTGCCGACAAAGGCGCCGAGCACCGAGTCGCGAGCTGGCCCCCCGGGTCCAGGCGCGAGCGGTGCCTCATCGATGTCGAGCCGTTCGCCGATTGGACCGACCGACGATACGACAGTGATAGCGCCAGCAAGTAAGTGGACGTACTGAGGAATCAGGTCCGACGGAACCCTCGCTGGTCGAAACACGCCGAACGGGCTGGCAGCGGTTGGCCCGCCACCAAGCCCGTACATGCCGGGAATACTCGCCAAGGCGGTGTGGATCATCGCGTCTGTGAAGGCTCGACCGACCTTGGTCTGGTCACGGTCCTTCACAGTCAACTTCCAAGTGGCGGTCGCCTCCTCTTGAGATTTCGGATCGTGCTTGTCGGTTGGAGATACCCGACTCACCACCGAGTCGAAGTCGTCGGGTTCGTAGGGGCAAACATCCCAGAAAGCGGCTGTCGCGAGGCGCGCCTTGGCCTCGATGTCGAGCCCGGTCAGAGCAACCGTAAACGAATTTCGGAAACCACCCAGCTCATTCATGGCCACCTTGAGGGTCGTTGGAGGGGCCTGACCGCGCACTCCCGAAATTCTCACCCGGTCGGCAGCCACCTGCTCTAGTTCGACGGTGTCGAACCGCGCCGTGACGTCAGGTCCGAGGTATTCGGGGCCCTCAATTTCGTACAGCAGTTGTGAGGTCACTGTTCCGATGGTTACCGCTCCCCCGGTGCCATCGTGCTTGCCCACCAGCGATGTTCCGTCGGCGGCTATCTCAACCCAAGGAAACCCAAAGCGTGCTCGACCTCCAACCCCGTACCACCCATCGAACTCGCCAAAGAACGAATAATTGCCGCCGGTCGCTTGGGTGCCACATTCGATTACATGGCCCGCAACAACGGCCCCGCCAAGCTGGTCGAGATCGCTTCGCTCCCAGCCATGATGCCAAGCGGCTGGGCCACACACGACCGCGGCGTCGGTTACCCGTCCGGTGATGATGACGTCGGCTCCCCCGCTCAATGCGTCGACGATCCCCCAGCAGCCGAGATAGGCATTCGCCGTCAGATACGCCCCGGTGTCGCCCAAGTCTCCATCGTTGCCGAACGGTTGAAGCGCTCCGGACGACTCGAGTTCGGCAATCCTTGGCAGCAGGTCGTCACCATCGATGTAAGCGATACGAGGCGACAGCCCGAGCCCCGCAGCCACCTCAGCGACCGCTTCAGCACAGGCCGCCGGGTCGAGGCCGCCAGCGTTAGACACCACCTTGATTCCCGAGTCGAGGCAGGTTCCCATCACTTGTTCCATCTGACTAACGAAGGTGCGCGCATAGCCGCCACCGGGCTTCTTCGCTCTGATTCGACTCAAGATGAGCATTGTCAGCTCGGCCAACCAGTCGCCGGTTAGAACATCGATTGGTCCGCCCTCGACCATCTCTAGGGCGGCCGAAGGTCGGTCGCCAAAGAAGCCGGAACAGTTAGCGATCTTTATCGGCTGGCCAGTTCGAAGTTGCTCGGACGCACTCACTCTTGGATCTCGAGGGCGACCAAGAGTTCGCCCGTGTCGACGCGGTCGCCTATTGAGAATCGAACTTCGGTAACCTTTGACGAGCGTGCGGCCACGATCTTGTGTTCCATCTTCATCGCTTCCACCACCATCAGCACTGCTCCCTCGGCCACGCTCTGTCCGACGGCGACGTGAACCGCGATGACGGTGCCGGGCAGCGGGCTTACGGGCCCGCCTTCGGCGCGATCGAGTTCATGTTCGGCGAACCGCGCCGCGCGACTGAAGCTCAGCGAGCCGCTTGCGCTGCTCACGTGAATCATGCCGGACGCTGATGACGCGGCCAGCGTCCGCAAAACGTACCGCAGTCCGTCGATTTCAAGAGTCTGCTGCTCGGTTGATCGCTCGATCAGTCGAACCGAAAGCTCACGCCGTTCATCGCTGGAGAGGGATCCATCATTGGTCGCTTGGGGCCAGGGGCCGAGCAGGACTTGTGCCGTCGATCCGTCCAGCATGGTGTATTCGACGTCGTGTATTTCGTCTCGGTCGACACCCACCGACCACGACTGGCGTTGCCCCCGAGTGCGAAGGTTTCGCCAGCCCGATGGGGCGAAGCCTGTTACCTGGTCGCTCGTTCGGTCGGAGAACTCAGCGGCGAACACCGCCCCTAGAAGTAGGGCAACCCGATCGCTGCCCGAGGGACCCTTTGCGGCGACCACATCGAGATGATCGTCAAAGTAGGAGGTGGGGGTTCGCCCCGCGACAAAGTCGCCCTCGGCGAGGATCGCTTCAAGGCAGTGAAGGTTCGTCTCGAGGCCAGCGATCGTCGAGTTGCGAAGTGCCCGACCGAGTGAACGAACAGCACCAGCGCGAGTAGGTCGGTGGCTGATTACTTTGGCTATTAGCGAGTCGTACTCGGGGGAGATAACACTTCCCGCCCGCACGCCTGTGTCACAGCGCACGCCCGAAGCGATCTCGAATTGCTCAATCGCTCCCGTGGAACCAAGCCAGCCAGCCGAGGGATCTTCGGCTACGACGCGCACCTCGATGGCGTGGCCGGTAAAGACGACGTCAGATTGGGCCAGCGGCAGCGGCTCGCCGGACGCAACGACAAGCTGTAGCTCGATGAGATCGATACCGGTAACAGCCTCGGTAACCGGATGCTCAACTTGGAGACGGGTGTTCACCTCCAAGAAGTTGATCGTCCCATCATGGCCGACCAGGAACTCCACCGTTCCAACGCCTTGGTAACCAACGTGAGAGGCCAATGCCACCGCAGCCGCGTAAAGTGTTTCGCGGGTTATGGAATCGATTCCGACCGAGGGGGACTCTTCGAGAATCTTCTGGTTACGTCGTTGAATAGAGCACTCACGCTCGCCCAGATGAATCACGTTGCCATGGCTATCGCCCACCATTTGGACTTCGATGTGTCGACCGCCTTCGATGAAGGGCTCGATAAACAACGAGCCGTCACCGAACGCCGACCTCGCTTCGCGTTCGGCCGACGCGACAACGTCGGCGAGTTCAGCGACCGAGCGGACGATGCGCATACCTCGGCCACCACCACCCGCGGCAGCCTTAACCAGTATGGGCAGGTCGAGGTCGGTCGGTATCGACCCAGATTTCACAATGAGAGCTGGGCTTGTCGGCACGCCTGCTTCGATGGCCAACGCCTTTGCCGACACCTTGTTACCCAGCAGCGCGATCTGCTGAGGGGTAGGACCTACCCACGCCAAGCCTGCATCGATGACCTGCTGTGCAAACCCTTCATTCTCGGACAAGAAGCCATAGCCGGGGTGGAGGGCGTCGCAGCGGGTGGCGAGCGCAGCTTGAATGACCGCGTCGCCGCGCAGGTACGACTCGCTGGCTCTAACACCACCCAAGGCAACCGCCACATCTACCGAATCGACGTGTAGGGCGTTGGCGTCGGCATCGGAATAGACCCCGACAGTACCGATTCCGAGACGATGAGCTGTCCGAGCGATCCGCACAGCGATCTCGCCACGGTTGGCGATCAGTAACCGTTCGATGGGCCGTACTGCCATCAGTGCCTCCACACTCCGTACTCGCTCGCTCCAACAATCTCATTGCTATGCACCGCCGAGAGGGCCATCCCTAGCGCTGTGCGAGTATCGGCGGGGTGAATGATTCCGTCATCCCACATCCGTCCGGTGGAGAACAGAGCCGTAGACTCACCCTCGATCTGAGCCTCCAGGGCCGAAGTCTGAGCCGAGAGTGCGGCTTCGTCGACCTCGATACCGCGGCCAGCAGCCGAGTTGCGAGCGACTATGTCCATAACTCCAGCGAGCTGTTTTGGCCCCATGACCGCAATCCGATGGTTGGGCCAGGTGAAGATGAATCTCGGATCGTAGGCTTTGCCCGCCATCCCGTAGTTGCCAGCGCCGTAACTAGCCCCGACCATTAAGTTGAGATGCGGCACCGTCGAGTTAGCAACCGCGTTTATCAGCTTGGCGCCGTTGCGGATAATGCCGCCCTGTTCGGCCTTGGACCCGACCATGAAGCCCGTGATGTTGTGCATGAACAGCAGCGGTGTGTCGCTGCGATTGCAGAGTTGAATAAACTGAGCACCCTTGTTGGCCTCCTCGGAAAACAAGATGCCGTCGTTGCCGAGAACTCCAATCGGAAATCCGTGGATCGACCCCCAGCCGCACACCAATTTGTCGCCATAGAGCGGCTTGAACTCTTCGAAGCGACTGCCGTCGAGTGTGCGGGCGTAGATCTCTTTGATCGCGAACGGGATACGCACATCGGCCGACGCGCAGCCCAATAACTCGGCTTGGTCATAGATAGGGTCATCGCCAGCTTCGCTGGGGCCCGGTCCGAGTTTGCGCCAGCGAAGGTGCCGGATGATTTCGCGAGCGATCCGCAGCCCATCTAACTCGTCGGCGGCAAGGTAGTCCGACAGGCCACTGGTAATCGAATGCATCTCGGCCCCACCGAGCGATTCCTCATCTACCACCTCGTCGATCGCCATTTTGACTAGCGGAGGTCCGCCCAAATAGGCGGTTCCCCTGCCCTTCACAAACACCGTGTAATCGCTTACCCCTGGCACATATGCTCCGCCAGCAGTGTTTGGCCCAAACGCAATCGTTAGCGACGGAATCCCAAGCTTTGACATGCGGGTGATGTTTCGGAACTGTTCACCCCCTCGAACAAAAATGTCGACTTGGCGGGGCAGGTCAGCGCCCGCCGATTCACTCAACGTGATCAGGGGCAGACGATTCGTCTCGGCGATTTCGAGGAGTCGTAAGACCTTTGTGAAGGTGCTGGGGTTTGCAGAACCACCCCGGTAAGTCATGTCGGAACCCGATATCGCGCATTCGACCCCTTCGACTACGCCTATGCCTGTCACCGAGCCGACACCGACGGCGTCCTGTGTGCCCCATCCGGCTAACGGCATCAGTTCCAAGAACGGCGTGTTGGGGTCGACCAGCGATTCGATTCGTTCTCGAACCAGCAGTTTGTCGCGACGACGGTGCCGATCGACGTAGCGTTGACCCCCGATGGTCGGAACCTTGGCCAGCTCCGCGGCTACCTCATCCCAGAGGGTTGCCATAGCGGCAAGGTTGGACAGGTAGTCGTCGGACTTGGTGTCTAGACGGCTGCGTAACACGGTGCCTATTTGCCCCATGT
>CBERPN010000157.1:0-9554 GCA_965524675.1 uncultured bacterium
TGTAGACGAGGTTGATGTCGGCGATGGAATCGATGATGTGCCGGTTTACCTCTTCGGGAACGCGCCAATCGAATGATCGGTTTCCCGCCTCCATGTGCACGATCGGGATGTGTAAGCGCTTCGCAATTATCGCGGCGATCGATGAATTGGTGTCGCCCAAGATGAGTACGACGTCGGGCTTTTCGGTTCGTAGCACTGGCTCTATCTTGATTAGCACTTCGCCGTATACGGTTCCGATCGAACTGGTATCGACCTCTAGAAAATGATCGGGGCGGCGTACACCCAGTTCTTCGAAGAAGATTTCGTTGAGCTCGTAGTCGTAGTTTTGCCCGGTGTGAACAATGACGTGCTCGACGTGTTCATCGAGTAGCGCAATGACCCTCGATAAGCGGATGATCTCGGGCCTTGTACCAAGAATGGTGGCAACCTTCATAGGCGGACCGGCTCGATGAACGTGTCGGGATCGTCGGGATTGAAATGGTCGTTCGACCAAAAGAGCGTTACCAGGTCGCCGGATCCGGTGTTGGTGATGCTGTGGGTGGTGAGAGGGGTCATGTCGACGGCAACCGGCTGGTTGTCGGACACTTCAAACTCCCAGACTTCTTCGTGAAAGAGTCGTCTCATGGCGATAGTGGCCTGGCCTGAAACAACCACGAACCGTTCGACCTTTGCGAGATGATAATGATCGCCGCGGGTGATTCCAGCGCCGGTTGTGGAGATCGACGTTTGGCCCGGCCCAAAGGATCGCAGCACCTCGTAGAAGCATCCGCGCTGGTCTTGGTGCACAACGTAGCTAATGGGGTAGCCCCTCGGAGTCATCGTCGAGCGGATCAGGTTGAAAAGCTCGAGATCGAGCTGGTGATCGAGGTTGGGGATCGATCCGTTGGCGAGGTAAGGGCTGGCCAGAGTTTCCAGACGGGCTAGAACCTCGCTCACACTAATCGCCTCGCCCTCGACGCGCCGCTGGCCGCCCTTGGGCTCGAACGCATGATCGACCAGTACCGAGCTAGCGCGCTGGGCGTGCAGAAGCTCTAGCGGCGAATCGTTGTCGACATTGCACCGCTCCCCCGCGACGATCTGATGAGCAAAGGTATGAACTACCGAGTTGTAGAAGGGCTTGCCGTACTCGCCGAAAAGGTGAGGCAACACGATGTCATCGAAGCTCGACCCGGCATCGGCGGTGGCGTTGCCCAAGATTCGCGCAGCTTCGGCTTTGGACTGTCCATAGATCCCGGGTTGATCGATCTTGGTGCTGTTTGTGTAGACGATCGAAGCGGTGCTTGCAGTGCGCTTCAAGGCTTCGGCCAACCGAACAGCGAGCACAACGTTGCCTTCGCCGACGGCTTCGTCGCTATGGGCTCGGTTGACCCCGGCAGCATGAATGACTACTCGACTCTTCCGCACGAACGCGTCGAGTGCATCGTCGGATTCGAAGGTGTCGCGGTCGGCGAGCACTACATTGGTTATGTCTCGTGAATGCAGGTGGCAGCGCAGGTGCCATCCCAAGAAACCGTACCCGCCAGTAATTCCGATGGTCATTGTGCCCAGCCATCGAGTTCTGCCCGAACCTGCGGAAGGGTTAGCAAAAGTTCTCTGACGCCTTCGACGTCGAGTCGTTCGGTGTTGTGTGAGTTGTAGTCCTCGGCCAGGCTCTTTTCGGGGTCGCCAATCTCGAAGTATTCGGCGTAGTTGAGGTCGCGCGAGTCCATTGGCAGCCGGAAGTAGTTGCCCATGTCTTCGGCTCGTCGCAGTTCGTCGGCCGTAGCCAGGGTCTCAAAGAGCTTTTCGCCGTGGCGCGACCCGATGACCTTTAGCGCCGACGGGTCGCCGAACAGGCCGTTCACGCCATCGGCTAGATCGCCGATAGTTGCGCCGTAAGCCTTGCGGATAAAGGTGTCGCCGGGCTCGGCGTTAAAGAATGCGAACTCGACCAGATCGACGCATTGGCTCAGAGGCATCAAGAAGCGCGTCATCTCTGGATCGGTGACGGTAATGACCTCGCCACTCTTTATCTGGTCGATAAATAGCGGCACAACCGAGCCGCGCGAATACAGCACGTTGCCGTAGCGGACCGTGGAGACAATCGTTTTGGCTGACGATGCCCGAGCCGCTGCCTCAGCGACCTTCTCCATCAAGGCTTTTGTCATGCCCATCGCGTTCACCGGCATGACCGCCTTGTCGGTGCTTAGGCACACAACCGATGACACTCCAGCACTCTGTGCCGAGTCGATTACGTTGGCCGAACCAATGATGTTGGTCATCACCGCCTGCATTGGAAAGAACTCGCACGACGGGACCTGTTTTAGGGCAGCGGCGTGAAACACCAAATCGATTGCTTCGACTGAGCGTTGCACCGACCGCTCATCTCGAACATCGCCTACATGAAACTGGAGACGGGGATCGTCGAAGTCGATGCGCATGTAGTGCTGTTTGGCCTCGTCGCGGCTAAGGATTCTTACCTCTGCGACATCGTGTTCAAGCAGGTAGCGCACCATGGTCTGACCAAATGAGCCAGTGCCACCCGTGATCAGCACTCGCTTGCCCCCGTATTCGGGCCCTTGTGTAATCGCTGCCAAGGATTGCCCCCCTTCAGGTGCCATTGCTACAGAGTAGACCAAGCAGTCGCTACGCCAGTGGGCCAAACGACCCTTCGGAGTTGCTTTTGCTAACCAGTGGCCGAGCAATAACCTACGCTTGCAGTGATGGCGCTGGGTCACTCGCCACAGCCGAGTCGCTAGAGGTGTTCGAAATGACAGCCAGTGTGCCGAGCGGAGAAGCGCATGCAACTGCACGCTCGCACCCCCTCCTCTGAACACCTCGACCTTCTCGTCAGCCTTGCGATAGGACAGCCACTTACCAAGCCCGTCACCGCCGAATTTATCGAAGTCATTCGGCTACATCGCCTCGAAGGTGTTGCTCTGCTAGCCATTGAGAAGCAACGAGCAACCGCAACCCACGATGTTCGGTCGGCACTCGCAATGGATGTTCTCGCGTGGCAGGCGAGCCGCGCCCGGATGGTTCTCGCCGTCGAGCACCTGGTGCCCAAGATTCGCGCCCTCGGCATCGAACCAGCAATAGCGAAGGGTCTAGCGATCGAAGATCTAACCGGTCCAGGCTCGGCCACAAGACCAGCGGTCGATATCGACCTCTTCATCGAGCCAGCGCAGGTTCAACGCATTGGAGAGATCCTCGACTTGTTAGAACCTGAGGCCGACCACGCCTTGATGGGCCTACTGGCACGCCAGGGTTGGGTGTTTGAAGAGACCGTCGAGGTGTTGGGCGTGGATGTTGATGTGCACCGTGACATCCTGAATTGCCTTGTGCCGTCGAAAGACCCTGATCGGTTGTGGAGCGAGACAAGCGACATGCGCGTTGGCTCCACGCTGGTGACTCGACCCAATCTCGAACTAGCGATTCTTATTTCGCTGCTTCACCTTGCACGGGACGGATTTTCGCTGATGCTTGGAGTCCACGACCTAATAAGGCTGTTCGACCGCGAGCCAGAATGGGCAAAGTTGCGGGCCCTACTCACGAGCCAGGGCTTGCTGCAAGTGGGTTCCTATGCCTGCGCGACGATCGACCAACTAGCTGGCCGATCGTCGCCGCTGTCGGCCTCACTCAAGCCAAGCTATGCAAAGGCGATGGATCGCGCCTGGCCCCACAATCGCCGCTGGCGCGGACAACGAGGCGTGGCGAACGCTGCGCGCACCCAGAATTACGTTTCGTTGTTCATAACCGATCGACGCCTTGAGCGGGCTAAAGCGTTGAAAAATCGCTTGCTTCTTCCCAACGAGGTTCTTAACTTTCGCTACCCACAAGGAACCGGCAGCTACCCGAGCAGGCTCGTGGGTTGGCGTATGCACCAACGTGAGCAGCTCAAGAGGTGACGCACCTTCGGGCAATTATTGCTGGCTCGCGGCTCTCGTTTCGCTTGATTCAACGATCCGGAACTCGCCACGCTCTAAGCGCTGCGATTTTGTCGGTGGCGGCCGCGATTCTCTTGGGTGTCGAGTTGCTTCTGGTTCGCGAGGTCGTCGAAGCTCTTCAGCTAGATTCTTCAGCGACCCTTGGAATTGTCTTCTTCGGGGTAGCCACGAGCCTGCGTCGGGTTATTAACAGCGCCCTAAACGAGGTGCGTTGGCGGACCGTCGAGCGAATTCAGATGTCGGTGAACACCGAGGTCGTCGAGAGGGCAACGTCGGTATCGTTTGAGCGCTTCGAGGATCCGCAGTTCCAGGACGTTGTTGCACGTGCTCTTGCCGGGAGTGAGCACGCCTGGACGGCGGTTTGGGGGTTACTAGGCGGGCTAAATGCCCTATTCGGAATCGCCACGCTGGGGCTGGTCTTGGTAGGGATAGCGCCAGATCTTCTTCCAGCGTTCGCCCTGGCGGCGATTCTCTTGCTGGTCGTGGCGGCATTTCGCAGTCGAATTGGTCACGGTGTCGACTGGACCGATACCCAGCCCGAACGCGAGCGGCGCTATCTAGAACGGGCGCTCACCTCGCGATCAGAGGGCAAGGAAATTCGCTTGTTTGGCTCGCAGTCGCTGCTGCTTGGCCGGCATCGGGGGTTGTTCGAGCAGCGCATCGTCACGATAGATAGCGCTTCGAGGCGTCGGTTCGCCCAAGAACTGGTCGGCAATGTTGGCCTCGCCGTGGTGCTTGTCGGAACGCTCTTAGCAGTTGCGGACCGCGCAGGAAGTGGACAGTTGACGCTCGCTGCTGCCGCGGCCGCTGCGATTGGGGCACAGCAACTAGCGGGTCAGCTCCAAGCGCTTGCCATTGCGGTGGGCTCGGTGGGAGAAGCGGCGCTGTATGTGGCCGATATCGAACAACTCACTAACGAGACAATCGCGGAACCGCACCCGCCCAGCGACCTGACAGTATTGCGTTTCGATAGGGTCTCATTTCGTTATCCGGACACAGCCTTCGACGCACTTAATGACCTCAGTTTCGAACTGAAACTTGGGGAGGTTGTGGCATTGGTCGGGCCGAACGGATCTGGCAAGAGCACGGTCGTGAAGCTATTGACCGGGTTGTATTCGCCGACCGCTGGAGAGATCTTTTTGGAGTCATCGGAGGGGCTATTAGAGAGTGTGCGCGGTGAACTTAGAGGAACTGTCGCGGCCGTGTTTCAGGACTACGCACGTTACGAGCTGTCGGTTGCAGAGAATATTCGACTGGGACATCCCGACCAAGGACTAACCGATGAACAAGTTTTCGACGCCGTTCGCGATGTGGGACTTGAGGACGCCGTCAACAAACTCGACGACGGAATCGACAGTCGACTCGGCCGACAATTCGACGACTCGGTTGATTTCTCAATCGGCGAGTGGCAACGACTCGCCATAGCCAGGGCGATGGTTAGCACAGCACCGTTCGTGGTGTTAGACGAACCCGCATCGGCGCTCGACAGCATTGGCGAAGCCGATGTCTTTCGTCGCTCGTCGGAATTGTTTGGGCGACGGGGAGTACTGCTTCTATCGCACCGTTTTGCGACCGTACGAACAGCCGACCGTGTTCTGGTTATAGACGAGGGCAAGATCGTCGAGCGAGGAACTCATGACGAACTCGTTGCGCTCGGCGGTGTTTACGCTGCTATGTACAAACTGCAAGCAGATCGGACCACAGGCGAGGGCGTCTGATGCGCTAGGTCTTTCGGCCCATGTGACTCCCTGTCGCGATAATCTATGCTAGTATTCCAAGCAGTTTTGGTGGAGCCCCTGTCGACCCTATGAAGCGAACAAGTCAGGCATTGTCTAAGGCCGTCGGCGACGAGACGATCGTGTTGCACGTCGAATCGGGCCATTACTACGGGTTGAACGAGGTTGGGGCATTCATTTGGAGCCTTCTCGACGACGACATCGAATTCGATCAGATACTCTGCGCAGTGCGTGCGGAGTTCGATATCGACAAACCGAGCGCAGAACTCGATATTCAGAATCTGCTCGATGAACTGCATGCCAAGCAATTGATCGATTACTGAGATGAGTTCGCGGTTCTCGCGGCCTGCTTTCGCGGTTGCAAGCGATCGAGCCTTCACGAAGCTGAACAACGTAGCGCTTGCTATTCACCGTGGATTTTGGCTCGGGATGCTGGATCGAGCGTCTTTGCTAGAGGCGGGCGACATCGCCTACGGCACGTGGGACCGGTTCCTCGATGAGGACTACAACCGGTCAGGGCTGGCCGATTGGGAACGGCGAGCAGTCACAGAACACTTTCCCGGGAGCGGACGTGTTCTTGTGCCGTTTGCTGGAGGGGGGCGCGAAGTCATTGCGCTGGCCAATCTCGGTTACGACGTTGTTGGGTTCGACTCTTCTCGAGACCTCATCGAGGTAGCAACCGGGCTTGTACCCCAACACGCGAAGTCCGTGTCGATTGAGCACGCCGAGGTAGATGTCATTCCTCCGTTGGAAGGCGAGTTCGACGCGGTTCTGCTGGGCTGGGGTGGGTACACCCATATCCAGGGTCGCTCTGCGCGTGTCGATTTTCTACTTTCAGTCAAAGCGGTACTGAAGCCCGATGCGCCGCTACTTATCTCGTTTCTGCTGCGAGACTCGGGCGATCGAAGGTTTGCGCTGACCAGCCGAGTTGCCACTTCCCTACGCCGACTCAGACGCAGCGAGGAGACTGTCGAGCCAGGCGATGTAGTCGCTGGCACCTTCGATCATTATTTCACCTGGCCTGAGGTCGACGAGGAGCTAAGCGAAGCAGGCTTCGAAATTGTTAAGAGCCAATCGACCCCGTACGCCCATGCCCTGTGTCGGGCCATATGACCCGGAGTCGAGAGCTTCGCTTGTCGCTAATGCTAGGCGCTACCCGCTCCGCAATTCGGATCTTCGGGTTCGCCAAAACTACGAGGGCGTTGACGTGGGTTTCAGCTCGGACTCAAACCGACGGGTCGGGCGACATCGGGGCCGTCGGTAAGGAGATCGCGGCAGCCAACGGTCGCCCGTTCGCCGGCACCTGTCTCGACCGCTCGGTGTTGCTTTGCTTTC
Source organism: uncultured bacterium (assembly GCA_965524675.1). GTDB lineage: Bacteria > Actinomycetota > Acidimicrobiia > Acidimicrobiales > SHLQ01 > CALLQB01. The sequence continues at coordinate 6,998 of CBERPN010000157.1, forward strand.
TCGCTCGACGAGGCGGCGAGACTCCCGAAATTCGTATTGGGGTAGCCATGGACGATGGCGAACTAGAAGCACACGCATGGGTGGTAATGGATGGAGTGGTGATGAACGACTCGCCACAGGCGGTTGCAAGGTACGTCGTGTTCGACCGCGACCCATCGGAGTTGGTCTTCTTCTCATGAGCTTCGAATACGTAGTCAGCGGCTTCAGAGTTGCTTGCAATCGCGAGCTTTCTGATCTCGACAGCGAGGGATTCGCAGATCTAGATCTCGAAGTACAATTTCGCGGCGATGATCTTGAACCGGATGGCGCACCAACTGCACTATGCGCTGCAGGAGACCTTAGGGGAACGCTCTTCGCGGACCACAGCGTTCTTGTTGTGCAAGCCCAACCCGAGTCGCCCGTTGATGCATCTTGGTGTGTGCGCCAGCTCATTCCATTGGTTTCGGCGACCCTTGGGCGTCTAGTGTTGCATGCCGGCGGGAACGACCTGGGTGAAGGTTCGCTGCTATTCGTTGGCCAGTCGGGACGCGGAAAATCGACTCTGGCCTTGGCGCTTAGCCGCCTCGGTTATCCGCGAATAGCCGACGATGTTGCGCCGATCAGGTTCTTGCCAAGAGCCGCGACGGGTTGCGGTGACCGGTTGCAGCCCATCTCACACATTGTCTTTCTCATGGAACGCGGCGGCGACAGCGCCGATCTGCGCAAGCTTGATGAGCCAACTGCGATTCGACAGCATATTCAGGACGGCTTTGGTGAACACAACCTTCCGTCAGCGTGGGCGATCCAGTTTGATCAATATCACCAGCTGGTTTCGAGCATCTCACATTGGTCGCTTCGCCTTCCCGATGACGAGGCGTCCCTCGAAAGGTCCGCTGTCACCGTCATCGAGCAGCTAACCAAGGGCAATGCTTGATGGGAGGGCTCGCGATTCGACTCGACTGGGACCACCCAGCGCAGGACATAGAACACATGATTCGCAGGGTGCCTCATCGTTGCACCGCGACCACTTCGATGCTGGTAAAGGGCCGGTTGGCCGCAGCTGAGCTGGCGACTTCGACAGAACCACCACTTTCGTCGACGCCTCTCAGTATTGAGGGCCTGACACTCGTCGCTGATTTGAGACTCTGGGGGGTGCCTAATCAGTACCTCGCCGCGGACTCTTTGGCAGTAGGTTGGCGGCGCTTCATCCTCGAGACATACAGACGCAAAGGGCTCGATGGGCTTGACGTTATCGATGGCGACTTCGCGTTTGTTATCTTCGACCACGAGCGCAATGAAGTCATCGCTGTTCGCGACCGGTTTGGCACCAAGCCACTGTTTTATCGTGTTCACGACGATGGCATCAGTTTCGCTTCCGAGACCAAGCAACTGCTTGGCGCGGGCGAGGTTCCCACAGCTTGCGATATCGCTGTGGCGGAGCACTTGGCAGACCGTCCCGAAGATCTGCGTTACAGCTTCTATGAAGGTATCCGACGACTTAGACCCGCGCATGTGCTCATAGCGCGCAAAACAGGCGAGATCGAGCGCCGGTACTGGTTTCCCAAGCCCAGCAAACGCGAAGTTCCCATCGCCGACCTTTCCGCCGAGTTCAAGGATCGTTTGGTCGACTCGGTCCGCAGGCACGGGTGCAACGCGGTGTCGGTGGCGAGTCAAATGAGCGGTGGCCTCGATAGCGGGTCTATTGCCGCCGCCGCGAAGATTCTCGCTAAATCTGACTCCACAAGCCCACACTTCAGCACCATCTCGGCGATATTCCCCGGCCTCGAGTGCGACGAACAGCAATGGATCGATGCTCTTGTTGAGGATCAGCCGTTTGAGCACCGCAGTTTCGTGCCACCTGTCGACAGCATCGAGCTGTATGTCGAGGACATGTGGCAGATCGATTCGCCGAGGGTCGACCGTCAACGTGGGGTTTGGTCTCGTACGACCGAACTAGCGACCGAGTTGGGAGCCACGAGACTGATGACCGGCCTGGGCGGCGACGAAGTCGCCCATGAGGAGCACCTTCTGACCGACCTGCTTCACCAGGGATCCTTCATTCGATGGTGGAAGGCGGCTACCGCGGGAGAGGAATTCTCGTGGAACTCGAGGCGAACCCTGCTCGAGCACTCTTTAAGGGGTGTGGTTCCGGACGCGGCGCGTCCGTTGCTGCGACGGCTCCGAAAGAACACCCCAGTCAAGGCTCACCTCTGCACAAGCGATGAATTTCGCGCCCAAATTCTGGCCATGCCCGAGAGCGAAACCCACACCGATTTCGGGTTTGACTCGATCACCCAGAACATGATCATCAGCTACACAAACTTTCCAGGAATGTCGTTGGCCATCGAGCTGCTCGAATCTCTCGCCGCCCATCGCGGCCTAGAGATGACACATCCGTTCCTCGACCGCGAGCTGGCAGAGTTCGCAGCTTCAATCTCGACCAATGAACGGCCCTTCGACGGACGCTGGAAGACGCTCATCCGCCAAGGCTTCGACCAACACATGCCCAAATCGGTGCTCAACCGAACCCGCAAGACGATGTTCTCCGACAGCGTCACCGCTTCTTGGCAACGGCACT
>CBERPN010000158.1:0-9522 GCA_965524675.1 uncultured bacterium
GTCATCGTCGGCAGGCGGGTCATCCTCGACAGGGGCGTCGTCGGCAGGTTCGTCTTGTTCGGCACTATCATCGTTATCGGTTTGTTCGGTATCGGTTGTGTCCGAATCGGCTGCTGGCTCGGAGTCCGAATCACTACCGCATGCGGCGGTTATCACCGCGAACACCGCCAAAACCGTGAACCAATTCGACAAAAGTTTCTTGACTGCCTTCACTGCAACCCCCCAAGGTAGTTAACCGAGAACATATCCTGCCATTCTGACGACCGCAAGCGCGCCGCGCTCGGCACGAACCTCGGGAATGGTTAGCGGATCGGCACCGAAACTCGGGAACTGGCCGCGATCGCGGCCCGCAACGCAGACCCGTCCTCGTCGGTCAGAGCGGTGGAACTCAGCTCGGCGAGAACCGACGCCGCGTCTTCGCTGCCTTGAAGGTCTCGGGCTGCATCGATAAGCACGGCGAAACTCTCGCGACCGCGAGCGTAGGTTTCGCCGTACCCTTTTCGAACCCTTTGACACTCGACGATTTCACAAGCGAGGGGCGCATCGCCGTCCCGTGCCGCAGCGACGACAAGGTCGAGCCACGAGTCGATCTCGGCCTGCTCGCGTTGCCAGCGAAACGAACGCGGTCGCATTGGCCGCATCCGCGCCATTGCCCAAAGCATTGAATAGCCGACGACCGAGGTCGTGTTGACCACGAGACCCTTGCTGGTCAACTTGCCTACGGTCCGTTGAAAGGACTTCGACTTCGCCAACCGTCGCCCCAATCCAACGGGAAGAGAATCACTAATTTCGTCGGCTTGTGGGTGCAGATACTCTCGAACCTGGATTAGTTGTTTGGGGTCGGCTTTGGCTTCTGTTCGCACACGCTCTATTCGCTCGCTCCGAATTTTCTGAAGTGCGACGTGGCTGGTGTCTTGGTAACACATCCAGAGCGCAACATTGCGGGCTGCTTCAATTGTGAGCTCTGCCCCGTCCTCTGCGTCTGGATCAACCCGGGCTACCCGGGTTACCCGGTCGAGGTAGCGGTCGACGTAGTCGACGTCTTGGTAGACGGCTGTTCGCTCACAGCCGCGCAACAGCATTGAACGTGCTGCCGCCGGGAACTCCGCCGCGACCCGGTCAGCCTGGTTACCAAGACCTGGCCCGACGAGCTGTGCAGGGCTATTGAGGGCCAGATCGACGCGCTCATGCTCGTCGGCTTCGGCAGCTAGCTGAGCGCTGGTTTTGGCTGGTCGTGGGCCGATGGCGACGCGCACCGAATTGCTTGACGCTGGCTGGGAGGAGTCATCGACCGCCGACAACGGTGCTGGAATTCCGGCAGCAGCAAACCCTAGGGCGAATGCATCAAGCGATGCGTCGACGCCCTTGTTCGATCGACGAACCGCGTCTTCAAATTGGATCCGATCGAATGGCAATGCCTCCGCTCCAGCGAGGCCGCCGAACAGCGCTGCGCTGATCACGCTGTTCGTGTCTCGCGCCAGCGCCTCAAAGTCGGCTCCGATGAAGCGCTTTGACCCACTTTGCGCCGCCGCGAGCAACAGGTTCGAATCCACACGTCCGTCGCCGGGCGACATCCGTTCAGCCATCGTATAGACCCGGCTGGTCGAGGCGATTAGCACGGTGCGGTCGGGAGTGCAGAACCCGCGTTGCACTGCTCGACCTGCTTCCATCAACTCCGACGCAATTACAATGTCAACCTCGCCAGGGGCTGGGAACACGCTGAGCACCGGTTCGGTGCCTTTCCCGCGCTCCGCTTCGCTAGCCGGGTACAATTCGACGTAGTAAACAGTGGTCCCGGTTCGTTGGGCCACTCCAGCCACCGAAGTGCTCTGCACCGTGTACCCGTTGGTCTCACCGAGCGAGACGATCCAATCGGCGAGAACTCCGCCGCCCTCGCCACCCATCGCCAGGATTGCGATGGTGATGGGCCGCTGCCCGCCATACCACCCAGACATCAGGTCTGCCTCTCGAAAGCAGCGGCACGATCTTCGACCGTCTTCGAAAGACGAGAGATCAGCCAAGATCTAGCGCTGGTTCTGACCCGATCGGTGAAGTCTGGGTTGTGGATCACATCGGTTCGATAAAACGACGGACACAACGATGCGGCGTGCGCATTTGCGCCACAGACTCCACAGCCAACACAATCATCGGTGACGGTGGCAACAGGATCGGTTCGCATTGGATCAGGGTTGGGCTTGATCGTCAACGATGGGCAACCTGAAATGCGGACGCAGGCGTGATCGCCGGTGCAGGTTTCGGCATCGACGCCAAACCGCTCACGCACTACTCGTTTGCCTGCCTTGACAGCCTCTTGAAACTCAGGTTTTACCCGACGTTGACGGTTGAGCTGACACTCGCTTTGGGCAATTATGACCTTGGGTCCGGGCTGCTTAGTAGTGAGCGCGTCTATAAAAGTGTCCCGGAGTTCGGCCACCTTGTACGTGTTGGGAACGGTCTTCGCCCACTTCACTCCAACGCCTCGAACAGCCTTCTCGATAGAGTGCTTCGTCGACCGGATCGGATTTTCGCCGCCCGAGGACAATAGATCCTGACCGCCGGTGGCGGCGCTGTAGTCGTTGTCGACAACCACGAGTAATTGGTCGGTGTCATTAAAAACTGCGTTACCAACCCCGCTGGTCAGCCCGTTGTGCCAGAACCCGCCGTCGCCCATGATGGCGATAGTCTGGCGATCGGTCTTTTTCGAATTCAGTGCCGCGGCTCCGGCTGAACCGAGTCCGTATCCCATGGTGGTAGCGCCAATGTCAAAGGGTGCGTTGATCGAGAAGAGGTGACAGCCAATGTCGGCACTGACGTGATGCTGTCCTAGCTCACGCTCGGCAAGTTTCAGCGCACTAAAGATCGGACGCTCCGGACAGCCCGTGCAGAACCCGGGCGGGCGCGGTTCGACCGCCGAAGTGCTGTCCTTGGCCACAAAAGGACTATTGGGATGATCATCGGCTAACAAGAGCGCTGGTTCGCCGGAGATCGACTCGGGCAGGTACTGCTCGAGGAAGGTCGACAACCCATGAGTTACGACACTTGTAGTGTATTCGCCCACCTCGGCGAGCATGTCCTTGCCGTGCAATTCGCATGCTACTCCAGCGCGTCGAAGGATCGCATTTAGGTTCTGTTCGATGTAGTCGGGTTGGCCTTCCTCCACCATTAGAACCGCTCGCTTCGTCTTGCAGAAGTCAATGATCTCAGAGTCGATAAGGGGGTAGGCGACGTTCATGACATAGACGGGAACATCGGTGTCGCCAAACGGGTCCGAGCAACCAAGAAGTTCCATCGCCCGGTTCGCCGTGTTGTACAGGCCTCCTTGCACGATGATGCCAACATCCGCCTTGCCCTCACCAAATACCTCGTTCAATCCGCGCTCGCGAATGAACTCCACAGCGGCGGGCCAGCGCTGGTCGATTTTTTCCTGCTCGTGCAAGAAGCTTGCAGGTGGCAGCACGACACGGCTTAATTCGCGAACAGGATTCTCGATCGCGTCGGTCACAGTCATCGATGGGCGAACATTGTCGCGGGCAACAAAGCTGCCATGCAGGTGACACGAGCGAAGTCGAAGTTCGAGCATCACTGGCGTGTTACTGGCCTCGGATAGCTCGAAGCCAGCTTCCACAGCATCGACGATCGCGGTCATGTTTGGTCGAGGGTCCATAAGCCACATCTGGGACTTCATCGCAAACGCGTGGGATCGTTCTTGCATGATGCTCGAGCCCTCGCCGTAGTCTTCGCCAAGAATAATTAGAGCACCTCCTTTGACCCCGCCGCTCGAAAGGTTTGCTAGCGCATCAGAGGCCACGTTCAGGCCAACGGTCGACTTGAAGGTAACTGCGCCCCTGATCGGGTAATGCACCGACGCGGCAAGCATGGCGGCCGCTGTCGCCTCCGACGCACTGTTCTCAAAGTAGACATCGAGCTCTTCAAGGATCTCGTGAGCGTCGCCGAGCACGTCCATCAGATGAGAAATCGGCGCGCCTTGGTATCCGCCGACATAGGCGACCCCTGACTGCAATAGCGCCTTGGTCACTGCCAGGATTCCTTCGCCGCTAACGACGGTTCCATCACCATGGCGCAGTTTCAGCACCTCAGACGCGAACGAACGCTCAGCCATTAGAGACCCCCTTTATTTTCTGATGGGAAGAACGCTAGTCCATGTGCTCAAGTTTTAACGAGCGTAAACTCTCCGGGGCGTTGATGGTCAGGGCCGCCGTGCCAATCCGGTTCGTTGTGTGGCTTAGCTCTCGATGAGTGCCAGAACTCTTACCGGAGACCCAGACCCGCCCACGATCTTGAGTGGAGATGCCAACACGATTGCACCGGTGGGCGGCAACCGGTCGAGGTTCTGCAGTTGAGCAAGACCGTACTTGCCATTGCCGAGAAGGAACGAATGACACGGGAACGCGGGATCGAAAGAGTGCGCGGCGCCAGCGTCGGTTCCCACGGTCTCAACTCCGATTCCTTGAAGAGGCGACTCCTCGGCAACCCAGCGAGCGCAGTCCGCAGACATTCCTGGGCTCGTCGGTCCGGTTTCGGTGTTGTTGATCATCTCCGCTTGGGTGAGGCGCGATGACCAACCCGTGCGACATAGCAACCAGCCTCCGCTTGGAAGCGGGCCGTGCTCGTTCTCGAACGCGGTCAGGTGATGACGCTCGATCAGATAGTTAGGATCGTCGGCAACCTGATCAGCAATATCAATTACCACTGCCGGCGCCACGAACGCTTCGATCGGCACCGAACCAATGTCGTCTTTGTCCTTCCCCGTTATCCAATGGTTAGGAGCATCGAAGTGGGTGCCGGTGTGCTCACCAGTGCGAAAATTGTTCCAATACCAAGCCGGACCACGCTCGTCGTATCGACTGATTTCCTCAAGTTCGAATCGTGCCGTTTGCCCAAATTCAGGGGGAAGTTCGAGCAGTGGTGTCTCGTCTGACAACGGCGTCGTTAGGTCGACCAGTTGGATCGATCCCGTCGACAAACCAGCGGTCAGGTCAGCAAGAACAGACATCGGATACTCCTTCGTAGTTGGTGCGGTCCTCGATGTTAGTCGTTGTCTTGCGGCCCTACCGAGGAGATCACGGATTATCCGGATGCACTAGGTTGTTGACGCTCGCAAAAAGGTCATGTCACGGCTCCACCGCCGCCGAGAGGATCCAAGCGCTGCATAGGGCATAGTCTTTAGTAATCGGTTCAACAACCCGAGGAGCAACCAACGTGATCGACTTCGATGTGATCGTCGTGGGAAGCGGGATGAACTCGCTGGTCTGTGCCGCGATGCTGGCCAAATCGGGCGCCACGGTCGCGGTCCTCGAGCGCAACGATCGACTTGGCGGCTGCATTCGAACCGAGGAGCTGTTCCCTGGCTACCTGCACGATGTGTTGTCGAGTTGGTATCCATTGTTCGTCGGTGGACCTGCCTACGCAGAACTCGCCGACGAGTTACATAGTGAAGGGCTCGAGTTCGCCAACACCGAATCACCTACTGCGGTGCTCACTCCCCAAGGCGAGTCGCTGGTACTTTCAACCGATTCCCCAAGCAACAAAGAGCGCATGGAAGCGCTGTCCAAAGGGGACGGCGACAGCTTTGTTCAGACCCTCGATAGCTTCTTCAGTAACGATGCCAACCTAACGTTTGGACTGCTAGGGAGTGATCTTCGTCAGCGCGCCACGGTGAATCTGCTGGCCAAGGAAATCCGAACTCGAAAGCTCACAGGTACGATCGAGTTTGCAGGATCAGCATTAGAGAGCTGTCGCAACTGGCTCGAAAGAGAATTCGACTCCGAAGTGTTGCGCGCCCTAATCGCGCCGTGGGTTTTACACGCTGGCCTCGGGCCCGACGACGCGCACTCAGGGCTCATGGGCAAAGTGATAATTGGATCGGTTGCAACTGGTGGGTTGCCCGTAGTCGTCGGCGGATCTCACAGAATTGTCGAAGCCTTCTCCGCAGTAATCTCGAACCACGGAGGCACCACCATGATCGGCGCCAGGGTCGACAAAGTTGTCACTGCGCGAGGTCGAGCACGTGGTGTTGTAACAGCCGATGGACGCCATTTCAATGCTGATCGAGCGATCGTTTGCAACCTGACGCCACAGCAGCTTTATGGTGAGCTCCTGTCGAAGAACGACGTGCCTGACGCAATCGGCCAGCACGCCGAGCAATTTCGTTTCGGGCGTGCCGCGATGCAGATCCACTACGCTCTCGAGCGACCGCCAACCTGGGCTGACGACGACCTAGCGCAAACCGCGATGATCCATCTCACCGCCGGACTCGATGGCGTCTCGCGCGCCGTTAATGAGGCAACCCGTGGATTGCTCCCTGCAGAGGCCACAATCGTCGTTGGTCAACCGACCGTTGTCGATCCAACACGCGCTCCCGAAGGTGCTGCCATTCTGTGGATTCAGTTACAAGAACTGCCTCGCAATATTCGGGGTGACGCGGCAGGAACAATCGATGTAGGCGACGGAACCTGGACCACCGAAATTGCTGAACGGTACGCCGATCGAATCGAAGAGCGCTTGGTTCGACATCTGCCTGATCTTCGATCGATAATCGTCGGACGCAAAGTTTTTTCGCCCCAACATTTGCAAGCTCTCAATCCCAATCTCGTTGGGGGCGACCCTTACTCTGGCGCCTGCACCATCGATCAGAGCCTTTTTTGGCGCCCCTCCGCAACCACGAAGAACCACACGACACCAGTGAAATCGCTATACCACATCGGTGCATCGACTCATCCCGGCCCGGGATTGGGCGGTGCATCAGGCTACTTGGTCGCAAAGGCCCTGAGCTGATGACCAGGTTTGGGAGGACCATCGAATCATGAGCGCGCGAACCAAGGGAGTAGCCGATCGCGAGATAGTGGTGATCGGCGCAGGCCACAACGGGTTAGCAGCCGCCATCATGTTGGCCGAGGCGGGCCGAAAAGTAACAGTGCTGGAGAGCAACGCCGAGCCCGGAGGTGCTGTCAAGACCGAGGAAGTTACCTTGCCCGGCTTTCGCCACGACCTCATGGCTACGAATTTGAACCTATTCATGGGCTCGGCATTCTTCGCCAAGTACGAAGACCGCCTGAGAAGTCATGGCTTTGACGTAGCCCATTCGACGAGACCGGTCTGCTCGCTATTTCCTAACGGAGGCTACATCGGCGTCACCTCGGACTTGGAGGAGACTCTCAAATCGATACGTGCCTACTCGAACATCGATGCCGACGCCTTTCGCGAGATGCGAGCCGAGTTCGACCGGATAGCACCGCACCTATTCCCCCTGCTTGGTGTTCCGCTTCCCTCGGCAGCGGCAGCTAAACGACTATTGACGGGAAGTCGGGCGCTCGGTCGCGCCTGGCCGCTTGAACTCGGAAGACTCGTCGCTCAGTCGCCGCGCCAATTCGTAGAGGACCACTTCGAAAGCCCTGAAGTGCAGTCCCTAGTGGCGGCTTGGGGCATGCACCTGGACTTCGCTCCGAGCGTGTCGGGAGGCGCCCTATTTCCTTTTCTCGAGACGATGGCAAGCCAGGCCAACGGCATCGTCCTCGGTGCAGGCGGAGCGAAAACAATGATCGATGCCATGACCGGGCTTCTTGGCGAGTTGGGCGGCCAGCTCCAGTGCGACAGCAAAGTCGACCAAGTCGTCATCGAAGATGGGAAGGCCACGGCAGTCGTGTGCGCAGACACACGATACGAAGCAGGTGGAGGGGTGGTTGCCAACCTCACCCCCACTCAGCTATTTGAACGTTTGGTAGATGGGGATCATCTCGATAAGAAGTTCCGAACGCAGGTTCGACGTTTTCGATACGGCCCAGGAACTCTAATGGTTCACCTCGCGCTGTCGGACCTACCCCCCTGGATTCGAACCGAAGCCCAGCAACACACATACGTCCACATCGCCCCTTACCTCCAAGACATGGATCTGGCCTATAGCCAAGCAATGGCCGGTATTCTGCCGCAAAGGCCGACACTGGTGGTCGGTCAACCCACCGTGGCAGACCCGAGTCGGGCACCAGCAGGCAAGCACGTACTTTGGGTTCAAGCCCGAATGTTCCCCAAAATAGTTTCTGGCGACGGAGCCCAAGAGATCACGGGAACCTCCTGGGAGCAAATAAAAGAAGCGGTGGCCGACCGGGTTATGGCCCAGCTAGAGGAGTACGCGCCTGGGCTCAGCTCCAATGTTCTGGGTCGTCACGTGCTATCGCCCGCTGACCTGGAGAACAGCAACGCGAACCTAGTTGGCGGCGACTCACTCGCTGGCAGCCACCACATAATGCAGAACTTTGCCCTTCGACCATTTCCTGGTTGGAGCCGCTACCGGACCCCCATCAAGAACCTATATATGTGCGGCGCCTCCACTTGGCCTGGAGCCGGACTTGGGGCTGGCTCTGGCTACCTTGTCGGGAACCTGCTCTCGAGTCGACGACGCCGCTAAGGGTCGCGTTCTTCACGCTGAGCTCTTCCCCCTAATTGGCGAGCTCTAGACCGATCGAGGCGGCGGCAATTCCTGCCGTCACGCTTAGCGCTAGGTACGAAATCGCCTGGCGGCGACGGCCACCTGTGAGGTGATTAGCGAGTTCGCTCATCACTGTTGAAAAGGTCGATAGCGAACCTAGCAACGCAGTAGTAAAGACAAGCGCCACGGTACTTGAGGCTTCTACCGCCAGCCCTGCGGCGAACGCCGCCCCAACATTGACCAACACAGTTCCGAGATGAAGGTCAGTGTCATTTAGCCGGGTCAGCTGCCAACGCGTGAGAGCACCAAGCGCAGCCGCGAGAACGAATAGAGGCACGGTCATGGCTGAACCACCGACCGAGAAAGGCGACTACCAGCAAGAAATGCTCCAAATCCAACCGCCAACGACACGACCAGATAGCCGAGCGCCAATGAGAAGCGGTCCTCGCGAAGAAACGTCGCGACCTCCACCGCAAAGGTGCTGAAGGTTGTTAGTGCGCCGCAAAATCCGGTTGTCGCTCCCAGCCACCAATGAGGCGTCGAACTAGGGCGATCGGAACCGTGCAGCCAACCAAAGAGCAGCGATCCGGCAAGGTTGACGATAAAGATCGGCCAAGGCCAGCCTGTTGGTTCGGCCATTGTCTCCACCAGTAGCCACCGAACGCTGGCGCCAGCGACCCCTCCAACGGCGACAGCAGCGACAGCACGTCGGTCGATGGACATCGCCTAATTCTGCCACCTGACACCCACCAAGGCGTGGTGATGGTGCAGGATTATCCTGCACCATCGCACCACCACCGGCAGAGGAACCATGTTTCGACGCAAACCAGCCCCTCCACCTCCACCGGGCGATTGCCTGCCCGGGCGAGACAACCCGGTCGAGGTTCCGGCTGCGCACTTCGTGAACGGCAACCCGTTGGTCGGCCCATGGCCCGACAACATGAACACCTTGGTGATCGGGATGGGTTGCTTCTGGGGCGCCGAACGATACTTCTGGCAACTCGATGGCGTCTACTCGACGGCGGCCGGTTACAGCGGCGGGTCCACCCCCAACCCCACCTATGAAGAGACCTGCACCT
>CBERPN010000159.1:0-9513 GCA_965524675.1 uncultured bacterium
GCGGCCGCGATTTCGCGGTAGCTACAGACCTTCTCGTGGTGGCGCGGATGGATTAGTGGTCCGATTACCGAGCTGGGATCGAGCGGATGGCCGACCGGAATACCCTTCATTTTCTCGGCGAGCCGTTCGGTAAACTGTTCGTAGATCGACTCCTGGATGAGCACTCGGCTAGAGCTGGTGCAGCGCTCGCCGTTGAGGCTGTAGATCATGAAGATCACGGCATCCAACGCCCGTTCGATATCGGCGTCGTCGAAGACGATCACCGGGTTCTTGCCCCCAAGTTCGAAGTGCACCCGCTTGAGGGTTGGCGCGCCTTGTGCCTGGATCATCGACCCGGTGGACGACTCGCCCACAAAGGCGATCGCCTTGATGGCGGGGTGCTCGGTGAGGCTCTTGCCCGCTGTCTCGCCCATGCCGTGCACGACGTTGAGCACGCCGGGTGGCAAACCCGCTTCAAGCGCGATTTCGGCCAGCAGATGCGCGGTAAACGGGCTCCACTCGGCGGGTTTGTGAACCACTGTGCAGCCCGACGCGAGCGCTGGGGCGATCTTCCAGGTGCTGAGCATGAACGGAGTATTCCAGGGCGTGATTACACCCACCGGCCCCACGGGAGTTCGGGTGGTGTAGTTGACATGATCGGCGCTCGGAAGCGACTGGCCATCGGCGGCCGCCGGCGCTAAGTCGGCGAAGAACCGAAAGTTGGCGGCACCGCGCAGCGCCGCGGCACCCATGAACCGCATCGTCTGGCCGGTGTCGACACACTCGGTAACCGCGATCTGATGGGCGCGCTCCTCGATGAGATCGGCCACATTGTGAAGGACTCGTTTTCGTTCGGTGCCGGGAGTCTTGCTCCACTGTTTGAACGCTTCCGCTGCAACTGTGGCAGCCGCATCGACGTCGGCGGCATCGCCGCTGGCCACATCGCCAAGTTGGTTGCCGTCGATCGGCGAGGTGTTGGCGAAGGTTTCGCCGGAGACACTCGCCGCCGCCTCCCCGCCTATCAGATGCGGGGTCGGCTCGCTCGCGAAACGGGCGAGGTACTTCGTGGCGGCCTCGGTGTTTTCTTCCAAGGTATGTGCTGAACTCATTGCCCTGTCTCCTGGTTTCCTGCTTCGCTCTGCATTCGAGCTCGAACATGGTTTCGGTTGATTCGGAAATCGGCATCGATTTCAGAGACCTCGATCGACCAGGCGATAGCCAGCGGGTTGACCTTGGAGTTCACTTGTCCTTCGGCGGCGTCGAGCACCGCGGCCAGAAACTTCGCCTTGGCCTCGGCGTCACGGCCCGGTCCAATGCGGGCCGATATCGCCACGAAAGCGTTGTCTGGATGACCATCGGCGATGAGGAAGTGCTCACGGGCGACAGCCCTGGTGCGGAGCGCTTCAATTGCAGCCAACCCATTCGTCAACGCCGCCGAATGCACAGCTTCGACGAGGGCCGCGATGTCGTGATGCTCGGCGATGTTTGTCGAATACTCAATAGTTATATGGGGCACTGAGCGATCTCCCAAGCATCGATGTACACGTAGATGTTTAACATGTGTAGCATCTCAGATAGCGGCTCTGAAACCAAACCCCGCCACAAGGCAACAATCGATGAAGATTCTCTCCTACTCCACCGACTCCGGCTCTAGCTACGGGCTACTCGATTCGGCCGAAACCGGCGTGATCGACCTGCGAAGTCGGATCGCTGATGTCGACGATCTTGGGCAACTCATCGACCAGGGACGCCTGAGCAAAGTTGCTGCTTTCGCTGGCGAGACCGCCGATCACGCCCTCGCCGACATCTCATTCGATCGGCTGCTGCCTTGGCCCAAAAAGATCTTCTGCATTGGCGTGAACTACGGCGGGCGAAGCGCCGAGTACGCCGACAAGTCCGATGCCGCCTATCCCTCAGTATTTGTGCGCTTTCCCGACTCGTTTACCGGCCACGAGCAAGACCTGATCAGGCCACCCGAGAGCCCCCAACTCGACTACGAGGGCGAAATTGTGGTGGTCATCGGCAAGGCAGGGCGTCGTATCCCGGTCGACGAGGCTCGTAGCCACATCGCCGGACTGTCGCTGGGTAACGAAGGCACGATTCGCGACTGGGTTCGCCACGCCAAGTTCAACGTCACCCAGGGAAAGAACTGGGAGTCGACCGGGTCGATCGGGCCGTGGCTGGTACCGGTCGACGAGATCGGCGACTTCGCAAACCTGCATCTCACTACGACGGTCAACGGCGAGCTTCGACAAGACGACCACCCGGCCACCATGAAGTACTCCATCGAGTACCAGATTCACTACCTGTCGACATTCACCACCCTGCGGCCAGGCGACATCATCTTTAGCGGTACCCCCACCGGCGCGGGCGCCAGGTTCGAGCCGCCGGTCTGGCTAGAACCGGGCGATGTTGTGGAGGTGTCGGTGCCCGAAATCGGCACCCTTCGCAACACCATCGCCGATGAGGGCGTGGCCGCTCAGATACCCGAGCCCCAATAATGACATCGCGCCCTCGCCCCCTGGTTGTAGACGGCCAGGGCATCGACATGCGGCCATTTTCTCGCTCGCTGCCGATGGCTCTGCTGAAAGCGCGCGAAGCAACGATGCGTTTGTTTCGCCCGCTTCTGGCCGAGCACGACCTCACAGAACAACAATGGAGGGTCTTGCGAGCTCTTGCGGCGGCGAGCACCCCCTTGTCGGTAGGCGAGTTGGCCGATCACACCTTTCTGTTGGCACCGAGTCTGTCGCGAATCCTCAGCAACCTCGAAGGCCGACTGTTAATCGAACGGCAAGTGGCCGAACACGATCAACGCCGCTCTCACATCGCGCTTAGCAAACAGGGTCGAGACCTGGTGCAGCAAATAGCGCCACAATCAGAGGCCTTGTACAACCGCATCGAGCAACACTTCGGGTTCGCCAGACTCGACGACCTGCTCGGCGAACTCAACCAACTGGCATCGCTCGACGCGGGCGAAGAGACGATCGAGCAGGCTTCATGAGTATCACCGACGAAGAAGTAATCGCGGAGGCACAGCTACTCGACAACGCTGAGTCCGAGCGCACACAAATCCGCCAGACCACATCGGTCTACCCCGAAATGAACCTCGACGACGCCTACCGCGTGCAGGCCGCTTGGCTCGACCTGAAGCTCGCCCGGGGCGAATCGCTCGTCGGCCACAAGATCGGCCTTACGTCGCGGGCGATGCAGCAGTCGATGAACATCACCACTCCCGACTCAGGCTTCCTCACCAATTCGATGGTGTTCAAACCGGGCGCGGTTCTGGCGGCCGCTGACTTTTGCGATCCAAAGCTCGAAGTCGAGCTGGCCTTCGTACTTGGCGCCGATTTGGCCGGTGCCGATCTGAGTGTCGACGACGTGCTCGATGCCTGCGAGTACGTGACCCCTGCGGTTGAGCTGATCGCGGCACGATCGTTTCGCCGCGACCCCGACACAGGACGAACCCGAACCGTGGTCGACACGGTGGCCGACAACGCGGCCGATGGCGGCATTGTGTGCGGAGGGCGAAAGGTCGCGCCTCGTGAGCTCGACCTCCGCTGGATTGGTGCCCTCGCCTACCGCAACGAGGTGATCGAAGAGACCGGGGTGGCCGCCGGAGTGCTAGATCATCCGGCACGGGGAATCATCTGGCTGGCCCGACGATACGCCGAGCAAGGCCTCACCCTAGAAGCCGGACAGACCATCCTCGCTGGTTCGTTCACCCGCCCCATCGACATCCGCCCAGGCGACAGCTTCCGGTTCGACTTCGGCGAATTAGAAAGCTTTACCCTCAGCTTCGTCTGAGCTGCTGGCTACCGCACTACAGATGGCAGCCGATAACCTCTCGCCATGACGATGATTTACAACCGGCTTGGACGTTCGGGGCTGCGCATTAGTGCGTTGTCCTTCGGATCTTGGGTGACCTTTGGCAACCAGCAGGGTTTGAGCGATGTGGTCGAGTCGATGGGCTCGGCGTGGGATGCGGGCTGCAACTTCTTCGATAACGCCGAGGTCTATGCAGGCGGCCAAGCCGAGACCTTGATGGGCCAGGCGTTCGCTGAAATGGGTTGGGCACGAGAGAGCTATGTGGTGTCAACCAAGTTCTTCTGGGGGATCGTCGAGGGGCCGAACACCAAGAACACCCTCAACCGTAAGTATCTGCTGCAAGGAATCGACCGTTCGCTCGAGCGTCTTCAGCTCGACTTTGTCGACCTCGTCTATTGCCACCGCCCCGATCAAGACACCCCCATCGAGGAAACCGTTTGGGCGATGCACGACATCGTCAGCTCGGGCAAGGCCACCTATTGGGGCACCTCGGAGTGGTCGGCCGACGAGATTCGAGCCGCCTACGAGATCGCCGAACGGCACCACCTTCGCAAGCCGGTCATGGAGCAACCGCAGTACAACATGTTCAACCGCGACCGGGTCGAGCAGGAATACGCTCGGCTGTTCGAGGATTACGGAATGGGAACCACCATCTTCAGCCCACTCGCTTCAGGGCTCCTTACCGGCAAGTACTCCGACGGGATTCCCGAGCAGAGCCGTGGTGCATTGCCTGGCTATTCCTGGCTCGAAGCGTCCCTTACCGATGAGGCCAATCTGGCCAAGGTACGTGAGTTGTCGAAGTTGGCGGCGACGCTCGATTGCACCACTGCCCAGTTCTCTTTGGCTTGGTGTCTCACCAATCCAAACGTCTCGTCGGTCATCACCGGTGCTAGCAAACCGTCGCAGGTAACCGAAAACATGGCGGCGATCGATGTTGTCGAATCACTAACCATCGACGTTCTCGACCAGGTCGAAGCAATCCTCGCCGGTTGATGGCCCGATTGTCGAGAAACCGGTGACAGCTCCCGAAGGCGTTCGCTGCATGATCATGCGCGGTGGTTCGTCGAAGGGCGCCTACTTCGTCGCCGACGATCTGCCAACCAACTCGACCGAGCGAGATAGTTTCCTGCTCGAGATGATGGGTTCACCCGACGCTCGCCAGATCGACGGCATGGGTGGCGCTCATCCGCTAACGAGCAAGGTGGCAATCGTCGCGCGGTCAAGCGACGCGCGAGCCGATATCGAGTACCTCTTTCTGCAACTCGGCGTCGATGAGGCGACCGTCAGCGATCGTCAGAACTGCGGAAACTTGCTGGCCGGCGTTGGCCCCTTTGCAGTCGAACGCGGTCTCATCTCGGTGCCCGACGGCGACGTTGAGATTCGGATCCTCATGCTCAACACCGACTCGGTGGCCACTGCCAGTTTTCGAGTCGAAGCTGGCGCGCCGGTGTACTCGGGCGACGTCGCAATCTCTGGGGTACCCGGAACGGCCGCACCGATTCGCCTCGACTTCGAAGACATCGCTGGCAGCACGTGTGGAGCACTGCTTCCAACGGGCAACTACGTCGATGTTGTGGAAGGCATCGAGTGCACTCTCATCGACAATGGGATGCCGGTTGTTGTGATGGCGGCCGCCGACCTCGGCGTCTCCGGCTATGAGGACTGCACCGATCTCGAAGCGAACACAGCATTGCGGACCCAACTGGAAACCATCCGTGCCGAGGCGGGACGCCTGATGGACCTTGGCGATGTGTCCACAACCACCATCCCAAAACTCACGATGGTGGCACCTGCTCGAGACGGCGGAAACATCTGCACCCGCACCTTGATCCCCCACCGGTGCCACGACGCCATTGGAGTATTGGGAGCTGTTTCGGTCGCCACCGCAGCACTTCTACCCGGAACGCCAGCCAACGGGGTCCTATCCGGCGGCGATCAAGGAACTGTCGCCATCGAACACCCCACCGGCATCTTCGACGCGGCGATAGAGATCCGGTTTGACGGCGAATCGGCCAGCACACCTCGTGCAGGCATTTTCAGAACAGCCCGCAAGCTGATGGACGGAACCGTCTTTGGCAGGTCTCTGTGACCAAGACCATCCCGGGGCCTCACCCAGATCCTCACTCGCCGCGCTTCTCACTGCCCGACAATGCAACCGATTCGCATTGTCACGTCTTCGGGCCAGCGGATCGCTTCCCGTTTGCCGAGAACCGGGCATACACACCTCCCGACTCGGGGATCGACAAGTTCGAGGTTCTACAGAATCGACTCGGCTTGTCGCGAGCGGTGTTTGTGCAGGCGAGCTGCCACGGCACCGACAACTCGGCAATGGTCGACGCCATCTCAGTAGGTGAGGGCCGCTACGCGGGAGTGGCCATGGTCG
Source organism: uncultured bacterium (assembly GCA_965524675.1). Lineage (GTDB taxonomy): Bacteria > Actinomycetota > Acidimicrobiia > Acidimicrobiales > SHLQ01 > CALLQB01. The sequence goes on from CBERPN010000159.1 coordinate 6,188, forward strand.
ATAGCTCGTTCTCGAACGCCGACATCGGCGCGCTTCACGACGCCGGGGTGCGTGGCACCAGGTTTAACTTCGTCGCCCACCTCGGCGGAGCTCCCGACATGGACGACTTCTGGACCATCGTCGAGCGGGTCGTTCCGTTCGGGTGGCACATCGTGTTGCACTTCGACGCGGCCGACCTTTCCAATCACGCCGAAATGTTCGAGCGGCTCCCGTGTGCGTTCATCATCGATCACATGGCCAGAGTTCCCACCGCCGACGGGGTCGAACAAGAAGCTTTTCAGGCGTTGCTAGGTCTGATGAAGGACGAGCGGGCTTGGGTAAAGATCTCGGGTGCCGAACGGCTAACCGCCGATGGCCCTCCGCCGTATGACGATGTTGTGCCGTTTGCGCAGGCTCTAATCGCGGCCGCGCCCAATCGAGTTTTGTGGGGCACCGACTGGCCGCACCCCAACGTCCGCCACATGCCCGATGACGGCGACCTAGTCGACCTACTCACCAGTTTCGCCCCAGACAAAGCCACCCGCCACAAGATCTTGGTGACCAACCCCGAAACCCTCTACGACTTCAGCTAAGGACGGTGTCAGACACGTCCCTAATCGAGTGTCTCTAATGCCAAGTAGAAGGATTAGAGACAGATGACTAGGGACGTGTCTGACACCGTTAGGGGTTTAAGGTCGCTCGGTCTGAGAGAGCGAGTGTTGCTCCGTCGGCGTCGCGGGCGGTGACCACCCAGGTGAGTTCCTCGAACACCCACGCACCTATGGCGTCGGGGTTTTCCATTCCGCCCAGGAACACTCCCGGCTCGGGGCCACTCCACGACCAGTACGGGTTGCCGTCGGCATTTAACACCGTGAGTTCATAGCTGGCCGCGTCGCTTACGACTTGCCAGCTTAGAAGTGGCCGAGGGCCCGCTTCGGTCGCGTTGGTTTCGAGTACCGGTAACACGTTGACAATTGGGCCGAGCTCGGGGGCTGTCGTTGTGGCACTTTGCGACGCGCCATCTTCAGAAGCGGTTGTGGGAACCGAAGCATCGCTGGACGGCTCGACCACAGATGGCTCGGTCATCGCCACCGAGTCGCCTGCTTCTTCAGCCGCGACTACCGTCGTCTGGGTGTCCGGTGAATCGGCGAGATTTTCGCCCGTGCCTCCGCAGCCCGAGACGAAGAACGCCAAGCCGAGAGCGATAGCGGCGCCCCGGAGGCCCCGAACTCTACAAGTTGCCGCAAGTTCTTCCATTAGTCTCCTCGCCTTCGGTTGTCGCCCTCAATGTTTTCGGTGAGCGCTTGCTCCAACTCTTCTTCGCCGAACTCGCGCGCTATCGGGAGCCAGAACTCCCAGTCGGAGCGCTCCTCGGAATTGACGCTCAGAAAGGCCCTGAAGACAAACTGCGTTTCCCAAGCGGCAGCCAAAGGACCGTTGAAGTCGAAAGCGCCGGTTCTGAATCCAGCTCGGTAGAGGGCCAAGAACGTCTCGTCATCGAGGGCCTCGAAATCCACACCTGCCTGTACGAGTACCGAATCGATCAGCGACGTGGCTGCGGTGCTGAACCGGCGCGCGGTCACAGCATCGCAGCCAGCCGACCGGACGGTGGTGCCGTGAGCGATGGTTTCGGCCCTGGAGATGTAGCTCAGAATCTGCTCAATGTTCACCGTACCCTCTGCAAGGTCGGAGAGAATCTGTACTCCTTCGTGGTGAAAATCAGCCTGGGACGTCCGTGGAGCGCCGGCCCCGTTTAGTGGTTGAGCGATGAACGTTCCATCGAAAGGCTGGCCGCTAAAGGTGAGTTGCCATTCCCCGGTAATCGCGTTGCAGTCAAATGCGGTAACCCTGAGCCAGCCGGCTCCCGGAGTTGGTAGCTCGTCGGCAGTAAAGGTCAGCGTCGGCCCAACAACAGGTTGAACGGTTACCGAATCTAACTCTAGGACGGGGGTAATCGCGTCACCCTCGATGGGCCCGATCGCTGATGAAATGGCTGCCGAGTTAGATCCGGCGACAGGCACGACCGAAGAGACTCTGAGATTCCAGATGCCGTCGACTCCGTCGTCGGAGACATCGAGGTCGAACGAGCCATGCGAAGAATAGAACACCTCTACACCGCCGAGCATGAGCGGTCCGGAGAAGCTGAGCGAACCCGCCCACTGGCCGTTGGGGAAGCTATTCGACTGGGCCGATGCCGACTCGGCGACAGGAAGCAACGATGCAAACAACGCTAGAACCGCGGTGAAGATCAGCGTGGAGTTGCGAATTGATCTCATCCCCCTAGGTTACGGCGGCAACCCCATCGCTGTCGCTGTAGTCCGGTGGCGAAGATTATCCAGGACGATTTGGCGTGACTCGCCATTAGGGACGCTTGATTAGGGACGTGTCTGACACCATGCCTAGGGTGACGAGATGAAGATTGTCATGGCTGGCGAGGGCGCGATCGCTCGCAAACACCTGAACGGAATCGACCGAATCGATGGTGTAGAGGTGGTGTCGCTGGCCGGTGGCAACGCGGCCGATACCGAAGAGCTGGCAACCGAACGTGGGATTGCTCACCACTCGCTCGACCTCGCCGAATGCATCGCGCAGACCGGCGTGGAGGCGGCGATATTGACCACCCCCACCCAGATGCATGCGGCCCAGGCAGTGCAGGTACTGCGAGCGGGAAAGCACGTGCTGGTCGAGATTCCTATGGCTGACAACCTGGCCGACAGCGAGGAGCTGGTGCGGGTGGCCGATGAGTCGGGGCTTACAACGATGGCGTGTCACACCCGTCGATTCAATCCGAGTCACCAGTGGATTCACAATCGCATTGCGGCTGGCGAGCTGCATTTACAGCATCTCGTTGTCGAGACCTTCTTCTTTCGGCGCGAAAACAAGAACGCACTCGGCAAGCCTCGTAGCTGGACCGATCATCTGCTGTGGCACCACGCGTGTCACACCGTCGACTTGTTTCAGTATCAAACCGGCGAGGTTGCCGACCGAGTGTCGGCGTTGCAGGGCCCGCCTCATCCCGAACTGGGAATCGCCATGGACATGACGATGGGCCTGCGCGTGCCATCGGGGGCGCTGTGTTCGCTAGCTCTTTCGTTCAACAACGAGGGCCCACTCGGAACCTTCTTCCGCTACATCTGCGACGAAGGCACCTACATCGCCCGCTACGACGACCTCATCGACGGCAACGACAACGCCATCGATGTCTCGAAGGTCGATGTTTCGATGGACGGAATCGAGCTTCAAGACCGCGAGTTCTTCGCCGCCATCGCTGAAGGGCGCGAACCAAACGCATCGGTTCGACAATGCCTCGATGCTATGAAAACGCTAGACCGACTAGAAAAGACGCT
>CBERPN010000160.1:0-9498 GCA_965524675.1 uncultured bacterium
ACGAGTCGGTCGCGAATCTGTCGGCTGCTGGCCTCGGCCAGCTTGGTGAGGTGGCGGTGTACAAGAACCGAGAATGCGGCACCGACGATGAACAGCACGATCACCGCAGACCCGGTGAGGACTAAGTCTTCGGTATCGCCGGCCGGGATCGATTCGTCGAAGATCCGTTGAATCAAGAAGGGAATTGGCAGCACTGTGAACAACTGAACGGCGACGGCAACAAGGGTGGTTGCGGCGCTGCGAGGTTGCAGGAGCACCGTGCGAATTGGATGCGCAATGAGTTGCCGCGCAGACATGTCGCTCATTGTCACACCCTTCCAACCGTGGCACACTTAAGGGGATATGTTACTAAGAGTGCATGCTCGCCCACTCTCTGGGGTAACAGTTGATTCGTCGGCCGCGCTGCTCGAAATCCGAGATGTTTAAGAAATCTGTCGAGAAAGACGATCCTGAAACGCTACTCCGTCGCGAACTTGCCCGTCTCGTCGACCCCTCCTCGACCCACCCCCATGATCCAGACTTGGCCAGCGAGTCTGCCGAACTGGATCTCGTTAGGCTGGCTGCCGAGCATCGGGTTAGCTCCAATCTGAGGACACACTTTCCCGCTGTCGAATCGCTGCGAGTCCTTTGGCTTGCAGACAGCAGCCACGAGAACAAGCAACGTGAGCACGACCTTGTAGTGCTAGAGGAACTAGAGAAGCACTTAGCTGTGATTGTGCTCAAGGGCAGCATCTCTAAGCAGTTGCTGAACCCCGAACTGCCGCGAAGATCAAGCGATCTCGATGTACTCGTTAGGGTCGAGGACGTCGACCGAGCGGGCGAGATACTGACCGCGATCGGGTATCTGCCAGACACGACCTTTGAGTCTTGGGAGGACTACCGAACCCAACACCACCACGACGCCCCGTTCGTTAAGGAAGCCGCGATACGCCACACGGTCGAGGTGCACCGTCACCCGCTACGCTATCCGGTTGGGCTTTGCACACCGATCGACCGATTCTGGGACGGAGCCGTCGACATCGAACTCGGTTCTCGAACGGTTCGCCGTCTAGGCGACGTCGACTTCGCCCTCAACCTTGCCGTCCATTGCTTCGAGGGCGAACCCACGGCCCTGCGGTCGGTAGCCGAGACCGCTGCGTCTTTTCAGCGTCTATCCGATGAACAACGCATTGAGTTAATCGCCTCGACCGAGTCGCCTATCTTGGCCGAAGCACTTTTGTGGTCGTTGATGCTTGTGAACTTGACGTTTCGGAGCACGATTCCGGTCGCGACAATCGACGAGTTGGCGAGTCGATCCGAAATGTCAACGCTACGACTTCGCACCGGTACAAGGATCATTCGGCGCTTCGGAACCGACCTGCGAGCGCGGCACGGAGTTGTAGCCGGGATGAGGATCTTCTTCTCGGGGAACGGTCTCAAGAACGCGACCACGATGGCATTTCAGGAGGCTCGCAGCGCTGCTGCCAAGCGCTCCAGGACCAGTGGATAGAGATCGGAAAGCAAGCGATGGCTGAGCAGGACGCTCAAGACGTCTTGCGCGTCGAATTTGATAGATCTCGCATGGCTGTCGATGGGCCTAGAAAAGACCTCGTCATTGGCGGGGAATTGCTAACGCTGTTGTACCAATCCGCCGATGCGCTGTCTTTGCTAGGGCGGGCCTTCGAGCACCTCGAGATTGATACGCCCGCTTTGCAAGAGTCCAAAGAGGACCTGCCAGCACTTCGAATCGGCATCGGAGATGGAGTCGGCTCACCCTTCGACGCAGCGAAACTCATTGGTATTAATCCGGCTGCAACTTCTGGAAACACCTCAGCGCTCGCCGAGCAGAATTCACAGCTCATTCTGGCCGAACCGGATTCGCTCACATGGTGGGACCGAACAACTCGAACCGGTGGATGGTGGCTGAAAGGCGAATCGATCCCGCTGTGGCTTCGCGCCGCACCAATGCTTCAACTGTTGCATCTCTGGGGAGAGGCCGCGGACATGGCTCTGATCCACGGAGCCGCTGTCGGGGTCGGTGATCGCATGGCATTGCTGGGCGCGCGCGGAGGTGTCGGAAAGTCGACTCTCGCAGTCGCTGCTTTGCTCGAAGGAATGACCTTCTGCGGAGATGACTACCTGATGATCGATTCCTGCGAGCAGCCGCAGGTTCATAGCTTGTTCGCCACAGCCAAGCTCGACCAAGCGAGTCAGGAACATCTACCGGCGGTTGCTGGGCTCGATTCGCTGCCCGGGGTTGCCGAGCGTGGCCGCACCGTCTTCGATCTGGCCAACCACCCGGGTGTTACGAGATCTGGGCAAATCGCTGCGGTTGTGGTTCCTGTGCGCGGCGCCGAACGGGACTCACGTTTAGTAGAAATCGGTCCGCCTGAAGCGTTGAGAGCAGTAGCGGTAACCACCGTCCTTCAACTGGCCACGAAGCGCGAGCTAGCATTGCGGGCGCTGGCGAGAGTTTGCGCCGCGGTTCCCTGTTACCGGCTTGAACTAGGCAGCCGACCGAGCCAGACCGCGGCAGTGTTGGCAGATTTGCTTGGTTGAGTTAACAGAAGTCTTCAGCTGAGCAGGTCGGCGAGCAGAGGCGTCGAACTCGATAGGTCTCTGCCCAACCGCAGGTTATACGTGGGAACTGAGTCGATTATGTCGCGACACGCCGGAAGTAGAATCGATGGCGAAGCATTGAACTGAAAAATCGAACTCATCGCGAGTGACGACAGAGCCAAAGACCCCGACGTTGGTTCGATGCTAGCGAAGGGCTCGTCGCCGATCGATGGCACCACCACCGCCACAATCTCAAGTCTGGAAACAGCTGGTGCCGGGCCGTCGAGTGGAAGATAGACCAGGTTCTTCTCGTCGTTTGAGAAACGATGGGAGTTATCGATCGCACCAACGTGAGTACCGAGAAGCTCTAGGCTGGTGTCGCTTAGTTTGGCGCATCTGGTTGCGGCGCGGGCAATGGGTCGTTCTCCAGGTCGCGTGATGCAGTAGTCGTCGGACAAGATGCGCAGACCATCGACCCCGCATTGCATGGTGGTAGTTGATTTCCCGCACCCCCCGGGAGCGGTAATCATTACTCCTCGTTCATCGTTCCCGACCACAGCGGCGTGCGTTAAGACCTGACCCGACCGGGGTGCCCACCAGGCGAGAATCTGACGAAATGGAGCTGAGATCTGCCAAGAGCTGGTGCCGCGCTCCGCATCGAGCCACCAGATGCCTAACGAGGATTGCCAGTCGACCGCAGAGATCGTCAGATTCGGATCGGTAGCGAATGCGCCCAAGTCGTCCATCTGGTAGCCGGATGCACGGGGGAGGCCTTCTAAGTCGGACACCGTAGGCGGCAACGGGCCGAGGCTATTTGAGTCGGCGACCACAATTGTGAGTGCGGGTGCAGCAGCATCGGGAGCGATCAGATGGCTGATGCTGGGGATGAATTTCTCGGCGAGCTCGAAGTTTTCGAACGCAACGGCTACTGGTTCGCCAACGTCGATTGTGACCCTGACTAGCTTGTCTTCATCGATCAGTCTTTGAGCCTCGGAAATCGCGATCGCGCGAACGTCGCTTATCGAGTGCTCCGCAAAGATGCTCTGGGTGCTCATAGTTACAACGGACCAGCGCCGTTGCGTTTGCGAAGAAGCTGAAACAGCGAGCTCTTAATAGCTGCTGTGTCGTAGCTGAGGTTGTCGCCAAGAATCCTCCGTATGGTGAACACCTCATCGACTTCGCCAACTAAGAAGCTGGCTCGAAGGCGAGTCATCAGGTCAAGATCTTCTGCAAATCGAAAGTCCTCATCGAATCCGCCCAAAGCTGTGAAGGTAGAGCGCCGAATCATAATGGTCATCACGTAAAGAGCCTCGTCACCGCTAGCTATCCCTTCTCGAAGCATGGCCTCTGGAGCCACGACGTCGGGATCGATGTAGTGCTTGAGTCGGCCGACTATCGCCTGGTGTGAGCGGTTGGCGAGCAGATAGGCGTGTTGGTTATCAAGCCTGCCGGGCGCCATCAGATCATCGGAATCAAGAAAGGCGATTAGCTCTTCGTCGCAGGCCTCAACACCTCGGTTCCTAGCTGTGCCAGGCCCCGAATTCATCTGTAGATGAACAGCATCGATCAGTAGATCGGATTGACTTAGCTCGGCGACCACCGCCGGTGTCCGACCATCGGTAGAAGCATCGTCGACTAGCACGATTCTTGGCTGAATATCGCCCTGGTTGCGAACGCTCAGCACGGCCTCGATCAGTGGCTCGGGACGATTGAACACGGGGATCACCACCGCCACCGATGGCTGAGTCGCGCTGTTCACGGCGGCCGGTTCAAACTTTGGAGAATTGTCAGCCACGAGGCGAGAGTATCTAAGATCGTGCTCGGCGCGACCGATCCAATGAACGAACTCAGGATTCAGGATGCAACCCGCATGAGAAGCTCGCACAAGGCCCCCGCCGTGGCGGTGATCATCCCGGTATTTAACCGCCCAATCATGGTCGCTGAGGCCGTAGCGTCGGTCTTGGCGCAGGACTACCCAGCTCTAGAGGTCATCGTGGTCGACGACGGGTCGAGCGACTCAACCGCTTCGGTGGTGCAACAACTAGCTCGTGAGCATCAGCAGGTAAACGCCGTCTTTCTCGAAGAGAACAGCGGCCAGTCAGCGGCTCGAAACCGGGGAGCGCAATCGACCGAGGCCTCGCTGTTTGCATTCTTGGACTCAGACGACCTGTTGCCAGCAGGCCGGATATGTCAACAGATTGACGCGCTGGCATCCTCTCCTGGCTCGGTGGCCGTGATGGGCCGTATGGAGGTACAAATTGGAGAGGGAGTTGATCCTCCGCCAATGGTCAGTGCTGAACTTGGGCTCGGAAGCAAGGCTTCGTCTGTCGGAACCGCGATGATCCGCTCAGCTGCCTTCCACGCCGCCGGGGGCTTCGACGAAGAGCTTCGCTTCGCCGACGACATTGACTTTCTATACCGACTTCGGCTCCTCGGCCAGATTGACCAAACCGAGAGTGTTTGGCTTAGTCGTCGGATTCACGGAAGAAATCTCGTCTACGACACTGTGGGAATTCGACGAGGAATGTTCGAAGCGCTTCGGCGCCGTCGTGCCGAAGCCGATCGTGATCTCGACTAGTAATGAGCGATTTCATTGTCTTGTCGCACCCGAGGTCTGCGTCGTCGGCGTTTGCCCGTGACCTGATTAGCAAGCACCCTCAGCTCATCTGTCACGACGAGATCTTCAACAACACACCGTCGACTATTCGCCATCTTCTTGAGCTTGGTCTCGACCCGTTCGAAGGCGGCGGGCAACCCGACCTCGACCAGTTCGTAGATCGTCTCTGCACTGCGACTACCGCCCGACATGAATGCACGACGGTCGGGTATGAACTCTTTCCGGGCCAGCTACCCGACGAATTGGTCGAGCACCTCATGGCTAAGCGTCCGAGAGTAATCCTTCTCTATCGCGCGAATCTGCTCCGAGCTGCCGTGTCGCACGCTCTCGCTGGGCACACGGGCGTGTGGGGTCATCGTGATGACGAGGAGTTCAAAGGGTTTGAGATCGACCCTAGACAATTGCTCGTCTTCATGCGGTTTTACCGAGCTGGCTTGGAGAGGTTCCGATCCATGCTTTGCCGGAACGAGATCGACCATCTCGAAATAGAGTTCGGCGACGTGCTTAGAGATGCTACCGCAGGGAAGGTGTTTGATTATCTTGCGGTCGAGCCATTCCCGGATCTCGTCTTGCCATTGGTCAGACCCACAAATGAAGACCGCTACCGTCAGGTAATCAACATCGATCAAATCGACGAGTTGTTGTCATCTGATGAGGATGGCCAGCTCTTTGAATCATCGTCGCCGTAGCTGATCCGGTTTCTGTTCTCGGAACTCCACGGCTGGCCTGGGGATTGTCGAACTCGCCAGCAAGGCCCAGCCATCGAGGGTGGATCGGGTACCTTCGGTTCCAGGGACTGTCTGGTCGCTAAGCATTCCGGTTACCAGTAGGTCTCGGTGAGTGAGGCGGGTTAGGTCATGAACTACCTCCAGTAAAGCTGGGCGTTCCATGTTGGCCACCACGACATCGAACCGGCCGACAACATTGGCGAGGTAGTCGTCGCTCACCTGGATTTCGACCTGGTTTCGCTGGGCATTCGATATGGCGGTGGCGACAGCTTGAGGGTCGATATCGAGAGCCACAACCCTTGAAGCTCCGAGGCGGGCTGCTGCGATTGCCAATACTCCCGAACCCGTACCGACGTCGAGCACTGAATCGCCGGGCTGGACATGTTTCCTAAGAGCTCGTAGCGCAAGGCGAGTAGTGGGGTGACCTCCATGTCCGAACGTTGGTCCAGGATCGATCAGCAATTCGATTTGGTCGGAACTAGGCATCGCGTTGAGCCACGGCGGTCGAATCAAGAATTGACCATCGGATGTCACGCTCGCGTAGCTGTCCCAGCTCTCGAGTGGAGGGGCCGGTCGGATACTCCAGTCGAGTTCGGACTCGAGGATCGCGGCGGCGTGACGTGCCGATGAGTCGTCGTCGAAGCCGACGATTATCTGTTCGGATTGTTCCTCGACGCCAGTAGCCCCCATCGCCCACAGGCGATCGATAAGGAGAGGATCGGTGTTCGAAATGCTCAGCAAGACAGTCATCGAGACCTACTCGTTTTTGGTGTGGGCATGAAGCGACGATAGACAGACTCCTAGTCAGTACAGAAGTTCAGTCCCATCGATGACGGATTCGGAAGTCTATGCAACGGTCAGCAACCTTCGCTGGATCGGAGAACAACGCTCTAGTAGGAGATTGGCGGGGAGACCCGGCAGCACCTGGAGTTCTGTTTCTTCACGGCGGTGGGCAAACCCGACACAGTTGGGGCAGGTCGGCGCAAGCGCTTTCCGATGTCGGTTATCGAACCCTTACGCTCGACCACCGCGGCCATGGCGACAGCGAGTGGGTGAAGTCGGGTTTGTACGGCCTAGACGTATTTGCGGCCGACACCGCTTTAGTCATCGAGTCGTTTGACTCCGCACCAGCGGTAGTCGGAGCGTCGCTGGGAGGACTAGCAGCCATGGTGCTGGAGGGACTCAGAGCCCCAGGATCATTTTCGTCAGTGGTATTCGTCGACGTGATTCCAGACATGGACCCGATAGGTGTCGATCGAATCAAAGCCTTCATGGCGGACCGGCTTGAAGACGGATTCGAAACCCTCGAAGAAGCCGCCTTGGCTGTCGCTGAATATCAACCCCACCGCAAGGCTCAAGTCGCTACCGAAGGGCTACGCAAGAACCTCCGCCAAGGCGATGATGGACGCTGGCGATGGCACTGGGACCCTGCGTTCATGACCTCAGCATTTGGGCCCAAAGCTAGCGATGACACCGGCTATCACGATGTTGACCGACTCACCGATGCGGTCGCCGCCATCAAGGTGCCGATGCAGCTAGTGCGTGGTCAGCTGAGCGATATCGTTAAGCAAGAGAGCGCCGAGCAGTTCATTGAACGCTTTCCACACATTGAGTTTGTAGATGTCTCAGATGCGAGTCACATGGTGGCCGGCGACAGCAACGACGTCTTCACCGAAGCAGTAGCCGATTTCTTGGCGCGGCAATCTTCCTAGCCGGCGTTGGGGACGTTGTGTTTGTGGCTAGTACTAGGTGGCGTTGAGCGTTGTTCCTAGTGTCTGTGTATCGGAAGCGCTGTAGTAGCCCGAAGCGCTAGCGAGGGCGAGTTTGCGCGTAATGTGAGATAGCGAAGCGCCGTAGCCGAAGGCGGAGAAAAGATAATTGTGGACCTAAAGGATGCTTGCGGTGAAGATCCGCAGCTGTTTTGTGAGTCGGTTTTTGAATGGACTTCGAGCGAAACGGCAGCACGTATTGCGGATTGGTTCGTAGATCGACCGCTTCGGATAGCGTTCATCGTTGTAGTGGCGTGGGTTGTATCGCGTCTGGTCCGTCAGGCCATAGCCGCGTTCACAGAGCGACTTGTTCGTGATCCCGAGATCGACCTCGACGCAGAAGCCGACGCTCCGAACCTCTTTGAGCGCAGCGTCGACCGCTTGGCGTACCTGCGCAATCGACGTCAGCGAGCCCGTCAGCGAGCCCTAACCCTTGAAGCGGTACTCAAGAGCATTTCAGCGGCAGTCATCTGGATCATCGCCGGGCTTCTTATTCTCGGTGAACTCGGTATCAACCTTGCACCACTAATCGCCAGTGCGGGCATCGCAGGCATCGCCATTGGTTTCGGAGCGCAGTCGATGGTGCGCGACTTCCTCGCAGGCATGTTCATCATCATCGAGGACCAGTACGGCGTGGGCGATATCATCGACGCCGGCGAGGCCGTCGGCACCGTAGAAGAAGTAACACTGCGCACAACTCGACTGCGAGATCTGGCGGGTGTGCTTTGGACAATTCCAAACGGTGAGATCCGGCGTGTGGGCAATATGTCGCAGCTTTGGTCGCGGTCGGTGCTCGATATCGAGGTGGCCTACGACACCGATATCGATGTGGCGACACAGGTGATCAAAGATGTACTCGACGGGCTTTGGAACGAAAAACGTCGCGACGCGACGATTATCGAAGAACCCCAAGTGCTCGGAATCGAGACGTTCGGGGCCGACTCGATAACGATTCGTGCTGTCGTTAAGACCGAGCCGGCCGAACAGTTCACGGTCGCGCGGGTTATCCGGGGAGAGCTTAAGAAGGCGTTCGATCAGGCGCAGATCGAGATTCCGTTCCCACAGCGCACCGTCTGGCTACGCTCCGAGGATTAGCGCGAGCCGGGTTCGGGCCAGAAGAACCGAGTCACTATGGCTGCTCCCACTGCACCCCCGGTGCTCGACAAGAGTAAGTCGCCAATTGTGTCTCCGTAGGTAAGGCCGAGTCCGGCGGTTCCGAGTTTTTGTACGAGGAACTCTGCCGCCTCCCACCAGATGATCGCCAGACCACCTAGGCCCCAACCGAGCGTCCAGGCATTGAATCTGCCGATACCGAGTCGTGAAAGCGCCAGCGTGATTCCAGCGATGAGAAATACCCAGTTGGCGAAGTGCAGCACGTCATCGGTGACATCGAAGTTGTTGTAGAAGTTCAACGCGTTGCCCAGAGTGTCGGCCAGAAACGGCGTGATCACTAGGGCATCGACAAGGTAGGGATACTTGCCGTGCGATCCGAGTTTTCGCCAAACCAAAGGAACCACGGCTAGCGGAGCAAGATAGAAGGGTGCCCGAAACGCCATTCCCTTTCCTTCGAACTGCGGCAGGGACGGAAAGGCAACACTGAACGCGATCGCAAGGACAAGAGCGATCCGTACGCCCCACAAGACCTTCTTCTGCGTGTCGATAGACATGTGCTGAAACTAGTTGTCGGCCGTACCAGAAACGCCGATACTGTCGTTCGCTTCGCTCTCTTACCAAGTTCTGGCGCTGGGGCGCCATAACTTGCGGGGTTTGCGGTTTTGGGTTGTGGTTGGTTGTCGTTCGCTTCGCTCTCTTACCAAGTTCTGGCGCTGGGGCGCCATAACTTGCG
>CBERPN010000161.1:0-9468 GCA_965524675.1 uncultured bacterium
GGTGCTGTTTTGTTGGACGGCCGGGCCGAATAGCTTACGGGAACGAGGCGGGGGGTTAATGTCGATTCTTACCGACCGTACGCTTCATCGATTGTGTTTTAAGACCGGCATGTTCATCTTCTTGATGTTCTCGGTCGGCGATATCTTATTCGGCGACCGGACTGAGCTGTGGGAACACGGAACCTTCATGATTCTCACCCTCGTCACCTACGACATGTGGTACCGGACCGACGAATGGAGCCAGCAACAAACATCGGTAGCCATCGCTCTCTAACCCTGTATTCTGCCACCGAGGATCGCCCCTATAGGGGCGGTTTTAGGTGGCAGAACGGCTTGTTTCACAACCCAGGCCTGACGGAACTACGGTAGGAGATATGGCTTGCCAGAATCTGAGATACCTGGGCAAGCATGGTCGGGCGATGCCTTTGGGCCAGACGGATGGGTAAACCAACGTTTCTGATTCTGCTGCCAATTCATCGGCCACCCGACCTGCTGGAGTTCGCCATCGAATCGGTGCTCAACCAGAGCCGTCAAGACTTCGAACTACATATCGTGTGCGATGGGGCTCCGGCCAGCACCCTTCGGGCCGCCGCAGTGTGGGCGAACTCTGATAATCGGATCTTCGCCCATTTCCACCCGAAGGGAGAGGGCCATGGTGAGCACTACCGAGATCTCGCGATTCGCGAGAATCCCGGGCGGTTCGTATGCCAGATAGCCGACGACGATCTCTGGTTCCCTAACCATCTCGCCGAGATCGAGCGTTTACTCGAGAAGGTCCAGTTCGGTCACACCATTCAGATCCAGGTCGAATCGGATGGAAAGATGTGGCCGATCGCTGGCGACCTCTCCGACCCTCAGACAGTCTCCAAGATGCTCGCTGAACACTTCAATATTTTCGGGCCCACGGCCGCTGGCTACCGACGCGACACCTATCTCGACTTGGAAGAGGGTTGGACTCCGGCCGAAGTGGGGGTGTGGTCGGATCTACACATGTGGCGGAAGTTTCTGCGCCGCCAAGATATTAGCTCTGCCACCAGATTCAGTCTCACGAATCTTCATATCGCAGCGCCGTTTCATGCTCACCTCTCGATCGAAGAACGCGCTGGTCTCAACGCCGAATTATGGCACGACGTAAGCGACCCGGCGCGCCTCGACAGCATTACTCAGGCGGTTCTCAAGGGCCCGTGGACGGCTCTTAGCTAAAGCCAGCTACCACCGGTAGGGAATCAACTCGGCTGCGAGGTCGCTATCCCAAGGCAGGTCGAGGGCATCCGGTTCGTCGTATTGATACACCCTGGTCGGCATATTGATGACAATCGCTTCAGTTGTGCCGATGTTCTTCCAACCGTGGTACACGTCGGGCGGCACCGTTACCAAGGCTGGGTTCTTCTCACTCAGGGTTAGCTCGGTGAATCGGCCGCGAGTTGGGGAATGCAGCCGACCATCGAACAGCACGATCCGGACTAACCCGTTCACCACGAAGAGTCGATCGGTGCTCTTTTGATGAAGCCCCCAGGCTCGAACGCGCCCCGCCATGGTGGTGGTCATATGAACCTGCACCACCGGCTGGCTGAGAATTCCCCAGTCGGCGCGAGCAATTTCAGTTACATGGCCATCCTCGTGCGGCACCGGGCGGGTCTCACGAACCTGCATCCCCTCGATAAGAGGCACTTTGAGATCTCCGCACCCGTCGACCGCCGATTGCTTGGCGACTAATTCTGAACCGCCGACCACCTCTGGAGTTGTCTCCGCCACCACTTACTCCCCGTCGCCACATTCAGCGTTTGATTAGCCACTATAAGTGAGAGACAGTTCCTAATTCAAGGGATCTAGCCAACCGGCTAGACGTTCTACCAGCGCCGACCACTCTCGGTAGGGGCGGTAATAGAGTGAAATCCCCTCCCACTAAATCCGATCGGCGACGAGTCGGCCTAGGTCTTCAACGGCCAACGACGCTTCGCTCTGCTGGTCAGAATCGAACGCGGCGAGAGTGCCTATCTGCGCAGAATTTCCATTGGAGATGAAGATGACTTCACCAGGGGCTCGACTAAGCACCGCATCGCCAACACCCTCGACGATCGAATCGGGATAAGCCTGGAGTTGCTGGTCGTCGTAGTCGGTCGACCCAAAGATGCTTACAAGTAATTCAGGACTGTTACCAGCGAAGATGCCTTCGGTCAGCACTTCGAATTCCCAGATAAACGACCCCAATCCGCTAGAGCCGCCGTTGTGCAACGTTAGGTCCGCAGGCGACGCGAACACCGACTTCATCGGTTGAAGAATCTTTGTCACCAGCCATAATTGCAGCGGCAGGATCGCCCCTCTAGGGGCGATCCTAGTGGCGGGCCGTTTGGCTGTCGGTTGTAAGCTGTGGACTTCTGTGCCCGCTATTAAATCGCCAAGTCTCTGATGCGCGACCGCGTCAGATCTCACCTCGACGTGATCTACCCAGATCACGACACGGCCGCGCTCGCCGAGGCCTGCATTGTCGCGATCGGTGCAGGGATCACAGCAGCACAACCAGATCAGGACGGTGAAAGCTCGCAGCCATGGGATGAAGCCGACGCTGTTTGCATCACTTATGGCGACAGCCTCGTGCGTGCTGATGAACACCCACTTCTTACCTTGGGCAAGTTTGCGAACGAAAGGCTTACCGGGGCGGTCTCGGCGCTGCACGTTCTGCCATTCTTCCCATCGAGCAGCGACTTTGGCTTCTCGGTTATCGACTTCCACGCCATCGATCCGCGACTTGGCGATTGGGACGACATCACGGCCCTAGCCGAAGACTTTGATCTGATGGTCGACCTGATCCTCAACCACACATCCGCCAAGTCGCCCTGGTTTCAGCAGTTCCTCGCCGACGAGCTTCCCGGGTCGAAGTTCTTCATCGAGGCCGATGTCGATGCCGACTACAGCGCGGTGGTGCGGCCGAGGGCACAACCCTTGCTAAGCAAAGTTGACACGGCAGCTGGGCCCAAGCATGTCTGGTGCACCTTCTCCCCCGATCAAGTCGACGTCGACTTCTCAAACCCCGACGTCCTCGTCGAATACTTGCGAATCCTCGATCGCTATCTCAATGCAGGTGCTCGCTTGCTTCGACTAGATGCGGTTGCCTTCATATGGAAGGAGCTTGGCACCAAGTGCATACATCTTCCCAAGACTCACGAAATCGTGAAACTGTTTCGCACCCTCCTTGCGGTCCGCTCCCCACGCACTGTTCTAATCACCGAAACAAACGTGCCCAATCATGAGAACCTGAGCTATTTTGGCGACGGCGACGAAGCACACACGATCTACAACTTCAGCCTGCCGCCCATGGTTGTCCACACACTGCTCACCGGATCGGCGGACGCGCTTAGCGAATGGGTCGAAAGCGTGCCGCCCGCACCTCAAGGCTGCACCTACCTCAACTTTCTGGCCAGCCACGACGGCCTTGGCGTGCGGCCAGTCGAGCAGATCCTCACCACCAGCCAAATCGACAACCTGGTCGACGCTGCCCACCATCGGGGTGGCAGCCATTCCTTATACTCGACGGAGTCCGGCGATCGGCCCTACGAGCTGAACGTCTCTTTGTTCGACCTGTTGAGTGGGCTACCCGGCCAAGAGTCATCGCATTCGGTAGAGCGCTTCGTCTGCGCCCACGCAATCATGTTTGCGTTAGAGGGCATTCCGGCGCTCTACATTCACAGCCTGCTCGGCACTTCCAACGACCACGATGCCGTGTCGAGGACCGGAATAGATCGAGCAATCAATCGTGCCAACCTGTCATATGAAGCTGTCGGCGTCGAGCTCGATCAACCCGAGTCTGTGCGTGCCCAGGTTTTCGACAAGCTGACAGCTCTGTTGCGACTGCGGCGAGAACAGCCAGCTTTTCACCCTCACGCAACCCAGTCGACCCTCGACCTATCGGACACTCTGTTCGGGGTATTGCGGCAGAGCGAGGATCGCAACCAGAGCCTATTCGCGATATGCAACGTGACCGATCAACCCCAGATGCTGTCGCTCACCAATCTCAACTTAGCCACCGCCGAGAACTGCCGCGAGCTAGTAGCCGACAAAGAGCTAGACACCGAGGCCCGTTCCCTACAACTCGCCCCGTACGGCATTGCCTGGATCAGCAACCGTTAGCGCAAATACTTTTTCGCTGAGGTGCGTTAGATCAGTGCATGTATCACGGTTCAACCTATGTCGCTTTGGAGCGCTATTGAGACAAAATACTTCATGGCGAGCGGCCGAAGCGCCTGATTCAGATCGGTGAACATCGCACGCGAGAGAGCTGCAGGCCAGTCTGATGGGGTCACCGTGTCGGGGAGTCCTGGATCTAAGTACGGCAGAGGACGCCAGGCTGCCACGAGGTTGAGGTAGTCGATGAACGCCTGACGTTCGCTGCAATCACCATGATTGCTCGACAAAGCAATGGCTTCAGCCAGCATCATGAACTCGTCATAGCGGGTACGGATTGCGCAGAGATCCCACGCCTGCGCTACCACGGTCTCTAGTTCACCAAACCCCAAATAGTCTCCGCGCCAAAGCGAAACATAAGTACTCAAATCGTGGCGTTCGAGTAGTCGGCGCGTCTCAGGCACAACGCAGGCAGGCGCGAACCAAGAACCTTCAGGTCCCTGCGCAAAGCCGAGTCGACCCAATCGCGACCGGATGATATAGCGCTTACTGCGTTCCGCCTCCGGTACCGAAAACAGAGCGATAACCCACCATGAGTCGAGCGAATCTGACGGATCTCGAAAGATTCGACTGTCGCCATCTCGCAGAATTTCACTTGCGGACGAAGTGAGCTTGTATCCGGCTTGGCCTTCCACTTTCTCCGACGTCAGTAGATTGCCCGTCTTCATTCTCGAGGTGGCGGCGCGCACGGGTCTAGATTCGACACCCAGCTGCGCCATCAACTCGACCAACGCGCCTATCGAAAGCCAACCGCCGAAATCGCGCACAAAAGTGCCGTACACATCTAATATGCGATTTTTCGGTTGCAACCAACGCTCCCAGCGAGACTTAGCGACGTAGCCCTACTTGCAACTCGTACCCCTTCGACAACCCGTCGGGCCGAATCAGGAGCACCAGCACCATCAAGATACCAAGGACGATGTCACGGCTACCGCTGGGTATCTGTACTTCCCACCCGAACACGCCGACGCCTTTTTGTGCCTCGACTAAGAAAGAACTGAAACCGCTGATTAGGAGCCCACCCAGCACCGCCCCCCACATACTGCCTAGTCCGCCGATAACCAGCATGGCCAGAGTGAGAAAGGTCAGTTCGAGATAGACCTGCTCAGTCGTGATCGAGCCCAGGTAATGGACATACAGACCACCAGCAAATCCGCCGAGCGCGCCGCTGATCACAAAAGCGAAGAGCCGCTCACTATAGATACTGATTCCGATCGACTGTGCCGCCGCTGGATCTTCGCGAGTCGCCCGCAGACGGCGGCCGAACCGGCTCTGTTGGTAAGCGAGACCAACTACGACTGCAAGGACTAGCCCGACCGTCGCCTGAACAACCCCGGTCGTCTCCGAAACACCTGGCAGCGTCTTTGCACCGGGCCCGATGCTGGTCCAATTCCGTAAAACATTGCGCGTCATCCCAAGCACGGCCAGAGTTGCGATACCAGCAGCCAGACCGTTGAGCCGCATCAGGGGAATGCCAACCACGGCTGCGAAGATAGCCCCTACGGCAGTAGCAAGTGCCAGCGACCAGAAGTTTCCGATCTGATTGTTTTGAATTACCGAGAACAGCTCAGGGAAAATATTCGCCTTCTGGACAGGACCCAGACTCATCAGCCCAGCGGAGAACGCTCCGACAGCCACGAAACTGATATTGCCGAAGCTGATAACTCCGCTATTGCCACTGAAGGTGTGAATACTTACAGCGATGGCCGTTGTTACCATCGCCAGCTGAAACTGCGGTCTGATCGTCTCACTGAACAGAAGTTGCGCTAGCGCCACGCCGATGATGACAACGAGCAGTCCAAATAATTCGGTGAACCGTTGTCGACCCCTCATCAGACTCGCTCGGCAATCACGTGACGCTGAAATAGGCCGGCGGGACGGATCAGCAGCACCAGAATTACTAGGCCATAGAGTGCTGAGTCAAGAAAGATGCGCTTGTCCGAAGGCAACAAGTTAGCCAACCAACTGTTTGCAAACCCTACAAAGAATCCGCCAAGAGTTGCCGGACCCAAACGATCTAATCCGCCGATCACAACTCCCACCAGAGCCACAAGGCCGATCTGAAGACCCCAATCAGGAGTGATCACTGGTCGCTGAACCGAGAACAAAAGCATCGCTGCTGTAGCCAAAATTCCTGAGAGAACAAACGTACCTACCACCACCCGGTCAGCACGAACACCCAGGATCTGAGCTGTTCCGAAGTCGCTAGCGGCCGCTCGCATCTGAAGACCCAGATTTGTACGCGTAAGGAAGGCTTGAGTTGCTATCAATAGCGAGGACGAAACGACGATTGCCACGACGGTGACCCAACGAATGTCTAGCGAACCAAGGGTGAACGCCTTGTTTAAGCCGGACAACTGATTGACGGCCTTGCCTTGGGCGCTCCACTTCTTTTGAGCGACCGCCCTCAACAGGAAGCTAATGGCAAAGGTCATCACCAACATCGTCGCCGGACTTGCTCCGCGCAAGGGCCGGAATGCCAGGCGCTCTAGAATCAGCGCCAGAACCACAACCACGACGAACGCCATGAGGATCGACAGGACCGTTGGCCATTCGCTTGTGACGAACAACGAGTATCCGCCCGCCATGAGGAGTTCGCCATGAGCGAAGTTGACCAGACGCATGACGCCAAATATCAAACCGATCCCTAGCGCAACCAACGCGTACAACGAGCCGATCGCTGTGGCATCGATTAGATACTGTAGATATATCATCGATCCACACGCCCTTCGCCGGCACCTTCGGCTCCGAAGTACACCGCGGCGATTGCCTCTGCCGTGTCTTCATCATTCTGGTTTATAGCCAGGCGTATCTCACCGTTTGCAATCACGAAACTTCTGTCGGCGAAAGCCGCCGTCCGCGCGGCGCGCTGTTCAACGATGACGATGGTTCGACCGCGGCCACGAATGCTATCGAGCGCCCCAAAGACAATATCGATTACCGACGGTGCCAACCCCAAGGATGGCTCGTCGAGCAGCATCAACTGAGGTTGGGCGACCAGGGCACGAGCGATCGCCAACTGCTGTTGTTGTCCTCCCGACAGCAAACCAGCTTGTCGCCCCATGAAATCGTCCAAGACTGGGAACAGCTCAAGTGCCCACGCTAAGTCTTCGTCGGCGCCAACCTGGCTGCCGCGGCTTACCATTCCGAGCTGTAGATTCTCGTCGACTGTAAGATCGCCAAAGATATGACGACCCTCAGGGACGAGCGAGATCCCGCGGCGTGCCACCTTGTCGGGCGACAGCCCCACAATGGAGTCACCTTGAAACTCGATCGTCCCCTCCTGGCGCCCGAGCCTGCCCATGATCGCTGAGAGTGTCGATGACTTCCCAGCACCGTTCGGGCCGAGAAGAGCGACCACCTCCCCGGGGAACACGTCGAAACTAACTCCCCGCACCGCTGGTACGTTGCCGTACCGGACCCAAAGGTCGCGGACCGACAGTACCGCTGTCGTCATGCTTGACCTAGATAGGCGGTGATCACTTCAGGGTTGTCACTGACTTCCTTCGAACTGCCGGTAGCAAGCGTCTGTCCCTGATCGAGAACGTGAAGACGGTCGCAGACATCGAACACCAATCCAATATTGTGATCGATCAGTAACACCCCAATATTTCGTTCTTCGCAGACCATGCGAACCACGGCTCCGAATTCGACCGCCTCGTCCTCATTCAGGCCAGCCGCGGGCTCGTCAAGCAACAGGAAGCGCGGCGATGTGGCCAGCGCTCTGGCGACGCCCAACAAACGCTCCTCACCGTGCGGCAGGCTTCTGGCTAGGTTAAGGCGTCGATGCGACAGGCCCAGCAATTCCATGAGTTCATCAGCCTGAGCCCGGGCAACCGCTGGCTTGATCCTCACACCCAGAGCGGACACCTCAATGTTCTCAGCCACGGTTAGACCAGCGAAGGAGTGACCATGCTGAAAGGTACGGCCCAACCCGGCGCGACCTCGCCGTGCCGGAGACCAATCATTGAGTTCAACTCCGTCGAGCAGGATCTGACCACTGTCCGGGCGATCGAACCCGGATAGCAGGTTGACCAGTGTCGATTTTCCTGCTCCGTTCGGTCCGAGCAATCCAATCACTTCGTGACGCCCGAGTTCCAGCGAGACGTCGCTAAGAGCTGCTACGCCCTCGAATGATCGGGTGATATTTCGTGCCTCAAGGCACTCATTGTTACTGCTCACAATTGGAGCGACGGGCTAACTAGCCGATGTCGGCTGGCGAGGTGGCCGCGCGCAGCTCTTGAAAGACTGGGCTTCCGTTCTCGAAGGTCATGATGCGATACTCCCGTCCAAACACGGTGTGGAGATCGGGTGAAAAGCTGATCTTTCCGGAGATCGTATCGAGTCCGGTCAGCCCCTCGAAGTAGTCCGCTAACGCCGATCCATCCGTGCCACCGGTCGCTTCGATGGCGGCAGCGAGAGACTCGATCATCGCGGCACCAGTAATGAAGCCGCCTGTACCCGGCGCCGAATCTCGGGCGCCCATTTCAGCAACGAACGCCTCAACTTCAGAGTTGGGATCATCGCCAAAGACCGAGGCGAATGTTGAAAAGGTGAAGCCGGTTAGGTCGGCTGCACTCCAAAAAGTTCCATCACCAGACCATGGGCTGACGATGGGTGTGTCGTTTCCGATGTCGCGAATGCCGCCTACAGCGGTGGCAATGTCTGGTGGGAATGTACAGAGTGCGATCACGTCGGCTTCACCCGCATTACCTACTGCCGTGGGGATGTTGGACACCGAACCATCGAAGGAGGCGAATCCCTCGGTGGCCACAACTGTTCCGCCGAGCTCTTCCCAGCGCGTTGTGAAGGCATTACATACATCTTGGAAATAGGCCAGTAAGTTGTCGGGCACAACTATTGCGGTTGTCCACCCCTGATCGAATGCCCACTCTGCGAGCACCGCTCCTTCGTCTTGGGCCAGATTACCAAATGTGAATGCCAGGCGACCAGCATCGCCGAAGCGCGCTGGACCCATCTGATCGGTGCCAATGCAAGGGGCAACGGTGAGCACACCGGCGTTGATCCCCTCTTGAACAGCTGGGGTGGCGAAGTCGACATCGCAGGTCGTGATGAGGATCTCAGCACCTTGGGCAAGCAGATCGACCGCCGCCTGCTTGGTTTGGTCAGGATCGAGTGCGGTATCGATGAATTCCAGTTGCAACTGACGACCGTTCACGCCGCCAGCTTCGTTGATTTGATCGATAGTTATTTGGGCGGCCGCGAGGGCTGGCCCATCGAATGGGGCCATATTCGACGTGAGATCTAACGCAGCGCCAATGAGGA
>CBERPN010000162.1:0-9441 GCA_965524675.1 uncultured bacterium
CCCGTGGAAGCTCAAACGAGTAGGCGATCGACTCTACGGCCGAGGCACAGCCGACAACAAGGGCCAACACTCGGTAAACCTCGCCGCCCTCGCCGCCGTAATCGATGTTCGCGGCCAGCTTGGATTCAACTCGACAATAATGCTTGAAACCAGCGAAGAGATCGGCTCTCCCGGGCTGAAGGAGTTCTGCGAACAGAATCTCGAATTGCTGTCAGCCGATGTTCTCATCGCGTCAGATGGCCCCAGGTTGGACGCTTCGCGACCCACCCTTTACCTGGGAACACGCGGCGCCATCAACTTCGATTTCAGCCTTGAGTTGCGCGACGGAGGGCACCACTCGGGCAACTGGGGCGGCCTGCTTGCCAACCCCGGGATCGTCATGGCGAACGCGCTCGCCAGCATCGTCGATAGCCACGGCAAGGTACTGCTGCGCGACCTTGTTCCAGACTCGATCCCAACATCGGTTAAGAAAGCGTTGGCCGATTGCGAGTTCGAACCCACCACGGGCCCGACCATCGATCATGGCTGGGGCGAACCCGGGCTCACCACCGCCGAAAAGGTGTTTGGGTGGAACACCTTTGAGATCTTGGCATTTCGCACCGGTAATCCCGACAACCCGGTCAACGCCATTCCGCCAAGGGCCACAGCAGCATGTCAGATCCGCTACACCGTCGACACCGACCCGAAGACTTTTCTGCCAGCGATTCGCAGACACTTGGACGACAACGGTTTCGGGCAGATCGAGGTCAGCGAAACATACGAGGGCGTTAGCTGGGCGGCTACCCGCATGGACCCCGACCACCCGTGGGTGAAGTGGGTCGCGGACTCGGTCGAACGGTCACTCGGTATTCGCCCCGCGTTGCTACCCAACCTTGGCGGCTCGCTACCAAACGATGTCTTCGCCCATACCCTCGGTTTGGCGACGATCTGGGTTCCGCATTCATACTCCGCCTGCTCGCAACATGCCCCCGACGAGCACGCCTTGGTAGAAGTGCTAGCCGAGGGGCTTCAGATGATGGGCGGAATCTTCTGGGACATGGGTGAGAGCCCTGTTCCCCACGAATATTCGGTGTGAGTTCGGTCTAATTCGCTGAAGGTTTCGTCGCCAGCTCGATAGTCTCGTAGCACTCGGCGCACTGAACGGAGGGCCGCGCTATGCAAGATAGATCGACGCTTCGCCGCGGCCTCAGACATGTTGGCTCAATGGTCGCCGGTCACCCTCTGCCTTTTACATTCGCGGTCACCGGAGCGGCAGTGTTCGCGGCCGGAACAGTCGGCGCTACCGTCGTACTCGGACGCATCACCGACGATGTGGTTATCAAGAGCTTCGAGACCGGCGTCGACCCAACAAGCGACGCACTGCTCGGCGCGGTTGCGGCGATCGCTGCTATTGCCGTCCTGCGAGCTGCCGGTGTGGTAACCCGACGATTCTTTGCCGCCATGACTTCCGAGCGGGTTCAGCGCGGGTTCCGCGGTGATCTGGCTACCCATTATGTACGCCTTCCGATGAGTTGGCATCAAGGCACCCCGGCCGGCGAACTGCTCGCGCATGCCGATAGCGATACGACGGTCGCCAGCCATGTGTTGCACCCGCTGCCATTTAGCGTCGGTGTCACATTGCTGGTGTTCTTTTCCGCTATCTCGCTGATCATCGTCGACCCACCACTCGCCTTGGTCGGTTTCTTGATCTTTCCCGCAATGGGGGTACTGAACCGAATTTACAGCCGCAAGATCGAAGACCCAGCTGCTCGGGTTCAGGCCAGTGTCGGGTGGGTTTCGACAATCGCGCATGAAAGTATCGACGGAGCTTTGGTGGTGAAGACGCTAGGCCGTACCGAAGCCGAGGTCGAACGTTTCGGCGAAGCGGTCGGCCAGCTGCGGAGTGACCGGGTCGAAGTTGGATTCCTAAGGGCCGGCTTTGATGCTGCTCTCGGAGCGCTTCCCAGCATCGGAATCGTGTTCGTGATCGTGGTCGGTGTCTACCGGGTCGATGCTGGGGCCGTAACGCCGGGCGAGTTGGTTCAGGTCGCTTCGCTGTTCACAGTGCTGGCGTTCCCGATGCGAGTCTTCGGATTCTTCCTCGAGAGCCTTCCACCGTCGCTGGTAGCCCATTCTCGGATCCGTAAGGTGCTCGACTTGCCGTTGGCTGAACCACCCAGCGCTGGTATTAGCCCAGCTGCTGGCCCACTTGGAGTCACCATCGACGATGTCTCGTTCAGCTACCCCGACGGATTCAACGTGCTAAGCAATATCGATGTCGTCATTGCACCGGGCGAAGTTCTAGCGGTTGTCGGTTCGTCGGGCGCTGGGAAGTCGACACTGGCGACACTGATAGCCGGGTTGGTTCCCGTAACCACCGGGCAAATATTGCTAGGCGAAACCGTCCTCAACAATATCGACCCCCAAGAACGATCGACAGCGCTTGCCTATGTGTTTCAAGAGCCGTACCTGTTCGCAGATACAATCCGGGCAAACATAGAGCTCAACCGAGAGGTATCTGCTAGCGAACTGTCGAGAGCGCTCGAAACCGCACAGGCCAGTGACTTCATCTCCGAGATGCCAAGCGGCGTCGATACCGTCGTCGGCGAGCGAGGGGTCACCCTGTCGGGCGGTCAACGACAACGTGTGGCACTAACCCGCGCTCTGGTCCGGCGACCGCGATTGATCGTTCTCGACGATGCCACGAGCGCGGTCGATACCGTTGTCGAGCAGCGTATTCTCGACCGGCTACGCAGCGACTTTGAAGCCACGATGGTGATCGTCGCACAACGTCTATCGACAATTCGACTGGCCGACCGAGTCTTGTTTTTACGCGATGGCAAAGTAGCCGGACTCGACAGCCACGCCAGTTTGCTCTCCAACGATCACTATGCCCGCCTGGTATCAGCATACGAAGAGGCCGAGGCATGACCACATCACAACAGCCGATCGACGGCACCGAAGTAGCACCGGTGGGAGCCCTAGCCGTGCTTCGGCGAGGACTGCTCGTCACTCCAGAGCTACGAAGCGGCTGGCTCGTTGTGGTCTTCTTGGGTATGTCGGTAGCAGCGGGCCGACTGATCATCCCGGTGCTGATTCAAAGATCTCTCGATCAAGGGGTACTCGGGCCCGACGGCACGAAACCCTCGGTGGTGCTCGTCGGAGCAGTCATCGTGTTGATTGTGGTGATAATGGCCGCGTTGTTGTCTTGGTACTCGCAGAGGTTGCTCATCCAACGAGCCGAATTGGCCATCGCCGGATTGCGGACTCGAACCTTTCGTCATATCCATGACCTCTCTATCGCCGATCACAACCAAACTCAGCGCGGCACTCTGCTAGCTCGGGTTACCAGCGACGCAGAAGCGCTTGCAAGGTTCGCAACCTGGGGCATGCTGAGCTGGATAATTCAACCGATGATCATCGTTGGATCATTCGTGGTGCTCGCTGCCTACTCCTGGCAGCTCGCCATCATCGCTTTCATCTGCTATCTGCCGGTGATGCCGATACTGCGCTTTATCCAACGACGCCAGTTCCGCGCTCATCGCGAACTTCGAACCTCGGTCTCGACGCTTCTGTCAGGTTTTAGCGAGACGATCACCGGCGCGGCGGTAATCCGGTCATACGGGGCCGAGGATCGCGCACTAAGTGTTCTGCAGCAGTCAAATCAGCATCGCTATCGGGCTGCGCTTCTAACCAACGGATACCAGGCCACCGTTTCTGTGGTTGGCGATGTCTTCGGTGCGATCGCATTGGCCGCGGTGCTTGTAGCCGGCGTGACCCAGCGAGTCGAGTGGGGCATCAGCTCGGGCGAACTCATCGCGTGTCTGTTTCTCACCACCTTGTTGCACGAGCCATTCGCAGAGTTGGGCGAAACTCTCGGTGATTCCCAGGAGGCGGCCGCAGGTTGGGACAAAATCCTCGGCCTTCTCGATCAAGAACCAGACGTCTCCGAAACAACCAGCGGCCGTGACCTGCCGAGCGGCCCCCTGTCCGTTCACGCCGACGAACTGTGGTTCGCCTACCGCAATAGCGAGCCGGTGCTGCGCGATGTATCGGTTGTGCTGCCCGCCGGATCCTCTGTAGCGATAGTGGGCGAGACCGGTTCGGGTAAAACCACCTTTGCCAACCTGTTGTGTCGTCTAGCCGATCCGACCCAAGGCACTCTGTACCTCGCCGAGACGCCGCTGACGTCGGTCTCTCATGAGTCCCGGCTGGCATCGGTACGAATGGTGCCCCAAGACGGATTCCTATTCGACACGACTGTGCGCGAAAACATTCGCTACGGCCGAACCGGCGCCAGCGACGACCAGATCTTGGCATCAATCGAACGGTTGGATCTGACATCGTGGGTAGCGCGGCTTCCCCAAGGCCTCGATACCAGGGTTGGTCAACGCGGCGAGAGCCTCTCGGTCGGCGAACGCCAACTTGTCGCCCTCGCCCGAGCGGCCCTGGCCGACCCCGGTCTACTGGTGCTCGATGAAGCGACTTCGGCGGTCGACCCCGAAACCGACCGGGCATTGTCGAAAGCTATCGGCGTGCTGGCCAGCAGCCGCACAGTTGTGAGTGTGGCTCACCGCCTTTCCACCGCCGAAAGCGCCGACATCATCTTGGTATTCGACGACGGCCGAATAGTCGAGCAGGGCCACCACGACGAGCTGGTGAAAGCCAACGGCCGCTACTCAAAGCTGCACCAAGCCTGGCTCGGCGCCACCCGGTAGCCTCCAGCTTTCGCCCGAGTTCGTAGTCCGAATGGACCAAGAGCCTAGACAACGGCCTGTGAGTGGGTACTCTCGTATCACATGCCCGAGACCGCCAATGCGTGGCGCCTTCCCACCCGGACACTGGTTCCGCTGCTCGGCGCGCTCATCGTCGTGCCCGCACTTGTGGGTTTCATCCTGAGCTCACTGCGCTCCGAGCTATACCAGGGACAGGCCGACGTCTTTCACCGTATCGAGAATCCCTCGTTCGGGGTCACCGATAGGTTGCTCGCTAGCCAAGAGCTAAGGGCCGAAGCCCGCGCCCTTGCCGAAGAGGTCGGAGATGCCAATGGCTTGTCTGCCCAGCAAATTGCAGATCGCCTCGATGTCGACATGGTGCAGACGGGTGTTCGCGAGGACAGCACGGTGCTGCGAATCATTATCCTCGATGAGGATCGCGACGCCGCTCTCAAAATCACCCAAGATTATCTCGACGCCTATCTTCAAAGCGTCAGCTTGGAACAAGACATCCCCGGCCTCGCCGAGTCCCAGAGCGTGCTCGACCAGCTAGAGCAGGAGCGCCTCGAGGTTCGAGCACGTCTCGCGGCAGCGGTGTCGAGTGGCGATGTCGAAGCCCAGCTTCAAGCCGAGGCCGACTACGACCGAGTTCTTACCGATCTCGAGGTCCAAGTCATCGTGTGGAATCAGCTTCGCCCAGAAACACCGGTTGTAGTTGCTACCGCAAGCGGAAGTGCATTTGTCAGTGACTCCCCGGTAGAGCCCCGGCCGGTTCGCACCGCGGCTCTCGGCCTGCTCGCAGGATTGATCTTGGCTGGCGCCGCGTTAGTAGTCCTGCGTCGTCCGGGTACGTCGCTTTTCGACTGAGAGCCGACACACCACATGACCGCTTCGATCAGCGTTGAGGGTTTCGATCGATCTGAGCACGGCCTAGCCGTCGGATTCATCGGACTAGCGCTGTTGTTGGGTACTGCGCTCGCAATCGGCGGCAACCTTGCGTTCGTCGGGTTTATCGGACTTGTGTTCATCGCCGCCGTGGCATGTCGACCAATGGTCGGCGTTTACTCGTTGGTCGCTCTAACGCCACTCGTCGCGGCTCAAGAACGCGGTTTCGTCGTTCCCGGCCTACGTATCCACGAAGCTATTCTCTTCGCGGTTCTCGCCGGGATCGGAGTGCGTTTCCTAGTTGGGCACGCACTCGGCCACCGGGTGGTGCTGCGACCTCACCGTGTCGACATCGTCTTCGCTGTCCTCGCCATAGCCGGGTCGCTACTGCCCGCAATCATGATGATCGGACGAGGTCGCGACATCACAGGGGTGGGTGTAGGGCAATTGTTGGTGTTCCCTAGATTCTTCCTGCTCTATATGGTCGTTCGAGTCGCTGTTACCAAAGCGATCGAACTTCGGCGAACCATTATCGTCATGGGCACGGCTGGCTTGTTGGTTTCGGTGGTCGCGCTCGTGCAAACCGTTGTTCTGGTGAGGGTCAACGACCTGCTGCTGCGTTTCGGCGCCGAACAAACCGAGCACTTTGTCGTCGGCAAAACAACCACGACAATCGGCAACGCCATCATGGCCGGCATGTACCTCTCGATGCTGTTGGCGGTAGCTCTGTCACTTCTGTTTCGTGACCTCGCCAACCGCCACGATCCAAGCCGGCAAAACCTAAAGCGGTCGCTCATCTTCGCCGGGGCCGCCGGCGTCTACTTCCTGGCTGCAATGGCCACCGGCCAACTGTCGACCCTCATCGCCTGTGGCCTAGCGCTCGTCGTTGGTCTAGTCGCCAACCGGAGATCTCGATACCTTGGTGTGATTCCGCTGGTTGGTGGAGCAGGTCTGTTGGCCCTTTGGCCGGTTTTTAGCAAGCGTCTAGATGAGTTTCGTGGCTTTGATGAGCTACCTCGAAGTTGGGCTGATCGAGTCGACAACCTCAACGAGTTCTTCCTGCCTGAACTGCTTACCGACGACAACTGGCTCTGGGGCGTTCGGCCGGTAACCTCCACCGAGAATCTGGACATCGTCACCGGATTGGTGTTCCTAGAAAGTGGCTACCTAGCGATGCTGTGGATTGGTGGAGTCTTCTTGCTATTCGCCGCCGTTGCCCTTCAGATCACCGCGATCCAAGCCTCGTGGCAACAGGTTCGCCGAGCCGACCCGTGGGTCGCAGCGGCCGCGGTCGGAACCTTTGTCGGCTTTGTCGCCGTGAGTCTGCTGATGCTGATCGACTCGCATCTGACCTTTAGGGCAAGTGCTGATCTGCTCTACACCCTGATGGCACTCTCGATGTTCTCGACGGTGGCAGCTCCCCTGACGATGAAGCACCGAAATTGCGCTGATTTTCCAGGATAGTCCAGGTTTTTCAGCGCAATTTCGGGGGAGGGTTGGCTTAGTCTTTGTCGGCGGCGTACTCGATGACTCTTTCCATCACCTGGTCGCCAGCTTTGGCAACCGAGCCAGCATCGAATGGCGGCTGTGGGTCGTACTCGATCATCAGCTGCATTGCCTTGGCAGCCACATCGTCCACCAACAACTCCGACAGACGCAGCGCCATGTCCATCCCCGACGACACTCCTGCCGCAGTGATGATGCGCCTATCGAGATGCTCGACCACCCGCTGATCGCCAGCGACGACGGCACCGGTATTTTCGAGATCAGCGTAGGCGCTCCAATGGGTGGTAGCGGTCAGGCCATGCAACAGCCCGGCGGCACCCAGAACAATCGATCCGGTGCACACTGATGTAGTGAACCGAGTCGATTCGTGGGTCGCCCGCAGCCACTCGAGGATCGGGTGCGATTCGATGATCGAGCGGGTGCCGATTCCACCTGGCACAACTATCACGTCGGGCTTGGGAACATCGCCGAAGGTGGCGTCGGCGGTCAAGCCTAAGAAACCGTTCTCGGTCCGGAACTCGCCGCGTCGCTCGGCGACAAAGGTAACCGTTGCCCCGGGGAGACGTTGCAGAACCTCGTAGGGGCCAACTGCGTCTAAGGCAGTGAGCCGGTCGAATAGGGCTATTGCGATTTGCATAGATGGCACTTTCTGGTATTTGCGATCAAGAAACGGTGCTGAACTGGCGTCGGTATGCGGCAGGCGAGACGCCAAGTCGACGGTGAAACGCTCTACGAAGCGTTTCGGCGCTACCAAAACCAGAACGCAAGGCAACCTGTTCGAGGCCGATCGATTCGGTTTCGAGCAGCGATCGGGCCGCCTCGGTACGGACACGCTCGATGTATCGGGCGGGCGATTCACCAATTTCGCCCTTGAAGAGCCGCGTGAAGTGTCGCGTTGACAGACCAACTCTTTGGGCGAGGATCGCTACGCTGTGATCGGCCTCAGGAGTTGAGTGCACCAGGTCGCATGCGGTCCGAATTGGCATGAGTTCGGTGGCGTCCGCCCAGACGGGAGCAGCGTATTGGGTCTGGCCGCCGGGTCGTCGTAGGTACACCACGAGATGGCGGGCTACGAGTTGGGCGATATCGGCGCCACAGTCTTGATCGACCAATGCGAGCGCCAGGTCGATACCCGCGGTAACCCCTGCCGATGTCCAGAGCTCTTCGTCGCGGACATAGATCGAATCCGGGTCGACATCGAGCCCTGGATACTGTGTTGCCAAGCGGCCGGCACTCGCCCAATGGGTGGTTACCTTGTGCCCATCGCAAAGGCCAGCGCGG
Organism: uncultured bacterium; assembly: GCA_965524675.1. Lineage (GTDB taxonomy): Bacteria > Actinomycetota > Acidimicrobiia > Acidimicrobiales > SHLQ01 > CALLQB01. Next base: position 8,367 of record CBERPN010000162.1, read on the forward strand.
GCCGCCAGGAACGTGCCGGTACAAACCGCTGCCACCCGACGGGCCGACTGTGCTGTCGTAGCGAGCCAGGCGATCGTCTCGTCATCTTCTGCAGCGTTGTGAACGCCATCGCCGCCCGGAATGAGTAACGTGTCGATCTCGGCTATCGAGGTAAAACCCGTGTCGGCCATCATGGCTAAGCCACTCTCTGAGTAGACCGGCCGTTCGGGTTCGAGGGCCACAGTGGTGAGCCGGTATCGCTCGCCTAGTCGGTCGAGTCGGTCCAGCGCAACGTTCGCTCCCGCAAAGACCTCGTGCGGGCCAGCGAGGTCGAGTGGTTGGAAGCCCTCGAACATCAACAAGACAATCGTTCGCATACAAGTTAAGTGAATCGAACTCCACGGCTGGCGTCAATGCCATATATCCCACCTTTTACGCCAAGAGTTGAACCGATGAGACACCACATCGCTCTCCCCGAGCAGTAAGCCCTACGAGAACAACGAGCCGCATAAATCACTCTTTTAGCTTGCGTTTGCAAACTATTTCGACCGAAACTACTGAATGACCGAGTTTCGTTTAGGAGAAGCTGCCGCCCTGTTGGGTGTGGGTGTCGACACACTACGTCGTTGGGCCGACGAAGGTCGACTCAGCACCGACCGCAGCGAGGGTGGCCAAAGGCGAATCAGCGGACCTGAGCTTGCGCGATTCGCGGTCGAGCTCGCCGATGCCGATCGCGACGCATCCAGCGCTGAGTTGTCGGCTCGTAACCGCTTCGTGGGGCTTGTAACAAAAGTCACCACCGATACCGTCATGGCTCAGGTCGAGATCCAATCGGGAAAGAACCGCATCGTCTCGCTAATCTCGTCCGAGGCCGTCCGCGACCTTGGGTTGGCACCGGGAGTTCTCGCCGTCGCTGCGGTCAAAGCAACAAACGTGATCATCGAGCGACCCGACCGGTGAAAGCACAGGTTTTCCTCGCCGTGATGGGTTTGGCAATTGCCATGGCGAGCTGCTCGAACGACGACACCACGACTGTCACCGTCCACGCTGCCAGCTCGTTAGAGATAGCCCTTGGCGAGATCGCCGAGAGCTTCAC
>CBERPN010000163.1:0-9354 GCA_965524675.1 uncultured bacterium
GGTCACTCTTGCCGTGACTCACCAGCTTTCGCCTTCCCCCAAATCTACGCCCGCAAGGCGCCGCCGCGATCTCGGCGGCCGCGCCGATTGCCGCGACCGCGGGGCGGTACTAGTCGAGGCCGCAATCGTCACACCGCTGCTGCTACTGCTCGTCTTTGGTGTCTTCGAGATGGGTATGTTGTTTCGGGACTATCTCGGCACCACAGCATCGGTCGGTGCTGGCGCACGATCAGCAAGTATCGCTGCCAATGACCCTCGTTCGGATTGGTTTGTCCTTCAGTCGATGAAGCGAACTTCGGCCGCACTACCCGAGGGCTCGATCAAGCGAATCGTCGTGTTTAATGCTGGCGGAACTGTGAACGGTCTACCAGTCAACTTCGACCAATGTAAGAACGGCTTTTCTCAGCCCGGTCAATGCAACGTCTATGAGCCGAGCGACTGGGACGTATACGACGCTGCAAAGTTCGAGTGTGATGGTGCCCCCGACCCGGCTTGGTGCGGAAACAGCCGCCTTTCGTCGGATTCCTCTCCTACCTACATCGGTGTCTGGATGTTGGTTGAGCACAACTACATCACCGGCATGTTTGGCGACTCATTGGATCTAACCACCAAGACCGTCTACCGAATCGAACCGACAGGAATATGACCCCCCGTCGAAATGCCTCGGTACCGCAGCGTCGACGTGAACGCGGCGCGGTCATGGTCGAGTTTGTGCTGGCCGTTCCTGTCGTCGTCTTGATGATTTTCGCCATCGTCGACTTCTCACTGATCTGGCGCAACTCGCTCACCGTTGGCAGTGCAGCACAATTGGGAGCTCGAGCAGTCGCCAACTCTGGCGATGACCGGCTCGCCGACTTCCGCGCGGTGGCGGGCGCCCAATCCGGGCTGAGCGAACTGCCGCCCGACGCTGAGATCGAACGAATCGTAGTCTTCAAACCAATCAATGATGCGGGCGACATCGACCCCGATTGCCTCAATCTATCTATAAGTAAGCCTGGCGTGTGCAACGTGTATGTCGGTACGATTCTCGATGATCCAGTCGTCGTAGCAGACTTCGATTCGGCGAACCCAGGCTTCTGTGATGTTGCAGAGCCCGATTCAAGTTGGTGCCCCACGTCGAGGTTAAACAGCTTCGCGAGTGGCTTTGACTCGGTTGGGGTCTACGTTTCGATCCGTCACCAGCATCTCACGGGATTTGTCTTTGGTAGCTCCTCCCGCACGATCAGTGACATCACCGTGATGCAACTCGAACCGGAGGTCAACTAATGGCGTCGCGTAGCAAAGGCGATCGTGGCTATGCGCTGATCTTCGTAGCTTTTCTACTTCTCCCAATGGTCGCGATGGTGGGTCTGGCTGTCGACGTGGGCAGCTTCTACGTACGCGCCGCCAAGATCCAGCGAGCCTCCGATGCTGCAGCGCTTGCTGGTGTGATCCATCAACCCGATTCCGGTTTGGCCGAATCGACCGCGATCGCGGTTGCGAAGGAAAACGGATTCGACCCAACGACCGACCCTGACATCGAGATCATTGTCGAAGACCTCGGCGGTCAGCAGCTCCGAGTAACTATCTTTGACCGTGACGTGGACGTGTTCTTCTCGTCTATCTTTCTCAGCAATGTTGAGATCGTGCGGTTCTCGTCCGCCGAGTTCGTGCTGCCAGTGCCGATGGGTAGCCCACTAAACAGTTTCGGTAACACCCAGCCTGTCCCCGCCGCGGGTGATCCGCAATTCTGGGCGGCAATCCAGGCTCCGTTCACGCGCTACGAGGACGGCGACCCCTACGCGACCGGTTGCAACACCGTCCCTCCGTTCACAAATCCTACGCTTGGAATCAAGTGTCAGGGTGTCGATATCAACCCTGGCTATAGGCCCGAAGGCTACTGGTACGGCGTGGAGGTAACAGCAGACCAGGTGGGCCTACCGGTGGCGGTCGAGGTCTTTGACGGCGGCTTCTACCAGCGTTCGAGCATCGCTGAGAGTACTGGTGATTTCGTCTGGCGAGCCGATCTGGGCCGAAAGCCGGACACCGGCTACCAGCTCTATGACCTAGATTCCACCACTCTTGATTACCGAAACAATCCCCAGCTTCCCGGTTGCAAACTCGAAATTGAGGCGGAGACCGGCGGCTACAAGGACACCTGGGCGACCATCTGTGTCATCACGCCAACCCGTCCAGGTATCTTCCCCCTCCGGGTGTATACCTCCAGTTCTGCGTTTGGCTCATTCCCCGCCGGCTGGGACTCCGAAGGTCAGGGGTTTAACAGCTACGCACTACGAACCACTTGCGCATTGTGCCTTGAGCAGCCTCGCCTATATGGCCTTGGCGAGATGTCTATCCTCAACAATGTCGGTTCCGGAGCTGTGTCGGAGTTCTTCTTAGCCGAAGTTGCTCAGCGCCACTCCGGCAAGACTCTCCAGATCCGGATGTTCGACCCAGGCGACGGTTCATCAGGCGACTTTGATCTAACCCTGATCGCCCCAAGCGGCAATCCGCAACAAGGTTGTGGGTACAAATCCGACGCCGATCCGCCGGCCGATCCGCTCACCCAAATTCTCGGCGATTGCACGATTATTACCCGCGTCGATGCTCTTCCCGCCGGTACCGAGAATGTCTTCAATGGTCAGTGGCTCACTATCGAAGTGCCACTTACTTCCTATACGTGCACCGATGGGGTCGGCAACGGCTGCTGGTGGAAGGTCAAATACAACTTTCCAGCAAGCGCCACTCCCACCGACCGCACGGTTTGGCAGGTTCGGGTTATCGGTGACCCGGTCCGCCTGGTTCCTGGATGATGTCTCGCCGGGGCCGAACGAATGGGCCAGATGGCTCACTCAATGAAATCGGGTATCGCGCCGATACCACCCGCATGGGCCGCCCGTCGATACTTCGTAGAATCCGTCAACGCGCGCACAGCCGTTCTGATCGTGCCGCAACAATTGTTGAGGCTGCCATCGTCACGCCAGTGGTGATGCTTATCTTGCTGAGCGTTCTCGAGTTCGGGATGCTGTTTCGCAATTATCTCACCGTCACCCAGATGACCCGCGACGCGGCTCGAACAGCGAGTGCCTATGGCGATGATTATGACGCCGACTTTCGAATAGCGTCCATCGCGGCGAATACCGCAAAGGTGGCGACCAGTGGCGAAGTGAAGCGAATGGTCGTGTTCAGGGGCACCAACGAAGAGCTATCGGTAGTGCCCGATGTCTGTAAGACGGTTCGCCACGATGATCCGTTGGTCAACTCAGATCTAACCGACATTTTAAGCGGGCCGGAGAACTGCATTATTCTGACACCGGACACATGGGCTGACGCCGAGCGCTACGGATGCAACAATTTCGGCAATACGGCTGGTGATGACCCAGATTTCGATCTGAACTGGTGCCCGACTTTGCGGGATGTCGCGGCCACCGGTGGTACCGACTATGTAGGTGTCTGGGTCGAGTTCGAGCACAAATGGGTAACCGGGCTATTCGGCGATTCGATGACAATTACCGAATCAATGATTATGCGGCTCGAGCCGAAGGAATTCTGATGCACCTCACTACTAAGAGACGCCGCTGTCGCGGCGATGGCGGAGCTGTTCTCATCGAAGCAATCGTGGTCCTACCCCTACTGCTTATGTTCGTGTTCGGAATTGCCGAGTTCGGCTTTACCTACCACGACAACATCACCCTCACCACAACGACAAGGTCGGGTGCCCGAGTGTCGAGCAACCTGGCCGAACACCGCCGGGCGGATTTTGAGACACTCAAGTCGATCGTGGCTGCGATTGGCTCCAGCAGCATCGGGCTTGATCACATCGAAGGCGTCCTCATCTTCAACGCGAACGGTACAACCAGCACCGAGACCGTTCCAGCCAACTGTTTCGACGCCTTTGGTGACGCCCGCTCAAGTTCGGTTGCGGGGGCCGAATGCAACTTCTACGACACCTCACAGATGATAGATATTGCTGCGATGACCCCTGCTCAGATCATTGTCCGCTTCGGCGAAGAAGACCATGACTTTACTGACGGCTGCGGTGTTACGGCTTGGGACAAGGACTTCTGTCCGGTAAATCGAAGCCGCACGCCTAACCCTCAGACCGAATATGTCGGCGTCTGGGTGCAGATCAAACATGACTACACCACCGGGTTGCTCCCGTGGGACTCGGTAACGCTCGAGGATTCAACGGTGATGGGCATCGAACCTATAGGAGCCCTCTGATGGATTCATCAACCGATCGGACTTCAGGCGATCGCGGCTACGTCATAGCGATGGTGACGTTGCTGCTCGTGCCGATGATTGGGTTCATGGCGCTAGCGATCGACGTAGGTGCTTGGTATACCCAGGCAACCAAAGTTCAGCGAGCGGTTGATGCTGCCGCGCTAGCTGGGGTGGTCTGGATGCCCGACGCCGACAAGGCAGAAACTGTCGCCGTCGAAACCATTTCTAAGCACGGCGTCAATTTTGGCGAAGTCTATGATGATGGCAACGGCGGCACGCCGCCACGCTGGGATCTCAGAGTCGAAGCAGTCCCCGGTAACGATTTTCAGCTCCGCGTAGTGCTTACCGACAATACCGCCCCGATTTTCTTCGGTGAGATGTTCATCGACAACGTAGACATTACCCGTCAAGCAATCTCGGAGTTTGTAAAGCCGGTTCCGATTGGCAGCAGCGGTCACACGCTCGGAATCCAGTGCAACGTTTCCGGTTCAAACAACACCAACGAGTGCAATGGCGTGCCCCAGGCTGGCTATTGGCTGAGAATCGTTGGTCCGCAACGCCCTCACCACCACGGTGATTACAAAGCTGCAGCCTGTCTTGGACTGGGAGGTGCCCCTTGTGATGTCAGTGCCGATCCTACGGCCGCGACCAACACAGGGTTCGATCCAGACGGTTACACACTTGCGATTGACGTGCCGGTGAAGGACCAGCCAGTAACAGTAGAGATTTTCTCGCCGGGCTGGTTTGATAACCAACCGCGGTGGCTCGATGGCTCGGGCAATCCCACTAATACCAACACTGGTGTTCGCAATGGCGCAGCTTGGGACGAACGCGATGCTTGGGGCGATGACAGCGAGATCAATACCAAGTTCAGCTTGTTCGAAGCCGATGGCTCGGTGCTGACCACGCCGCTTCACCCCGGGACCGAGGTAGCTGGCTGTACAACTATCTATGGCTACGGTACTGACAGAGCCGTGCTCGGAGACGGCGACTACGCCGACGAATGGAAGGTTCATTGCACCTTCACCCCTACGTTTGCTGATATCTATCCGCTCCAGGTGCAGACCTACGGATTCCCGGGAGCCGGTAACCACGGCGGCAAAACGAATGCGTACTCGGTTCGCGCGTACTACGGCTTCACCCCACCCAGCGAGTTAACCCCCGGGGTTCAACCGAAAGTGTATGCGCTCGACTTCATGTCGATCGCGTCACGCAGCGGTGTCACAAGGTTTGAGATCGCCGAGATCGATCCCGTACATGCTGGTAAGACACTCTCGCTGCGTTTGTTCGACCCAGGTGATGGTTCGGGCGACATCACCCTCACCGTGCGCGACCCGAATGGTGCAACCCCAGCCAACTGTGTAATGCGTGATTGGGATCCGGAGGATCAGGCTCCCCCGAATTTGGTACCTGTAGATGATCAATCAACTTGTACCGCCATCACGAGGATTGACGGCGGCAGCCCCGCGAATCAGTACAACGACAAGTGGCTCGAAATTCAAATACCACTTCCGGTCAGCTACACATGCACCGACTGCTATTGGTCGATCGACTACACCGCCCCCTCCGGGTTCGGTGAAGGCACGACATGGGCCGTGTCGGTGCTCGGGGACCCGGTTCGAATAGTCGGCTAGACCAGTTCCCCCAATCTCGGTGGAGTTGCCCACCATGGTTGTAGATAACTCCACCGAGATTGGGTTTGGGTGCTCGGGTAGGACATAGCGCCATCAGAATCTAACCTTGAGCCGATGTCTTCATTTGTTGATGAGAGTGGCCTGCACGTAAAGGCTGGCGATGGCGGCGCCGGCTGTGTGTCGATGCGTCGCGAGGCGCACGTTTCAAAGGGTGGCCCCGATGGCGGCGATGGCGGCGATGGTGGCCATGTTTGGCTAGTGGCCGACCACAACGTTGCGTCGTTGCTGGGCTTTCGAGACTTTCCCTTCCGGCGGGCCGACAACGGCACCCACGGGTCGGGTAAGAAGCAGCACGGTAAAGCTGGCGAGAGCACCGAGGTGCTTGTTCCCGAGGGCACAGTGGTCAAAGACCAAGACGGCAATGTGCTCGCCGACCTGCTCCAGCAAGGCGATCGTTGGATGGCTGGCCGTGGGGGAGAAGGCGGCAAGGGCAACGCCCGGTTCCTCTCCAACAGGCGCCGCGCTCCGACCTGGGCCGAACAGGGCGAGGTAGGAGAGGAGGTCTGGTACCGCCTAGAGCTACGACTAATGGCCGACGTAGCCATCATTGGGCTGCCCAACGTGGGCAAGAGCACCCTCATCTCTCGCATCTCGGCAGCCAAACCCAAGATCGCCGACTACCAATTCACGACCCTCGAACCAAACCTAGGAGTTGTGCGAGTCGACGACGGGTTCGAGATGGTGGTGGCCGATATTCCCGGCCTGATCGAGGGTGCGAGTGAAGGAAAGGGGCTAGGCCACCAGTTTTTGCGGCACGTTGAACGTGCACGGGTCCTGTTGGTGATGCTCGACTTAGCTCCATACGACGAGATGAGCCCCGACGATCAGCTAGCTATTCTGTTGCGCGAGCTTGGCAACTATCAACCAGATTTGCTCGATCGGCCGCGGCTCGTCGTTGGCTCGCGCTGCGATGTAGCGCACCCCGATGTCGAGTTTGAAGGTCTGCGGATATCGGCGGTTACGGGCGAAGCTTTGCCTGAACTCACCCGTCTACTCGGCACTATGGTTGTCGCCGCTCGCGATGACGAGGTCGAGCCAACCACCACTGTGATTCACCGCCCGGTCGGCGATGCAGTTTCGGTAGAAAAGCTGGCAGTCGATAGCTACCGCGTAATCGGTCGAGCTGCGGAACGCTCGATTGCGGTCAACGACTTAACCAACCTCGATGCGCTTGAGTACGTGCGAGAGAAGCTAAAGGCTGCGGGCGTTAACCGTGCGCTTCGCCGAGCGGGAGCGCGCGAAGGCGACACAGTGCACATTGGGGAGATGTCGTTTGAGTACGTCGAAGACGATGCCTAGTAGCGCTCGGACAATTGTCGCCAAGATCGGAACTTCGTCGCTAACCGACGACGAAGGGATAATTCAGAGTGCGGCGATCTTCAAGCTGAGTACGGAAGTAGCAGAGCTTCGTTCGTTGGGTCATCGGGTGGTTGTTGTCACCTCCGGAGCGATTGCCGCCGGCCTACCGGAACTTGGTCTAAGCGGGATCGAGCGGCCCAGCGACTCGATAACTCTGCAGGCCGTTTCCGCCGTGGGCCAGCTCAACCTAATGAGGGTCTACAAGGAGGCGTTTAGCGAACAGGGCATCGTGATCGGCCAAGCGCTCTTAGCGCCACTCGATTTCACCATACGATCGCAGTACCTTCACGCCAGAAGCACACTCTCTCGCCTGCTCGAACTTGCAGTGGTGCCGATTATCAACGAGAACGATGCCATTGCCGACGACGAAATCCGCTTTGGCGACAACGACAGGATCGCCGCACTTGTCGCTCACCTCGTCGGCGCGGATGACCTCGTGCTGCTCACCGACATGCCAGGCGTGCTGACCGCCGACCCTCGACTCGACCCTTCAGCATCGCTAATCGAGGAAATCGTCGAGTTCGACCAGCAATTAGAGGCGGCCGCAGGAGCATCTGGAACTGTGCGAGGCAGTGGTGGAATGGCATCAAAGATTGCTGCCGCCAAGATCGCATCATGGTCGGGGGTACGTACCGTTATCGCTGATGCTGAACGTCCCGACGTGCTGATCGACGCGATCGCTAGCGGTAGCGGGGTGGGCACTGTGGTAGTGCCCCGAAGCAAACAGCTTGGTGCGCGCAAGCTATGGATCGCTTTCGCCGTGGGATCGAAAGGTCGGATCGAAGTTGACCAGGGAGCAGCCGAAGCGCTGCGCTCGTCTGGCCGCTCGCTTCTAGCTGCAGGCGTAACCGCTGTCGCTGGGGTATTCGAAATTGGCGACGCCGCCGAGATCGCTGGCCCCGACGGTGTGGTATTCGCTAAGGGACTAGTACGCCAAAGCAGCGCCGATGTCACCCGCAATGCCGGGAAACGCTCAAAGGAACTCGGCGACGGTGTAAGCACTGCGGTGGTACACCGCGACGACCTAGTAATGCTGCCCTAACTTTTAGCAGGCGCAATCCGGGGGCTTGGGCGCCCTCGATGCGCGCTGCTGATGCTGGCGCATGACCCGTCGCTCATTACTCGCTCATCGGTTCTGGGTTTGCTTTGTCGGCTCGTCTTCTTGACGCTGTCTCTTCGGTGTCAGGTAGGTCTTTAGTCGGGCGTCCTGGTTGGTTTCCTCTCCGCAGGCGCATGGTAAGATGATTGGTATGACTACGCCCAAGTCCAAGACGACAATCACGATTGATGCGGCGGTTCTTGATCAAGTCAAGAAGGCGGTAGCTGCCGGGCAGAGTTCCAGCGTCTCGGCCTACATAGAGCATGCCGTCATCGGCCAGCTCTCGGCTGACACCGACTTTGACCTAGTTATAGCTGAGCTGCTCGATGCTTCTGGTGGCGAACCGAGCAAGCATGAGCTGCTAGAGGCTCGCCGGCTTCTTTCCGGCAGCGCGGCGTGAATGGGGTTGTCTTTGATACTGGGGCCCTGATTGCGCTCGAGCGGGGTGATCGATCGATTGCCATCCTGATCAGTGAAGCTCGCCGGTCAAACGCAGTGCTGACAATTCCGGCGGGTTGCGTTGCTCAAGCATGGCGGAATCCGGCTAGGCAGGCCAGAGTCGCAACTCTTTTACGGCTGCCAAATGTGGACATTGTTGGCATGGATGCGACTGAGGCTAGACGTATCGGCCTGTTGTTAGCGGCCACCCACACGGCAGATATTGTCGATGCCCACGTCGCCATCTGCGCCCAACGTTTGCACCAAACTGTCCTAACAAGCGACCCCAAAGACATCGAACGACTTGCACCCAACCTAGAATTACATGTCGTCTAGTGGTGCGTCTCTAATCAGGTATGCCCAATACCGGGTGGCGTCAGACACATCTCTAAATCCCGGGTGTGCAGTCGGGCTCCTCGCGTCGTTGCCAGGAATTAGAAACGTGTCGGACACCAGGATTAAGACGAGACGAGCCGGAGCAAGTTGAAGCAAAACAAGAGAACGAGGAGCGAGTAACGAGCGACGGGTCAGGCGCCAGCATCAGCAGCGCGCATCGAGGGC
>CBERPN010000164.1:0-9286 GCA_965524675.1 uncultured bacterium
GGAACCCGAATCCCCCAAACCGAACGGCTGTCCGACAATTCTGCGCTGCCCACCCTTATCAGCGGTACCCGGCTTCACCTCGGCGTACCCATCGCCATCGTCGCGGCGATCGTCGCGTACGTGGTTCTGTGGAGAACGCCGCTCGGATTTCGGCTTCGGGCAGTAGGCCACAGCCCCGACGCGGCACGAGCGGCCGGGATCAAAGTAAAGCGAAACATCACTTATGCGCTCTCTATGTCGGGAGCACTCGGTGGGTTAGCCGGGGCCATCTTGGTGTTCGGAAGCCAGGGCCAACGCATGATCACCGATGGTTCGGCAGCGGGTTTCACCGGGTCCGCGGGTTTCAACGGCATTGTGGCCGCCCTGTTCGGGGGACTACACCCGCTCTGGACGATTCCTTCTTCATTTCTCTTCGGCGGGCTACTCACCGGAGCAACGAACCTGCAACGGGTGCTGCAAGTGCCAGCCGCATTGGCGGTTGCGCTCAACGGAATCGTCGTGGTTTTTGTGATCAGCAGCGGCAAGCTCCGGGGCAAACTCGACACCATCATCGACAAGCGCTCTGAACTCAAACGAGTCCTCAATAACGACCCTGGGGATTCGGCCGCAATGACCAAAAAGGCCACCGAAGAGGTCGAGCTGTGAGCCAGTTCTTCACAGCTACCGTTTTAGTAGCCACTGTTGCCTCGGGCATTCGCTTGGCAACGCCTTACCTCATAGCGGCTTTGGGCGAAACCGTCGGCCAACGCAGCGGCGTACTCAATCTCGGCGTCGACGGCGTCATGCAACTCAGCGCCTTCTTCGCATACTGGACGGTTCTAGAAACGGGCAGCCTTCCTTTGGCTGTGGTTGTAAGCATTGTTGTAGGCATCGTCATGGGCCTCATCTACGGATTCATCACCGTCACCCTCCAAGCCACCCAAGGCATTAGCGGCATCGGAATCTTCCTGTTCGGGCTCGGGTTTAGCGATCTGATGTTCCGCCGGCAGGTGGGCACGCCTAAGCCGGTCACCAAACTTCCAAAATTCGAGATTCCGCTGTTGTCGGATATCCCACACGTCGGCGAGGCGCTATTCCGCCACAATCTGCTCACCTACACAGCCTTTCTGCTCGTCCCAGTCATCGTCTTCCTACTTGGCAAGACCACCTTTGGGATGAACGTGCGGGCGGTGGGTGAGAACCCGCAAGCTGCCGACAGCTTGGGGGTATCGGTAGCTCGCACTCGCTATCTAGCGATCCTCATCGGCAACGTGATGGCGGGCCTGGCGGGTGGGGCGCTTGTGCTCGAGCTCGGAATCTTTCAGCCGAACCTCACCCAAGGCCTCGGCTTTATCGCCATCGCGTTGGTCTATTTCGGCGCCTGGCGCCCAGTAGGGGTAATGGGTGGGGCTATGCTCTACGGCTTGGTTGCAGCAACTGTTCTTCAGTTGAAAGCTCAAGGCACTATTCCTCGGGGCGCATCCGATATCGCCGCTATGGCACCAGCAGTATTAACCATCGTGGCCTTGGTGGTCCTCGCTCGCCGAGTCAACCCACCCGCCGCTCTCACCCGGCCGTTCAGCCGTCACTAACCACCCCGACCCATCTCGGTGACGTTTTTCCGTCACCATTACTCAATACCGGGCATCCCGCCCATTCCTTTGGAGGAAGAATGAAACCCACAATCAAGTCGCTCCTGCGGCTGTTAGCAATACTGTTGACGTTTACGTTCGTAGCGGCTGCCTGCGGTAGCGACGAGGACACCTCGACCGACACCGGAGGTGAAACCGACGACGGCGACGCTGCAACAAGCGACGACGAAGACGGCGACGCTATGGCCGACGACGAAGACGGCGACGCTATGGACGACGACGCAATGGCCGACGACGACCACGATGGCGACGGACACGACTTCAGCGCCCTCACCGTGGCAATCGTTGCACCCAGCGCTTCAGACGACCTCGCCTTTACCCAAAGCATGGTCGACTCGGTCAAAGCTCTAGGCATCGAGCCTCAGATCACCGATGGCACCTTCGTTCTCGACGATGCCGCGGCAGCCATTCGCGGCTACGCCGAAGATGGCGTGAACGTAGTCATTGCCCACGGTACTCAGTACGGCGCATCGCTGCTAGAGATCGCCCCAGACTTCCCCGAGACTTCCTTCATCTGGGGAACCGCAACCGACACCCAGGGCCTCGACAATGTCTTCGCTTACTTCCCCGATGCGGATGAGGGCGGCTATGTCCACGGTGTTCTCGCAGCACAACTCAGCTCCTCCGGCGTAATCGGCGTGGTTGGCCCGGTCGAAGCTGGCGACGCTGTTGCCTACATCAACGGCTTCGCTAAGGGCGCCGAAGACAACGGCGCCACGGTCAACATCACTTACACCGGCTCGTTCGGCGACGTTGCGTTGGCTGCAGAAGCCGCTCAGGCGCACCTCACCCAAGACGTCGACGTGCTCACCGGTACCGCTCAGATGGTTGTGGGCGCGGTTGGCGTTGCTTCGGAGAACGACATTCCTTGGTTCGGCACCCAGTCGAACCAGACCTCGCTCGATCCTGACTTGGTCGTCGCTTCGCAGGTTTATCACTGGGAGGTCATCCTCGAAGAGATGCTCATGCGTGTCGCTGCAGGCCGCCTCGGTGGCGATGCCCTTGCGATCAACCTCGAAAACGGTGGCTTGGTCATCGAACTGAACGACCAGTTCGATCTTCCCGACGGCGCCGCACAGACGGTCGAGGACACCATCGCAGGAATCATCGACGGCTCGATCGACACCGGAGCCTAGTTAGTAGTGCTGAAGTCGCCTCCGGAGACTCCTCGTCTCCGGAGGCGGCCAAGCCATAGTTAGAACCCAGTGGCCCGCCGCGCCAGCAAGGGCGAGTTATGGGCTAAGGGTCATAGCCGGAGTCGAAGGCGGAGAAAGGCAACGGACACCGTGAGTACCACCGAAACACCAATGCTCGAGATGCGAGGCATCACTAAGCGGTTCCCTGGGGTTATTGCGAACGAAGACATCGATTTCGACGTTCGCGCTGGCGAAGTTCACACCCTGTTGGGCGAGAACGGCGCTGGCAAGAGCACGCTGATGAAGATTCTGTTCGGGCTTTACCAACCCGACGAAGGCGAAGTATTGCTGGGCGGTCAGCCAGCCAACATCACCTCACCGTCAGCGGCAATCGATGCCCATATCGGCATGGTTCATCAGCACTTCATGCTGGTGCCAACACTGACGGTTGCGGAAAACGTCGCCCTAGGAATCCGCTCAGAGCGCGGCCCGCTCACCGACCTAGATGCGGTATCGAAACGGGTCTCGGAGATCTCCGAAGCGCAAGGGCTAGCACTCGACCCTTCGGTTGAGGTTTGGCGGCTGTCGGTGGGCGAACGCCAACGCATCGAGATAGTTAAGGCTCTGTTTCGCGATGCGACACTTCTGGTGCTCGACGAGCCAACAGCGGTGCTCACCCCCCAAGAGGTTGACGATCTCTTCGTTATCCTGCGTCGTATGACCGACGAGGGTCGGGGTCTCGTGTTCATCTCGCACAAGCTGCACGAGGTGATGGCGCTCAGCGACCGCATCACCGTGTTACGCAACGGTCGGGTAACCGGCCAAACAGTTCCCGCCGAAACCAGCCGCGAACAATTGGCAGAGATGATGGTCGGACGAGCCGTGAAGCTGACCCCGCACAGACCCGAGATAACCAGGGCAGGGGTTCGCCTTGTCATCAAAGATCTGTCGGTTCGAGGCGATCGGGGCACGATCGCAGTCCACGATCTCAACCTCGAAGTCGAGGGCGGCGAGATTCTCGGAATAGCAGGCGTCTCGGGCAATGGCCAGCGAGAGTTGGCCGAAGCAGTCGCCGGGCTGCGGGCACCCGAAGCCGGTTCGATCGCTCTTGACGGTAACGAGATCACCAAGGATTCAGTGCGGGTACGTCGCGACAAAGGCGTGGCGTATGTGCCCGAAGAACGAATGCGCGATGGCGCAATCGGCGACTTCACGGTGAGCGAAAACCTGATCCTTGTAGACCACGGCAACGAAGTCTTCTCGAAGTCCGGGCTGTTGAACTTTGCTGCGATCCGCGAGCACTGCACCGACCTCGTCGAGCGATTCGCGGTGAAGACTCCAACCATCGATACTCCCACTTCGTCGCTGTCGGGCGGCAACATCCAGAAAGTCATCATGGCCCGAGAACTCACGGCCAACCCGTCGGTGCTCGTATGCTCACAACCCACCCGCGGGGTCGATATCGGCAGTGCCGAGTACATCCACGAACGGTTGATAGCTCAGCGCGAAGAGGGAACAGCCACCCTGCTCATCTCCGAAGATCTCGACGAAGTGCTCGGACTCTCCGATCGAATCGCCGTGATGTTCGAAGGCCGAGTGGTCGGGATTGTCGACAGCAAAGACGCCACCCGCGAAGGCATCGGCCTAATGATGGCTGGTGTTTTCGAACCAGCGTGACGCTCCTCACTCACCGTGGCGAATCGCCAGTCGATAGAACTCCATGAGTGCGGACCTTCTTATTGACGATGCCTGGCTGTTGGCCACGGTCGACGCTGAACGGCGCGAACTCGCTGGTGGATGGGTAGCAATCACTGATGGCCTCATCAGTGGAGTCGGTGAGTCGACCGATCCGATGCCAGAGGCTGCGCGAACCGTATCGGCCGACGGCTGTCTGGTTACTCCGGGCCTTATCAACACCCACCATCACCTCTACCAGAACCTCACCCGCGCCTACACCCCAATGACCAGCGAGCCGTTGTTTGGGTGGCTCAAGAAGCTCTACCCGCTCTGGACCGCCAACCTCGACGAGGAGGCCATGTACCACGCGGCCTGGGTAGGGCTGGCAGAACTCGCCCTATCCGGATGCACAACCTCGTCCGACCATCACTACATACATCCTGCCCGCGCCGGTGACCTACTGAGCTCGGAGATAAAGGCAGCACAAGAACTAGGGATGCGGTTCCATCCCACCTACGGCTCGATGAGCCAGTCGGAGAAGGATGGTGGGCTTCCGCCCGACGATGCGGTGCGCGACGAAGACGACATCCTGGCCGAATCGCAACGCCATGTTGAGAGGTGGCACGATCCCTCCTCTGGTTCGATGCTGCAGATTGCACTTGCGCCATGTTCGCCGTTCAGCGTCACGCCAGAACTCATGCGGCAATCCGCCGAGCTCGCCGAACGTCTCGATGTGCGCCTGCACACCCACCTGGCCGAAAACATCGAGGACGACGAGTACGCCCACGAAGTGTTTGGGATGCGCCCCGTCGAGTTGTACGAAGACGTTGGCTGGCTAACCGATCGAACCTGGGGAGCCCACGTGGTGCGGCCAAACATGGCCGAGATCCGCCAACTCGGCGCCGCCGGTGTGGGGGTGGCGCACTGCCCGAGTTCAAACATGATTCTGTCGTCGGGGATGGCCCCGGTTGTCGACCTCCGCAACGCCGGCTGCCCGGTCGGGCTCGGCTGCGATGGTTCGTCGTCGGCCGATAGCTCGTCGCTCTGGCAGGAGGCTCGCTTGTCGATGCTTCAGGGCAAACTCGTATCGGGTGCTGCGAAAATGAACGCCCGCATCAGTCTAGAAATCGCCACGCGTGGCGGTGCAGGTTGCCTGGGACGCGAGGGCGAGCTGGGTGAGATCTCCGTCGGAGCCGTAGGGGATGTCGCAGTATGGAAACTCGACGGCCCCACGTTCGCTGGCGTGCTCGACGACCCAATCGAAGGCTGGCTTCGCTGCGGCCCAACCGCGGCCTGGCACACCATCGTCGCCGGGCAACAGGTGGTCGAGCACGGCCAGCTGGTCAACCAGAACCTACAAGACCGGCTCGCCACCCACCGGGTGATCGCCCGCCGCTTCCAACCCACCTGACCCAATCTCGGTGGAGTTACCCACACTGGTTGTAGGTAACTGCGCCGAGATTCAAGTAGGAACCTGATTGGCTCGACCTGATTGCGCCTACTCCCCTGACGAGTTCTCGTCTGCCTCGACCTTGGGCTCTGGTAGCCCCTCCACTCGATCGAAGAGGCCCGGCCAGTCGGTCGAGTCATCGACATCTTTCATGTCGATTGTCTCAAGGACTTGCACTGCATCGATTGAGGCCTTCGATGGGTTGATCTCTATGCGCATGGCGAGCTCCCCGCCGCGCATGTCGGCCGCAGATATCTCGAACTGGCCGAGCAGCCGAATTGGCTTGTGCGGATTCGCGACCTCGTCTAGTTGCCAGACTTCAACCTGTCCGGACTCGTCGAGGTAACCCTCGATGGCTGCTCCGCCGAGCGCCTCGCTAGCCAGCAGGCAATCGTTCCACCCAGCTGGGATTTTGGTGCAGATGACGCTGTCGCGCTCGGCAAGTTCGCTCAGGAGCATGAAGTGGAACAACCCAGACGTCAGGGACTCCAAGAATTCCTCATCCACATCGCCTGGGTGCAGCAGCGTGACTGCCTCCAAGCCGCCACCCACAGGTTCTGGGGATGCGAGTGCGGCATTGAGCGCCGCACCCGTCTTGCCACGAATGCCCAGGAGAAGCTTCTGAGTTTCAGCGTCGCCCCGCTGCTCGGCGAGCGGCTCGTATACCGTGAAGTATTCACACGCACCCGGTATGAAAGCCACCCCGGACGAATCTGTCGCGATCACATAAGAGGACCGAGGGATGATCCCAGCGGCCTCGCTCTCCTTCACTGGCGTGTTGAGAGCAATCCAGACAGCGCCACCGTTCGCTAGTGCCCAATCAACCCCACTCCACATGGCGTTGTGTATCTCGATGTTGTATGTCTTGCCTTCAGTAGAAAGAACTGTGGCGGGGCTCCACAAGCGAGTGGCTAGGTCGACTCGCTCTGCTTGTAAAACGGATCGAAGGTGCACCCATTCTTCGACGAAACTGAGGATGCCCTCCGGAGTAATGTTCAACTTTGGTGGGTCTGCGCAATCGACGAAGTTTGCCCTGGGATCACCGATCGGCTGATTCTCACCCGCTGCTGGGGCCCCGACAGTCACCGAAGTGCCCGTGCTCGTACACGAGGCGGCGATCAACGCAAGTAATAGCGTGCAGAAGAGATGAGTTCTGTGGTTCATGTTCCTACTCCTGTAACGTTGTCCCATCGAAGCCCAGTCGTGTTTCCATTGATGTGTGCTTTGCCATAGGCACGGATCTCGAGCACGTAACCATCTGCTTCTGGAGGGTTCTGCCAACCACCGGCTTGCAGCTGCATGGTGTTGCCCGCAGCGATGGAGGTATCCATCCCCGAATCGCTCGCCTTCACCCAGTTGCCACCGAAGAACAAGCGGTTTGGATTCACTATGCCGTCTTCGTACGAGCAGCCATTGGCTGGCCCTTCGATCATCGTTCGACGGTAGAGTCGTGTCATTGCGCTAGCAGTCGTTGCAATGTTCGCCCTACTGACGTAGCCGTACGACTGGTACATCTCGTCGTCATCGCCGGTCCAAAGCCGGATCCGTTTGTAGATGTAGGAGTTCCAGCGTGTTCCTGTTGCTAGGAAGGAAGCGTACTTCGAGCCGTTTTGTGCTACGGCAGAGCCGGTCACAACAATCAAGTTCCCTCGCTTTGCCTTCCAGTCACGCCGACCTTGTTCGAATCCTAGGTTCGGATGGATCTGCCGATGAGCGAGACCATTGTGCAACCATCCAATGTACGCCTCGTCATCCGACGAAAGCGTGTTGACTCCGGAGAAGGGATAGTCGACGCCGTAACAGGTAACCATCGTCGGCGGGCCGTCACCGTCTCGCGAGTCGCTCTTTCCTGAGTGATGTGCGCCAGCAATGTGGAAGGTCTCGTGACGCGAAACCTTCCACCAGGTATTTCGTCGAATGGCGTTGAGCGACGGATTGATGTTCTTGTTGATCCACACATCGTTGCAGCCCTGGCCAAATGGAAGCGCTGAATCGGAATGGCCGAGGCCTACGTTGGCAATCGAATCCTCATTCAGTTTCAGCGTCAGCGTCACATCTTCGTTGAACGGTGCGGGCTTCTCAGCGACTTGGATGTAACTGTTCCCCTTGTGATTCTTTGCGTCCACCTCTAGTCGTTCAACGGCCTCGGTGTAAAGCGACTTCTCGGTCGCCGTCCAGTCGCCCCAGTCATCTTTGAACTGGAACTCGATTGCGCTACGCGTGCAGTCGCGAGGATCCTGCGGATACGCCTCCGCAGATTGAGGGCTTGCAAGTTGAGAAAGGATTATTCCCGTGACCAAGACCACGCAACTGGCCAATCTCGCCGAAATGGTCAACACGCACTCTCCTAATAGGTCAATCGAACAGATCGTTGGATCATACGCCCCCCCCCATAATTTTTGTCAAGCGTTTGATAAACCATGATCAATCAATGCACACGTTGACGACAGATCCTCTGGCACAATCCCATCAAGCGAATCGATAGGGTCTGCGACCCCGCAGAACGGCAACAGGCAAAGTCCCGGTCCGCGCGACTGAGTATGGAACGCCGCTTCAGATCCTCAGCCGCTAGCAACATTTCGGCCATCGACTGGCCGGACCCGTAACTCCACCGGGATTGGGTTTTACGGGGAGATTACCTCGTAATGGCCGGGGTCGGGAACTAGCCACTCACCTCCCCATCCCATTCCTACATCGGTTAAGGCTGCGACCAGCGAGGGATCTTGAGTGGAGAAGCTCCCGCGCGGATTGTCGCCGATGTTGAGATCTATTGCCACCCCCCAAGCATGGTGCGAGAGGGGCAGGCCCGCACCAATCCGACGCGGCGAGAAGCACCCTGCGAACTGGGTCGGGTCGATGAGGTGGCCTAGATTGTCCGATTCGATTCGAGCGAGGGCTTGGCTCAACGCTGGAATGAAATCACGGTGACAGGTAACCGTCCCGAGCAGCGGAACTTCCTCATCGACGATGTTGTCGGCCACCCAGGCCGGGTCGAGTTCCACCGACCGACCTTCAGCGAGGCGATACGAAAACTCTCCAAAGGCCGACTTAATGGCGGCTTGGGTGAGCACCGCGTCACCATGACGCAGGAAAGGCGATTCCCCACTCGTTCGCACTCGCAGCGGAGCCGACGGGTCGAGAACTCCTCGCAGGCTTGCCTCCACGGTCGAGCGTTGTCCGGTGAGGCGCGCCAGCAGAAACCGGTCGACGATCACACCGAGCGCGGTACCACTATTCAGATCGACCACTATCTCCGCGCCTGCACCGCTCTGATCGCTGACCACTCCCACCACATCGAGGATCTCACCGCCAGCAAACTCGATGGTGCCGCCTTGGCCAATGCCACGTAGCTCAGCCGAGGTCTTGGTTAGAACAGCCTGACCTTCCTGCAA
>CBERPN010000165.1:0-9259 GCA_965524675.1 uncultured bacterium
AAATGACGGCGTAGTTCAGACTCGGGACACTAGCAAGATTCGAACGTTGTCTGCTCGCTCCGTTAACACGATCGAAGCGACCTGACTCGATACTCTCGGCCCGGCTTGGCCGGGAGACCCCCGTCGGCCGAACAAGCGATGGTCGGTACCTCGCGGGCCACTTCGACCTCTACCCGCCAACGCCGAACGGCCGTTTCAATGTCAACATTCCAAATACCATCAACGGGTGGATGCACCATGATTTCTCGTTGCTCATTCTCAAAGGACCACGGCTCGGCGGCGAATACCGCACGCTCGCCAACCTGTCCCGGACCCACCGGTGCTCCCCACCACCCGCGGCACTGTCCTGCGAGATCCGCCGGTGCGCCGGAGTGCTCGAAAATACTGCCGAGATTGTCAAGCGTGAGATAGGCCCACATCCGGCCGTCGGGAAAGGTGAGAGCGGTAGGGGCGAAGCGGTGGCCACCGGTGTGGCTAACTCGGAATACGTCTAGCTTCGGAAATCGTTCCTCTGCCCTGTCAGCAAGAGTGTGACCCCGCTCGCCGCAACAGACATCGTGCGAGCCTTGGGTGCAAACCAACAACGCTGGACCTTCATGCACCGAAACCGCCAAGTCATCAGCGGCGCCGCCCAGAATCTTGTCAAGCCCGTCAAGGTGAGATTCTCTCGACAACCTGTAGGTGCAGCGCTCGGCCGAGCCGTTCTGGGTGCGGCGAAAGGCGTGCACTGTGGTGACATCGGGATCCGACGCCGGCGAGCGGCCTGGCTCACAGGCCAAAACCTTCACGCTTAGCTCCACCGTTCGACTATGGGCCACAACATTGGCGATTTCTTCGTGTGATCCGACTGGCTTTGCCCACGGCAAGATCAGCTCGACCAGCAACACAAGATCAGCCCGAATGGCGGTGCCGCCGGGGTCTACAGCTATCGAGGCCGCGAAGTCCGCGCACCGCGGAGCCGTGCCAGCTTTGGGTAGTAGATGGTTGAGACTCACCCGCCTGAGCGTACCGATCGACCCCGGATCCACCAATCGCGCGACTTTCGTCGCCCGAGATGCGTCCCCTTACTAACGGATGGACGAACTGGGGCGAACCGCATGAACAACGATGATGATGTTGCGAAAAGGCCAGCCTCGGAACCCGACCGTAGAAAGCCCTTTATGGGATGGAGTTGGTCGGCCGACGATCAGAACCTGGCATTAGCGCTCGGCCTGTTGCTGCTGTTCGTTTTTGGTTGGCTCGGCAAAGGCTGGTTCGAGGGTTCAGCCGAGGCGACCGAGGGACTCACCGACACAATCGCAGTGCAAGCCCATCTACTCGACGACACCAAGACAGCACTCGACCGCGACGATTTCGCCATCGGGTCGAACGACGTCTCGGTCGCTGAACGCAGCGGCGTCATCACATTGAGCGGGGTCGTTGGTTCAGAGTTGTTGAAATCCCAGGCGGGCGAAGTCGCGTCAAAGGTTGCTGGGGTTCGTCGGGTCGTTAACAACCTGACCATCGAAACGGACCTAGAACCGAGCGCAACGACGCTGGCCCCCACACCAGTCACCTCTGCGCCACCTCCCGCAACAACCGTTGCACCAGCACCAACCACTACGCCGCCGCCAGCGCCAACCACTACCGAGATCCCGGCTACCACGACACCTGCAACCACGGTCGCACCGTCGATCTCGTTGCTCGCCGAACTCAACGAGTTGTTCGCCAGCAATGGTGAGGTCTTATTCGCCAGCGGTAGCGCCGAACTCACCCCCGATGCAGTGGTGGTTCTCGACCAGGCGATAACCATATTGAACTCCGACCCAAGCCTTCGGGTGACTATCGAAGGCCACACCGACAACGACGGCACCGAAGCAGCGAACGTCGAGCTAAGCGATGCTCGGTCCAACGCTGTTCTCGACTACTTCGTAGAAAACGGAGTCGCCGCCGAACGCCTTAGCGCGGTCGGTAAGGGTGAAGCGCAGCCCATAGCTTCCAACGACAACGCCGAGGGCAAACGTCAGAACCGACGCATCGAGTTCGTCGCCAGCTAGTTCGCGGGTTCCACTTACGAGGGTCGCCGGGCAACGCTCGGCGACCTTCAACCGTTCGGGTAAGGCCAACCGTTCTCGACACAGGAATCCAGACCCTTGGTCTGTTGCATCATCACTGGCGCTAAAGCCCCGGCGTTCGGGCAATCAAGATGTGGCCGACCCAGATAGTGCCCCACCTCGTGGTTCACGACATACTGCCGGTAGAGGGCGAGTTCGGCTGTCCAAGTGTCGGTTGCCGTCAACCACCGAACCAGGTTGATGGCTACCCAGCCGTTGCGGGCACAGGAGTAGTTACCATTGGTGGTGAGCGGCCGACAAAGCTGATCGACAGTATCTGGTGTCGCTACAACGACGGTGAACAAGCCGCCCGATTCGATTCGTCTGAATCCAGTGGTGCCTTCGGCGATCCAACTCCGTCGATCACCCAGAACCTCATCGACAAACTCG
This sequence comes from uncultured bacterium, assembly GCA_965524675.1. GTDB lineage: Bacteria > Actinomycetota > Acidimicrobiia > Acidimicrobiales > SHLQ01 > CALLQB01. The sequence goes on from CBERPN010000165.1 coordinate 2,484, forward strand.
GCCACTACGTCAGGGTCGAGACCGATTCCTTCTTCGACCGCCACGCTGTACTCGATTATTTCGCCGTCACCCACCTGCGGGCCAAAGGAGGAGGCTGGCAAGAATTCGCCCGACCCCGATAGTGGGATGTCAGCGATGTTCAGAGCCAGGCTCGTCGGGGGAATCGCTGTCGCTGGAGTAGTCGTGGTCGGCGGCACCGCGCTAGTGGTCTGGGGAGCAACATCGGGGTAGCTATCGCCAAGTTCTCGGGTATCGGCGAGAAGCAAGACACCTCCACCGATTACAAAGATAAGAAGGAACGCTAGCGACGCTCGGACATACACTCGACAAGGTTGGCACGAGTCGCTGCGAACTCATCGCATGTTTGGCTACTTTTCGAGAATCCAGTCTCGAGCCTTGTCGTGTGCGATGTCGTCAGAGAAGAACTCATCGAAGTCGCCTTCCTCTACTTCGCTAAGCACGATTAGATCGTCCTCGGAGGTACTCGTTCCCGTGAAAGCAGGCTGCTCGGCGATGGGTCGAGCGATCGTCGGATCGATTGAAGCCGCGATGAGATGGTGCCCAAGTTGCTCAAGGTAGTTGCTCAACTCCTGTTGATAGGTGGCGAGCGCGTCTCGATCGGCTTCGGCGTCCTCTACTATCTGTGCAGCTTCTTGCGCGCCGAGCGAGATCCGTTCTCGCTCGATCGCGTCGTAGTCGGCAAGATCGGCTCTAGTCACCTCGATCAACTCAGTGGCTTCGGCGTGTGCCGCCTCGGATGTCAGATTCACGGTCCGCTCAGTTTCTGCAAGCAGAACTTCGACCGAAGCTGCAGCGTGGTCACGGATCTGGCTGGCCTGATTCTCGGCGTCTTCGAGCAGTTCGTCGGCAGCGCGAGCGGCTACCTCGAGTGAGCGCATGAACGCGCGGCGCTCAGACTCCGCTTCGGTCAACAACTCGCGCTGATGGCGGAGTTGGCCGCGAAGATCTGCTAGCTCATTGTCCTTCTGAGAGACTAGGGCGTCTACGGCTTGACGGTCGTATCCTCTTAGCGTCTTCCCAAGCCGATACGAACTTGCGTTATCGGATTTAAGAGCGGACTTCTTTGACATCGACGGGTCTCCTAGAAAGGTCGTACTGGTTCATTCGGCCTACCCACCCCCAAATTGAGGAGTACCGGTGATTTTGGGCAGGCATTGAAACGACTCCGCCACAGCCTCGCTGTAACCCTCACGAAACCAATGCATGTGACCGATAGGACCATCGTACGAATCACAACAGAGGAACTATAAATGAGTGCGCCTGATCAGCACACAACCGCTGATGACTCGCTTGAGCCCGCACGAATGAGTTGGAGTGAAGCCACCGTGCGCGCCCAGGCCATCCATGAGGGGATCGACCTGGCCGAGCCCGCTGCAGCGAAGACTGTAAGCGTTGTCACCGAACCCGAACCGGCGACCGCTCAGCCCGAGCCCGAGGTGATCGATTTGCTCGCCGGGCTGCCTCCTCTCCCAGAACCACCACCCGCATTTGGCGATCTAGAGCTACCGCTTCCTCCGGCTCCACCATTGCTGTCAAGTTCACCCGAGCCAGCACCGTTGGCGCTCCTAGCTCCGACCGCTGACGCCATTGCGGAGATGCCAATCGACGTCGAAGCTGAAATCCCAACCGAGGTTGAAGAGCTGGTCGATGAACTGGCGGAGGTAGCGCAGCTACCCGACCCTCCAAAAGAAGACGATATTGAAGCCCTGATGCGGCTTCACACGATTCAAGTTGAGTCGGCAAAATCGGACGCTGCTGGGGTCGGACCCGGCGGCGAACAAGATGTCCATCAACCAACACCGGTAGCGCCTGAGCTGCCGCCGATTCCTCCCCCGCCTCCGCCACCGCAGGTATCGGCAGACATCGAGCAGACCTCGACGCTTCCAACTCCGCCGCCGCCGCCAGCTCCGCCAATGGACGTAGCGCCAGTCATCTCCGAGGCGCCGACACCGACCGCACCTGCAATCGGCGATGCCGAGCCTGGTGAGCAGATGATCATCTGGGATTCTCCGGTACCAACACCGGTCGCGAGCGACAATCCTCCAAGTGAGAACGCCTGGGAGACCAAGACCGTAAGCCCTCTCGAGCCCGCCGCCGACACGCCATTTCCGACAACAGTTGAGCCGCAGCAGACGTGGCCTCTTGCAGCTTCGGCCGCCGACCTGAGCCCAACGACTTCCTGGCCAATGGTGCAGTCGGCGGAGGCGGAGTTACAGCCAACGCAAGACTCTCCCACATCAGGTCAAGCGAGCTCCGCTAGCCCGATCGGCGACCTACCCGAAGCAGCATCGGAACCCGAGACGCCTGAATCCGGAGAACCAGCATCGGCGCCTGTGCCGTTTGCTAACGCGTTCGGTCAGGCGACTCCCAAGGTCGCAACACCCTCCGCCAGCGGGATCCTCGACAGCTGGCCCGAGGTCGCTCCTTCCGAAGAACCCGTCGCTAGCGTCGAGGACGGCTTCTTCATCGATACCCCCGAACCCACGCTCGCCCCGAAACGCACCGCCTTCCTCAAGCGACTATTGGCAAAGAAGGACGATCCGGCCAACGCCAAGGATCTGTGCCCCAGCTGTGACTCACCCGCCAGGGTCGACATCGACAACCCAAACCTAGGTCAACGTCATCTCAGCTGCCCTAGCTGTTCAAAGATGTGGATCGAATCCACGTTCGACGAGGCCAAAGCCTAGGAGTTCTGCTCCTAGCCACCAAACATCGTCAACCACTGTTCTTCTGAGTCAGGCCGAAACACGACGTTGGTGTTGCGTGTCGTCCCCATCTGAGCTGACGGGTCGGGCGAGTATTGATGGCCCGGGAACAGGGTTGCCTCATCTGGCACCTTTGCCAGACGCTGGGTAAGGCTTCGGTAGAGTTCCTTGGCGTCGCCACCCGGTAGGTCGGTGCGGCCGCACCCGTCTAGGAACAGCGTGTCGCCCGCGACCAAACGATTCTCGACCAAGAAGCATTGACTCCCAGGGGTATGGCCTGGGGTATGAATAAGCTCAATTTCGATCTCGCCGACGGTGACGATGTCGCCGCTCGAGTGCGACACAAGATCGCTTTCGCTCAGCCCGGTAACCTTGGCCACGAACTCGGCTTCGGCCTGTTGCACATGAACTGGTACCGATGTGTGCTCGAGCAGGTCGGCGACGCCGGCTAGGTCGTAACCCATCATGTGACCACCGATGTGATCGGGGTGATAATGGGTGGCTAGGGCCCCGGTAAGTGTCATCGCGTCGGCGTCACAGATCGCCAGGATTCCCTCAGGGTCATAGGCCGGGTCGACGACAACCGCTTCGCCGGTTTCGCGATCGCCTATTAGATAAACGAAGTTCCGCATCTGACCAGCCAAAACATCGCCGCGAGCGATATCGCGGCCGGAGAGTAGTTGACGAAAGTAGAGACGATCTTCAGACATGGGTCCAAACCTATCGTTTCGACGACTACTGAGGGGTCTGTTGCCGATAGGCCTCTTCGGCGAGAGAGATCACTTCTCGCACCGACTTGCCGGTGAGTTTGGCCACGCGGGCGGCATCGTCATGCTCGACCTTGGCCCGATTGCTGCTGACCTTGATGCCGACTGTTTCGCCAGCTACTTGGACCGATGTGAACGATCGCTCTGCTGGCCACCGTTCGAGTTGCAGGGCCCTCACCCCGAACGAGCCGGTGTGAAACGCCATCGCCTTAGCCAGCTGTACTGTGTCGGCCGGGTCGACGAGTGCGCTCACAACGAAGCCGGGTCGACCCTTCTTTGCAGTAACAGCTGTTAGCCAAGCATCATAAGCTCCAGCAGCCAGTAGCTCGGCGACAGCGTCGGCGAGTAGTTCGCCCGTAACGTCATCGACATTGGTTTCAACCAGGGTTACCGGCTGGCCGCGGGCGGTGTCCTCAACCAAATCGCCCAACACGACCTGAAGCAGATTGGGTCGGGCTTCGAGCACCGCGTCGCCAGCACCGAATCCGCTGGCGGTAATTCGCATGGCTGGCATCGGGCCATGCGATGAACCGAGCGCGGCAAGAAGGGCTGCACCAGTAGGAGTTGTGAGTTCCAAGTCGATGTCCAGCCCGTAGCTAGGGATTCCTTCGAGCAGGCGAACCGTTGCAGGGGCCGGGTTTGGGATGAGGCCGTGCGCGCTGCGGACCGTGCCCTGTCCAACCGCCACCGGGCTCGATTCAACGAGGTCGATGCCCAACAGTTCAAGCGCGATCGCCGAGCCGACTACGTCGACGATCGCGTCGTGACCACCAACTTCGTGAAGGTGCACATCGGCAACCACCTGATCGTGCAGTGCGGCCTCAGCCCCGGCAAGCGCCACGAACGTCGCTACCGATCGCTTGCGCACACGATCGGGCAAGGCCGACGATTCGATCAGTTCGATGACCTCAGCCGCAGTTCGCTGCGTTTTGGTATCGGAGACCCGCACCTGCACGTTTGTAGCTGCAATGCCGCCCCGCATAGTGGGCTCGACCGCGAGCTCCCAACCGTTCACCGCTAACCCGCCAAGCATCGCTCGAATCTCGTCCTCGTCAGCTCCGGCATCGATCAATGCGGCGAGAGTCATGTCGCCCGCAATTCCAGAAAAGGCATGAAACCAAGCGACCCTCATATCTTGGTTTGACCATTGAGTAGCCGCACCACGGCTACCGCGGCGCCGAAGCCATTGTCGATACCCACGACGGTGAGCCCCGACGCGCAGGATGCCATCATCGACAACAAAGCCGTCACACCTTCGAGCCCTGCGCCGTATCCTGTGCTGGTCGGAACGGCCACGACCGGAGCGCTAACCAGGCCGGTCACCACCGTGGCCAATGCGCCTTCCATCCCCGCGACCGTCACGATTGCGTCGGCATCAGCGAGAACGTCATAGTGGGCTAGCAGGCGATGTAGCCCTGATACTCCAACGTCACACAACGCTGTTGCAGCCACCCCATGTGCTGCCAGCGTAGCGACGCACTCGTCCACAACAGGCTGATCGGCAGTGCCTCCCGATGCCACCACGACGTTCGCTTGGCGCTGCGGTGCTGGGCGCCACACGATGGTCGAACCATGGCGATCGGCTAGGGGTTCCACGACAAGAGCCGCCTCGGCTTGTTCGGTTGTGGCTCTGGTAAGGATGACGGGCCCCGTTCCGTTCGTCAGCAACTCGCCAACGATTTCTGCGACCACCTCGGGCTTCTTGCCTGGGCCGTAGATCGCCTCGGCCATGCCGTTGCGTAGTTCACGGTGGTGATCGACCTTGGTGTGGCCGAGGTCGGCGAAGGGCAAGCGCCTGATCTGGCGCACTGCATCGTCGGGCGAACAGGTACCGTCCTGCAAGGCTGCTAGTAATTCACGGAGGGTGTTCTCGTCCACCTCACTATCCTCACTCAGTGTGAGCGAACACGCACAACGCAGAGACCCACCAATAGTCGGCTACCTCGGACCGGTCGGGACCTTCACCGAGCAAGCGCTGTTTACCCAATCCGACCTTTGTGGCGGTGAACTCGTTCAGATGGGGTCGATGGGTGAAGTTTTGCGTGCAACCGATCGCGGCGATGTCGACTACGGATTCGTCGCCATCGAGAATGCAATTGAAGGCACCGTCAACGTAACTCTCGATACCCTCGCCTTTGATCTAGACCTATCCATTCAACGCGAGGTCGTGTTGGCCATTCAGATGAACCTTATGGTCATTCCCGGCTCAAGGATCGACGAAATCAAGACCATTACGTCAATTTCGGTTGCCACGGCCCAGTGCCGAACGTGGCTCGACGAACACCTGCCTGGCATACCCGCCGAAGCCACTAACTCCACCGCCGACGCGGCACGCCTGGTCTCCGAGTCTGGCGACCCCGCTACCGCGGCTATCGCGCCCGCGCGAGCTGCAGAGGTGTACGGCCTCGAAATTCTCGCGCCCCACATCGAAGACCATCCCGAAAACCAGACCCGCTTCTTGGTTGTGAGCCAGTCGGGTATCCCGGCACCCACCGGACACGACAAGACCTCAATCGTTGTGCAACAGCGCGACGATCGACCGGGAAGCCTCATCGGAATCTTGCAAGAGTTCGCGACCCGCAACATCAACCTTTCGACCCTGGTGAGTCGCCCAACCAAAACCCGACTCGGCGACTATGCCTTTATCATCGATCTTCACGGCCATGTAGCCGACGAGGTCGTTGGTGACGCGTTGCGCGACATTCAAATGAAGCATGGCGACGTGAAGATTCTCGGCAGCTACCCCGCCCTCGGCGAGAGTGACGGATCTGGCGGCAATACCGCCCAAGCTTGGACCGACGCGGACAACTGGTTGAGCAGTGTCCGAAACCAAATCCACTAAGAAGGTGGGCGAGTTACCAAAGATTCTCCGACCGAGACCGTTGGCCTAGGTCATTTGGTTCATATAGCCCAGATGAGGGGGTCATCAGCCTCAAGTAATTGATGGTTTCGACCGAGCCAATAGCTATGGTCGCCGCCAAAAGAATGCTTCTCGTCATAGTCGTCGCGCTCACGCTGCTCAGCGTTGCCCTCCCAACAGCGGGAGCCGATGAAGTCGAGCAAATCCAGGTCAAGATTCGGGCCAAAGGCGACACTGGCACCGAGCTCATGGACCTGGTTATCGGCGGCGAGGTCGTCGACACGTTTGCGGTTACGACCGGTTGGAAGACTTACCGTTCGAGCTTCGTCGCACCAGCGGAAGAATCTGAAGTTGCGGTGCGGTTCACCAACGATTACTTCGTACCTCCTTACGACCGCAATCTGTGGGTCGATCACATCGTCG
>CBERPN010000166.1:0-9247 GCA_965524675.1 uncultured bacterium
AGCTGCCCGCCGGCACACACCGAGAACGCGTACCAGTCGTCGTCGAGGGCCACGTCGCCTTGAATCGCGATTCCGTCCACTCCCAGCGCCCGAATCTCTTGCGCTGTCCGTTCAGCAGCTTCGACTGAGCGATTGTAGTTGACAGCCACAGAACAGCCCTTGGCGGCTAACGCCAAGGCCGTGGCCTTTCCAATGCCTGTTCCGCCGCCGGTAATGAGTGCGGCTTTGCCCTTTACGTTCATTCTGATGGAGCCCTCAACTGCGTGGTCGTAGCCCAAACCGTACTACCCCGACCGCTCTTGTCGAATGGTCTGATCTGGCGGCAGCGACGGTGGGTGCGGTAGACATCGTTTATGGCAGACATCGATGTTGACAAGGCGTGGAAGCTCTATATCGGCGGGGAGTGGGTCGAAGCGGCCTCCACCTATGAGATCATCGACCCGAATACAACTCGAGCGGTCGGTCACGCACCCGAGGCAACCGCTCAGCACGCTCTCGACGCAGCCGCAGCAGCCAAGGCCGCGCTACCGGCGTGGCGGCGGCTGAGCGCCGCCGAGCGGGGCGCTTACCTGGGCCGGCTAGCAGATCTGCTCGAGGACACAACGGCCGGGTGGGTCGACATAGTGCAGGCAGAAACGGGCGCAACTCTCAAGATCGCCAAGACAATGCAGGTGGCGGGTCCGGTCATCGATCGATTTCGCTACTACGTCAATCCTGTAAACCTCGACGAGGCCTTGTTGCCCCAACCGGTGAAGGCGAGCGCACTTGGCCCCGCCGGGCTTATCAGCGCCGCGGTAAATCGCCAGCCGGTCGGAGTTGTCGCTGCGATAACGCCATATAACTTTCCGCTAACCAATGTGGCCGGCAAGATCGCTCCGGCGTTGGCGATGGGTAATACCTGCATCATCAAACCCGCTCCGCAAGACCCGCTCGGAATTCTGCTGTTGGGCGAGGCGATCGAAGCGGCCGGTTTCCCACCGGGGGTAGTCAACATAATCACCGGTTCGGGCCCCGAAGCTCCTGCAGCGTTAGTGGATTCGCCCGATGTGAACATGATCAGCTTTACCGGCAGCACCTCGATCGGCACGCGGATCTATGAAAACTCGGGAAAGACGATGAAGCGTCTGCTGATGGAACTCGGTGGCAAGGGCGCCTTGATCATGGCCGACGATGCCGATGTCAACGCTGCGGTCGCAGCGGTTGCAAGTGTCTGGGGGTTCCATTCAGGCCAGATCTGCACCGCTCCCACCAGAGTGATTTGTCACCGGAGCCTCTATGAGCAAACCGTCGAGGCGCTGACCGCAGTATCGGGGATGCTCAAGGTAGGCGATGCCCGAGCGGACGACACGATTGTTGGGCCGGTCATCACAGAGGCTCACCGCGACCGCGTCGAGCAGTTCATAAAGTCTGGCGTGGACGGCGGGGCGACGCTGCTGGCGGGTGGTGAGCGTCCCGATCTCGGCGGTTACTTTATCGCACCGACGTTGTTGGCCGATTGCACCACCGACATGCACGTGGTGCGCGAAGAGGCCTTTGGTCCGGTCGTGACAGTTCTCGCTCACGATGGAGACGATGAAGCTATCGCGATGGCAAACGACTGCGACTACGGCCTATTCAGTTACGTATTTTCAGCCGATACCGGCCGGGCCGAGCGAATTGGCCGCCAAATCGAATCCGGAAACGTTGGTCTCAATCTGGTTCAGCCTCACATGGAGGCGCCGTTTGGCGGATTTAAGATGTCGGGCATTGGGCGCGATCGAGGGCGGTGGGGGCTCGAGGCTTATAGCGAGATTCAGGCCCTCACATGGATCTCATGATCCACCAGCTCGCACCGGACAGCTACTAGGTTGCGATTCTCAATCTCTCAGTGAAACTAGGTGGCCCCGAATGCTCGATGTTGGAATCACTGCCCCAGCGTTCTCCTTGCCAGACCAGGACGGAAACTTGGTCTCGTCAGCCGATCTTGCTGGTGGTTGGGTTGCCATGTGGTGGTACCCCAAAGCGTCGACACCTGGTTGAACGATTCAAGGACAGGGGTTCCGTGATCGAGCCTCAGACTTCGAAGCCGCCAACTGCATCGTGCTCGGCGCGTCGTTCGACACCGTCGACGAGCAAAAGACCTTCGCTACCGAGCAGGAGTTTCCGTATCGACTGCTATCGGACCCATCTCGGGAAGTGGGTAGGGCCTTTGATGCCGAGCGTGAGGAGGGCGAAGACTATTATGAGATGGGTCTTCCCCGCCGGATCAGCTACCTGATCGATCCTCAAGGCATTGTGGTGAAGAACTATGACCTCACCGGTCAAGACCTCTCCGCTCATGCGGGCCAGATTTTGGCTGATATTGCTGAAGCTAGCGGATAATTTCAAGATTTCTTGAGAATATCGTGTGCTCATACGGGCGCGCTCACACTCTGAATGCAGTAATAATCTCACTCTGAGTGACTATCTCGAATTTTCCAACACCCGTCGTGGCCTATCTATTTTTGTGATAGCTAGTGTCGCGAAGATTTATTGGCGGAATGGTGAAGAAACTGCGCACTATGTGCGGACGCCAATTTGCGGTCTTCGCGAACTGGGCACGGAGGGTGCCCTGTGGCGAGACCTGGAGGAGCAACCGCCAATGCTCGATATTTCAACACCAATCACAAGCCTCGATCCAGCCGACTGGGTCGACAAGTGCGCCTGCCGGGGCAAGAGCGATTTGTTCTTCGCCCCCTTTGCAGAGCGACCAGAGGCTCGCGTTCGCCGTGAGGCATCCGCTCGTATCGTCTGTGAGGCCTGCCCGGTGCTTATGTCGTGTCGTGCTCACGCCCGCGAGAACCGAGAACTGGGGTTCTGGGGTGGCGAGTCAGAGGCCGAGCGTGCTGGAGCAGGCTTTGCGCCTACCACGCCGATAATTGGTCGACGCCAGGTAGCCGAGCAGCGTGCCGCTCGAGCCCTCGAGCGCCGCGGTCGCTGAACTAGTCCCGGGGCCTAACGGCTCGGTGCAGCAGCCGACCACAGAGGTAAGCATCCGGGTTTCTTACACGCGGCTTTGACCTACCGCGGCTTCCTCAGATTCCCATCTCGTGGGTGGGTGGTGCTTCGAATCGACCGATTGCATCGGCCCGCCGGTGCAATAGTTCGACGGTGGCTTCAATATCGCGAGCGATGATAAATTGTCGTTGAGCAACACGATCGACAACAAAATCACCAAGCTCGTCTAGATCGGCCACCGATACGTCGCGGCCGGCCTTTTCGAGTGCTTTCTTAAGCTGCTCGAAGGTCATCGCCGACCTGCGACCAGGACTGCGCACCCGCGCTAGCTCGGCTGGGCGATTTCGGTCGCCGGTGAACAACCCGGTATCCATTAGACCGCCGGACGGATAAAAGACCGAAGCGGCCATCACGTCGCTTTCGCTCAAGAGTTGGTGGTTTAACGCCTCGGTGAAGCAAGTGACGGCCGCCTTGCTCGATGCGTAGACGGCAGCCATCGGGACGGGAGCGAAGCCCCCGTCGCCCGACGAGGTGTTGATTACGTGGCCCGCCAAGCCGCTTTCGAGCATGCGTGGCACGAAGGCCACGACGCCATTGGCGGTCCCGAATACGTTGACGCCGAAGCACCACTTCCAATCGTTCGGCTCACTGCTCCAGGTCTTGCCCCCGCCGCCTGAGCCGACACCAGCATTGTTGAACAGCAGATTGCAGCGGCCGTGCATCTCATAGACATGGCCGGCGAGTTCTTCGACCGAGTCGAGACTCGAGACGTCGGTCACAAAACCTGAGATCGAGCCCAGGTGGCCGACTTCAGCGAGCAGCGCATCGATTGCAGGCCGCTCGATATCGGCTGCTACAACCACGGCGCCCGACACCAGAAGTGCCTTGACGATTCCCTTACCTATGCCCCCGGCGCCGCCGGTAACAACCGCTACCGCCTCATCGATTTCGATCGGGGGAGGCAGAGGCGTTCCAGCGGGCATGGATTAGACCCTAGACGTCGACCTCGATGCCTAGTTGTTCGTAGATCTCATTGCGCCGTTTTTCGAACGTTTCCTGATCGATTTCTTTTTCCTGGTAGAGACCATTGAGAATTGCGAACTGCTCGTATAGAGCAGCTTCGTCGGGCTTATCTGGGTCGGTCTCGGCTTCTTCGCGTTCTTCAGCGCGTTGAGCACGCTTCTCGCGCTTCATGGCGTTCTTTTCTACGCGGCCTTTTTCGCGTAGTCGTTTCTGTATGCTCGGTCGGCTCTTGGCCATTGGCGTCCCTTTCGTCGGCCGGCTGGGATTTGTATCGCCCACGCGGGTTCGATGGGGCGCACAAAGAACCAAGCCTACCGCCTGTAAGCGCTTGTGTGAACGTCGAGCCGTAGTCCATTTTGGCCTTTTTGGTGAAATGGCAACGGTTTCTCACCATTTGCCTCTCGCTATCGCCGCCAAAGCGACTTCGTCTCGCCCTCTTGGCGGTCATTCCGCAATACTGAGAGATGTGAGAACGATGCTGAGGAATCAGACCTGGTGGGTTGGAGCTGTATTGCTGGTCGCGGCTTCGTCGTGCGGGTCAAGTTCGGACCTCGGCGAGGGGGTCGGAGAATCTCAGAGCTCGGACATCGTTGAAACGAACACCGCTGGGGCGATCGCTTCGACATCGTCAACCGACGCGATCGAGCCCGACGGCCCTGCCACCATTCTGCCGCCTCTCCAACCTTTTACTATCCATGTCGAGGGTCACCGGGGCGCACGAGGACTCAAGCCAGAGAATACGCTCCAAGCATTCGAAACGGCTCTTGATATTGGGGTGAGCACCCTCGAACTCGATCTGCACCTGTCGAGCGATGGCCAGGTGGTCGTGTGGCATGACGATGTGCTCGGGCCCGACAAATGTAGGTTCGCCGACCATGTCGATCCAGCGCTCGAGTATCCAGACGGGGGAGTTGCAATCGCATCGATCACCGCTGACCAACTCAGCGACTATTACTGCGATATCAACCCCGACCCGCAACGGTTTCCCAAACAGGTCAACACTGCAACCGCGCTGGCCGAAGATCAGTATCAGCCCGTGACCCTTGCAGCAGTGTTTAGCTTCGTCGAACGTTACGTCGGCTCGTCCGAAAAGACCGATGAGCAACGCGGTCTGGCAGCGGTGGTCGAGTTCAATATCGAAACCAAACGTGAAGTCGACAATCCCGAATCGATCGGAGATGACTTCAACGGGACCGACCCTGGCCAGTTCGAACTCGAGGTATTGGACAACATCGAGTCAGCGGGCCTAGCCGATCGGGTGGTTATTCAGAGCTTCGACCATCGTTCTTTGCTGGCGATTCGTAGTGTCGACCCCGACATTCGTCTGGCTGCGCTAACCGCGTTTGAGACACCGCAGCTACCCGACTACGCGGCATTTGGTGCCGCTATCTGGTCGCCAAACTTCAACGTGCTGACTGAAGAACTGCTCGAAGAAGCTCATGCACTGGGATTGTTGGTGATTCCTTGGACGATTAACGAAGCCTCGGACATGGTTCGAATACTCGACCTAGGCAGCGATGGCTTCATAACCGACCGACCCGACATTGCCGCTTCGCTGCGTTAGCAAGGGCGTTGTGGGACAGACCGACCTCCGCCAACCTCCCGAGTCTTAGTGGACGTCGTTTTCGAAACGGAAGCCGCCTTCGGCCATCGAAAGCCGGTGACGAGGACCCGAGGCGGTAAGTTCGCCAGATTCATAGGCGGCATCGCCTTCCCAGACAGCCACCGGGCCGTCATCGCCGCGAAGTGCCCGGGTCACGTAGAAACGCGGGGTTCTTGCGCTTAGCCCTTCGATCGCGTCGCTCGCGGAATCGAAGTTCGTGAGGTCGTGCAGGGTTACCCAGGTTGGTGGTGCGATCTCTATCTCGCGCTGGTCGACCCGACGCAGCGCTGACCGTGCCGACATCCAGCAAGACTCATGAATCTCGCCACCATCGATCTGAACCGTCTCGCTGGTGGCGAGCGCTATGAAGAACCATGTAGCGAAGCGCTTTGGCGCAATAGTGGGCGGCGTCCAGTGCGAGAACCACGCGAGCTTTTCCACCTGCAAATGCTGGTCGGCTTCCTCGACCGCTTCGCGAACCGCGGCCTGTTTGGCAGCCGCCAGAAGATCGTCAGGTTCCAAGTAGTCCTCGGCGTCAATCCGACCGCCCGGGAATACCCACATCCCGCCAAAGGAAAGCTTTGAGTTCTTTCGCAGCATGAGGGTATCGATACCCTCGGCGCCATCTCGAACGACCACGACTGTCGCTGCAGGAATCGTCGGATGGTGGGGATCGTTGTCGTGTTGCTCTGCCCAGGTGGTGAGCAAGGCTCGAATATCGGTCATCGTTTAGGGGGTTTGGTCGGCGAGGGCACGTAACGCACTGTATGCCGCCGTCGCCAAGCTGTCAGACGCGCCCACGGCAAGACCGAAGCTAGGAGTTCCGTCGGCCTTAGCGAGTGTAGTAAGGACCGCCCGGCCGTCGTCGATATCGACCTCTCGAGTTTCGACGAATACGAAGTCCTTGCCGACTGCGTCGAGAACAGCCTCGACGACCGCCTCGTCGCCGTTCGTCGACGTAGCTCGTCCGACGGCGGGAGAGCGCATTGGTTCGGTGACAGTCGCCTCGACCAAGGTCTGGCCCGAATCGACTTCGGTGAGAAGTCGTACATTAGCTAGATCGTCGACATCAGCAGCCACCTCAGCCTGGTGGGCAATGGAGCCGATAGCATTAAGCGTGGCGAGCATTGAATCGGCTTCGCCAGCGTCAAAGGAATCGTCTGTGGTCGCGACGAGGTGAATGCCATCACTTCGCTGTCCAGCGCTTCGAAGAAAAATCCCGTTCCAGTTGTCGTAGCTGAACCTGCCGCTGCGGTCTGATTCGTTCGAAAGCATCGCTACCTGGTGAAACAATCGAAATGCTGAGGTTGGCGTTAAGGAAGCGAAGGCTGGCCGGTGCAGGAAGAACACTGGCGCGTTGGTTTCACTAACGTGAAGATACGCCGTCAGGCCGACCTTGTTCCGCTCGTCCAGTAACTCAAAACCGGCGTCCACCATGCTGCGCAGAAGTCTTTGGGTTTCGGTTAGTTCATCTAGCTCGCTTTTTTCCGAGGTTGGAATTAGCGAACTCAGACCGCGGCCAAGGCCGCCCATCTTTGGGCTGGACATCACCCCAAGGATACCGATCGGCGATTGGTCGCGACAGGTGAACTTGGCCCATTTTTGGGATTTAGTGCCGCAATAATTGGGCGGCGAAGCCCCCGGGCGTGGAGCCCTTAGCCAGCCGCTGAAACGAGCGAGATGTTCAGGTGGTCGATAGCTGGTGCGTCGAGGCGTAACCTGCCCTGGTCGAGGCGCGAGCGAACCTCGGCCGAACCCTGTTCGCACTCGCCCACGAAGGGGCACCAGCCGCACAGCGGTCCGGTTTTAGCTTCGAACTCCCAGGTCTCGCACGACGAGTTCATATCCGACCAGGTCTGTTGAAGCTCGCTGACAACGGTCTCGATTGCCGCCTCGGTGACATCTGTCTCGACCGCTCTTTGGCCGAGGTAGAGCAGCCGGGCTCGGCGAGGCCTCTCGCCCTGCTGTTCGGCTATTGCTGCCGCGTATAGCAATACCTGGGAAAGCTTTGCTTCGACGTAGCGGGGGCGTGGTGCCTTTCCGCTCTTGTAGTCGCTTACCACCAACCCATCTGGCTCGCGTTCGAGTCGGTCGACAATCCCGCGAAATGGCACGCCACCAACCTCGGCATCGACCAGCTGCTCGGTAGCGACAACCGCGATGCTCTGAGGATCTTCAATGGCCCAAAGCCCCTGAATGGCCGACCAAGCAATCCAGCGAAAGCGCCGCGCCGCTGCCTCGTCGAGATTGAGTGCTGCGAAATCGCTGTCAGATTCGATCTCGGGCCAACAACTACGGGCGAACTCTTTCGCCTTTTCTACCGTGCGATCGGGCGGCTCCTCTTGCAACAGATTCTCTAGAACCAGATGAGCGAAAGTTCCGGCCAAGGCGGCCTCGCCCGGAGGGTCGGGAAGGCGATCGAGGTAGCGAGATTTCCAGCGTTTGGGGCATTGCTGGAAGGTGCTAGCGCTGCTGGGAGATAGCCGTTTTGGTGGGCCGGTTCGAGCTAGCGGAACCTCGACATCGCGCACGCCGCCGGGGATATCGACAAGCGTCGCGCTTTGCTCGTCGCCCGGATTGGCGAAGTCGTGTGTCGGGGGCTCGTTGTTCACCCCATAGTTCTACACCATGGGTGTGACAAGTTACGACGTTGTCATTCCCAAACTGAACTAGACGACAGTGCTGACGACGCGAGGTCGTCTCCTAGCTTTTGGCTAGTCGCGGGAATCTGGTTGATAACCGGCAGCGGGGACACGCATTGGTACTCCTGCTCGGGCCATGATTTGGTCGGGGCCCAGATTGCTGCTGCTGGTGGTCATCCCCGAGAAGACGGTGCTGCTCTCGCTACCGACCAGGGTGAACGAGGTTGATAGAGCAAAGATGGTCTCACAGCTAGCCGAAACCGTATCGCTCGCCTGAGGAGATGCGACGCTGATCGTTTCGCCCGTCTTGGCGTTGGGCGAGTAGTCGGTGGTTCCGCCACCAGCCCAGTCGTCGCTTCCTTGACCACATGAAATTCTGTCTTTGCCGGTTCCGCCAAAGATCGTGTCGACTCCGCGCCCACCCCGAATAATGTCGCTGCCGCCGCGCCCGAGCAACCAGTTGCTGCCCTTGCGGTCGGTGATCTTATCGTTGCCGCTACCGCCAAAGATGAAATCGTTCTGCTTTCCTCCTTTGATCGTGTTCTTGTGCTTACTGCCGAGGAAATCGAGGGTCTCGCCATCGACCTCGAGCGAATACGGCTCGGCGATGATGAGATCGGTGCCGCTCTTATTGGTCACCTTGTTCTTGCCCGGACCGGTGATGGTCGTATCGTTGCCCTTACCGGGCTTGAGGCGATCGTTTCCCTCAGCCCCGTAAAGGAAGTCGTTGCCGCTGCCGCCGATTAGACGGTCGCGACCCTTCCCGCCGAAGAGATCATCGGCACCACTTCCGCCGAGGATCTTGTCCTTGCCGCCAAACCCGACCAGAACATCGTTACCGGCGTTACCCCTAATGATGTCCTTGCCATCGGTGCCATAGATGGTGTCGTCGCCTGGTCCACCCGTAAGGCAGGTAGTGGCGCTGCCGAGAGCGACGAGCGCTTCTGAGTCGAAGTCGATCGTGTCGTCGCCGCCCTTTGCATCAACGACGAACAAGCCATCG
>CBERPN010000167.1:0-9246 GCA_965524675.1 uncultured bacterium
GGCCGTAGTATCGCCTGAATCATCCTCAGTATCTGCGGGTTCACCGGCATTGTCTTCTGACTCAGATTTCGTGGTGTCGTCGTCGACTGCGTCCTCGGCGGCATCGTCTTGGGCCCCCGACTCTGCGGCTAGTGCGTTCCATTCCTCGACCGAGATCGCAGGGCTACCATCGACTGGCTGCCACATTTGATCGCCGGTCTCTTCGTTAACAATCCACTCGCCGTCGGCCCAATCGACCGCACCATATGCTTCTTCTTCGGCCAGCTGAGTCTCGCTTTTGATGTCGACCCTCCAACCGCTCAGCCGGGCAGCAAGTCGGGCGTTCTGACCCTCTTTGCCAATGGCCAGCGAGAGCTGAAAATCGGGCACGATTACCTCAGCCGTACCCGTCTCCTCAATAATCCGGACCTCTTTTACCTTCGCAGGAGAAAGAGCCTTCATGATGAAGTCCTGAAGGTCTTCAGAGAATGGGATGATGTCGATCTTTTCGCCGCGTAGCTCGTTAACCACCATGCGAACGCGGGCGCCTCGCGCCCCAACGCAGGCTCCGACCGGATCGACGTTGGGGTCGTTGGAGTAGACCGCAATCTTGGTTCGGTGGCCGGGCTCGCGAGCACAGCCGCGAATTTCGACCACACCATCGGCGATCTCGGGAACTTCGAGTTCGAAGAGACGCTTCACCAGCCCGGGATGGGTGCGACTAACGACGATCTGTGGACCCTTGGCCGTCTTTCGGACCTCAACAATGTAAGCCTTTAGGCGGCTATTGGGCTCGGGCCGTTCGAACGGGACCTGCTCGGCCTGCGGCAGCAGCGCCTCGACACGCCCGAGGTCGAGAAGGGTATAGCGCGAGTCGGTCTGTTGGATCATCCCCGTAACGATGTCGCCCTCACGCCCTGCATACTCTTCGTACTTCATCTCGCGCTCGACTTCGCGAATGCGCTGGGTCATTACCTGACGTGCGGTCTGAGCGGCGATTCGCCCGAAGTCGTCGGGGGTGACATCGAGTTCGGCACCAAATGGAACGCCATCGTCGTCCAGCTCTTGGGCCATCACCCGAATGTCCATAGTGTCGGGGTCGATCGTGACCCACGAGAACTGATAAGAATCTGGGGATCGTTTGTACGCTGTCTCTAGCGCATCGGCGAGCGCTGCGAACAATGCGTCGACCGAGATTCCTTTTTCGGAGGCGAGCGCTTGAAGCGCTTCCATCATCTCTGCGTTCATGATGCGGCTGATCTTTTCTCTTGGCTGGATTTCTTGGGCCCGCCAGGCTTTTCCTGAGGGCCCCATTCAAAGACGGTGTTGGCCTTAGCGATATCGTCGTAGGCGATCCGACGAGAAGCTCCGTCGCTGTCAACTACTTCGATACCCTCTTCGTCGACGATAGTCAGTTCACCCTGGTAACGCCGATCTCCGTCGACACCCGGGAAGGTCTTGACCTTGACAGTCTCGCCCAAAGACCTTGCAAAGTGGTCTTCGGTGCGCAACCTGCGCTCGACCCCCGGAGAGCTGACCTCGAGGGTAAACGAACCTGGAATCGTGTCGTGCTCTTCAAGCACTCGCGCCACGGCCTTCGACAGCTTCTGAAGCATCGAAAGGTCAGTTCCAGATTTGGGGTTTGCCCTATCGGCACGGTCGGCGGTGATGCGGAGCAAACCGCCAGCGAACTCAACGTCGAAGACCTCTAGCCCGAGTTCTGCAGCGAAGGAGTCAGCGATTTCTCGAACGGTCTCGACCGTGCTCACGTCCTGCCTCCTTCTCCGTTTTCGAACCGGGTGTCTTACACAACAAAAGCGTGGGCAGAAAGCCCACGCCAGCTCAAAGAACCATCTGCGTAGCGCTCAGGCTAGCAGCTGTACCCGGTCACGACGCACGCGAGCGAACCGCTTCGGCAAACCCTTCGCAGACACCGAGGAACTGCACCTTTCGCCCTAGTAGGTCGACGTTGATGGACGGCCTTATCCACGGCAACACGATTAAGGAATAGATGGCGGCGATGACGCACAGCAGAGCCGCCCCGCCGAAAAGCGCCGCCACCGGCCCCGCCGAACGCGCCGCCAACGCCACTGCGCCGAATCCCACCGCACCCCACGCTCCACGCGTCCTCGCATCTGTCAACCAGTCGATTCGTCGACCCTCGGCAGGCGAGAACGGCACCTGGATCGTGACGCCACCCTTCAACCGCATGATCACGATGAGCACAGCCCAGCCGATCGGGCCAAGAACCAGCAATATCCAGGCGAATCCAAGACCTTCGAGACGGTAACGCAGCGACCAATAACGCTCCGCATCCTCGCCACTCAGGGGTGACACAAGCGGAAGCAAGCCGTCGGTTGCCACCGCCATTGGCACCGATACCGTTGCACCTAAGGCCACCTGGTTAGGAACGTTTGCGCATTAGCTCAACACGCTGTCCCGCGTTGTTGGCATCGTCGCCCTGCGAATCGAGTAACAAAAGGCGATCTTTCTCGGCTTCGCGGGCAGCCTTTTCGGTATCGACCTTGGCGAGGGCGGCCTCGATGCCGTTCTCGTCGATAAAGGTCGCCCACTCGACCAACGTGTCGACCATCTCATCCTCGGGCACCACCGCAGCGTTCACGCCCTTGATGAAAAGGTGGCCACGTTTGTTACCGGCAGCTATCCCCAAGTCTGCATCGCCAGCCTCTCCTGGTCCGTTTACCACACAACCCATGACCGCAACTTGTAGCGCTAACTCGCGCTCGCCGAACGCCTCCATCGCTTGCTCGGCAACGGCGTACACATCGATTTCGGCGCGACCACAGCTGGGACATGCGATCAGATCGACATTCTTTCGCTCGCGCAGCCCAAGGCTCTCGAGCAGGGTTCGTGCCGCTTTAACTTCTTGTACTGGATCTGCGCTCAGCGAGTACCTAATAGTGTCGCCGATTCCCTCGGCCAGCAGCGTTGCGATGCCTGCGGTCGCCTTGACGATTCCGGCGGGGGGCGGCCCGGCCTCGGTCACCCCGAGGTGGAGCGGGAATTCCGTAACCTCCGATAGCTGGCGGTACGCCTCGATCATCAACGGCACACTCGAGGCCTTAACCGAGATCTTCACCAGATCGAAGCCAACCTCTTCGAAGTAGGCGAGCTCGCGCTGCGCTGACTCGACCATCGCCTCGGGGGTGACCTTGTCGCCGTGTTTGTCGCGAATGTCCTTGTCGAGCGAGCCTCCATTGACCCCAATGCGAATCGGAACCCCTCGGTCGCGACACTCCGAAGCCACCAGTCTGATGTGTTCGGGTTTGCGAATGTTTCCAGGGTTAAGACGAAGACAAGCTACGCCGGCGTCGAGTGCATCTAGCGCGCGCTTGTACTGATGATGAATATCGGCGACTATCGGCACAGGCGAGCGCGGCACGATCTGTGCCAAACCCTCGGCGGCCGCCGGGTCGTTGCAGGTACACCGCACGATGTCGGCGCCTGCAGCCGCCAGCGAATAGATCTGTTTGAGGGTTGCGTCGACATCGGCAGTTTTGGTGTCGGTCATCGACTGCACCGAGATCGGGGCGTCACCACCGACCGCAACATTGCCCACCATTATCTGACGGGTAGGTCGACGAGGAAACGAAGCGGTGACATCCACAAGCATAAGGATATGGGTGATTGCTGGCGTTCCCCGGCCACGCAGGGCCTACTGCCTTTCTCGCCTTCGGCTCCGGCGCTTCGCTATCACCCCTCGCTTTGTAAACTCGCCCTCGCTAGCGCGACGGGCTACTACCGCACTACTTTTCTCCGCCTTCAGTAATCAAAATGGTGTCAGACACGTCCCTAATCAAACGTCCCTAATACGCCCGCCGGGTGGTGTCAGACACGTCCCTTAGACCTGGCTACCCACTCAGGCTGCCTGCTCGCACGGCCAGGAATAGCGAACGTATCAGACACCGATCATCACCGACGCGGCCACGCACAACACCAAAGTCTGCACCCTGGCGGGCACGCCAAAGCTCGGAGACCCGAACAACGCCAAGCGCCGCCAGGTACCAGTCAATGGCCTAGGTTGAGAGAGTCCCTATGACTCACCCCAACTATCCCTATGAGCCCTGAACAGAACCCACCTCAACTTCGCTGGAGAGAACTAAGCAACGCTGAACTGGAGCGCGAGTATTCGCCCAGTTCGGCCATCGGCGGCGACTTCTCACAGTACGTAGAGGCATATATCGCCAGAAGTGAAGCGGCTAGAACACAGTGTTTCAACGCTGGTAGCACTCTGATCGAGCTTCGCTATGGCTCCGACGTCTCCCAATCGGTCGACCTCGTCGTTCCGGCCGCGGGCGTCGGGCCGGTTCCACTGTTGGTGTTCATCCACGGCGGATATTGGCAACTGCTTTCCAAAAGGGAGTCGTTCTTTGCGGCAACCGCTTGTCTCGATCAAGGAATCGCCTTCGCCGCTGTCGACTACACGTTGGCACCGACTGCATCCTTGGACGAGATAGTTAATGAGTGCCGTCGAGCCCTGCGCCTGCTGGGAGAATCGGCCACAGAATACGGCTACGACCAGCACAGAATCTTCATCGCTGGTAGCTCCGCTGGCGCACACCTGACCGCAATGGCGGGCCTGACGAGCAACGAATCATCGACCACCACATTGGGTTTCGCGCCTGCTGGACTGATCCTCATCTCAGGAGTTTTCGAACTGGAACCACTGCTAGGCACAACCATCAATGATGCGGTCGGTCTCGATTTGGCCGGCGCAATTCGCAATAGCCCAATGCTCGGCGACCTCGAAGGGTTGCCACCAACACTGTTGACCTGGGGCGAGATTGAAACCGACGAGTTTAAACGCCAAAGTGGGCTCATGGCACACAATCTGAACAAGGCCGGAGTTGAGACCAGCTCACTAGAGATTCCGGGCCGCAACCACTTCGATATCGTGCTCGACATGGCCGACCCCCAAACGCTGCTCGGCGAGGCCGTAGCCAGTCTTATCGCTGACACGACAAACCACATCTAGTCAGGAAACGAATTGAGCTGATGCCGACCTACAAACCCCACCTACCCCAAGTGGTTGACCCAACGGGTGTCGACGGCTCTCCTTACCCCCGACGCTTGGCCACCACCACCGATGAGACACGAGAGGCGACCGCCGTCCAGACAGGGGGCGAGCCTCTCGTCGACTTCGCCGGAACCTCCAACCCCTACATCGACTATCAGAGCATCGACCTACTGTTGTCGCTGCAGCATCCGCGCAGCGACGGCTACGACGAGATGTGTTTCTTCGTCATGGGTCAAGTTAAGGAACTACTTTTTCGAGGCATCCACTTCGAGTTGGTCAATGCTCAGCTACAAATTCGCTCGGGTGAGGTGGCGAATGCCTTAGAGATTCTTAAGCGTGCCCGGGCATTCATGGAGTACATCGCAGATTCTTGGGACGTTCTGTCGACCATCTCCACCGAAGGGTTCAATCAGTTTCGCGATGGTCTCGGGACCGCGTCGGGTCAATTGTCGTTCATGTATCGCCACGTCGAGTTTGCACTCGGCAACAAGAGCCGCAAACTAGCCGAGGCTCACCGCAACGTACCGCATGTGTGGCCAGCGATGAAACAAGCGTTGGAGTCGCCCAGTTTGTACGACGATGTCGTCGCCCTCTTGTCCAGAGAAGGACACCAGATAGACGACGCAGGCTTGAGCCGCGACTGGTCTGAGGCCTACCAGCCCAATGAATCGGTGGAGGCCGCGTGGTTCGCCATCTATCAGAATCCCGACACCGCCAACCCGCTTTACCAACTGGGCGAGGCACTCATCTCATTGGACGAGCATTTCTCAATCTATCGCTGGCGTCACTTTGTCACGGTTAACAAAATCATTGGATACAAGCCCGGCACGGGTGGATCCGCGGGAGTTGGCTGGCTCGAAGCGGTTACGCGGCACCGATTCTTCCCCGAGCTTTGGGCGATCCGTACTCAGATGTAGCGGCGAGCCGTGATGGGCGGTTACCGGCGGCTCATGACGACTGGGCTATCCAGCGCAGAATGTCGTAGACGGCTCCCACCGTGGCGTCGCCGTCCTCGTCGATCGGTACGTCATAGACCAACACTCCCCCATCGCTCAATGCAGAGTTACTCTCGGCCCCTAGATCGTTGAGTAAACGCCGCATTCCTCGATTCTCCCAGAGCGTCTCGAAACGCACTTTCTCGACCCCGGCAATCACCGCGGTACTCACCAACAAATCGAGCAAGAGGCGACCTGCCCCACGGCGTTGATAGTCGTCGGTAACCGCCAAGGTCGCCTCCGCCACTCCGGGGGTGTCGGGCAAACAAATTAGACGGGCAACAGCGATTCCCAGACCCTCATCGGAACCTGTGTCAGAACGTGCTGCTGGGTCGACGACGACCCACGCTTTGTGGTTGCGGTGGTCGATGTTGGTAAACGCATCCAACATCGTTGCGCCGAGTTCGTCGCGCAAAGTAAAGAATCGCAGGTAGCGCGAACGCGGCGACATTCGCGCGAAAGCGGCATCGAGTTCGGGGCCATCGACAGCTCGAATGGGGCGAATTCGAACCGGCGTGCCATCGCCCAACTGCGTCTCGATACCATCCGCCGAAAGCGGGAGTTCCCACCTCAGGTCCATTCGAGAAGCCTATAAGGGCTAGAAGTTGATCGGGTCCGAAATGTCGAGGTACAGACCCAAGATGAAGATTCCTAGCAGGAGCGCAAACACCGCATAGGTGGCTGGCAACAGCTTCGTGACATCGGCGAAGTAGCGCCGCCCTTTTCGTGACCGGAGTTTCTCATAGGTCGCGATCAGTACGTGCCCGCCGTCGAAGGGCAGCATCGGCGTGAGATTGAAAACGCCAATGAACAGGTTTATCGACATGAAGAACAAAGCGAAGGTCGCCAGACTGTCATTGAACGCCTGGTTTCCCACATTGACCGCTCCGACCGGCGACAACAGGCGATCACCCTCGATGGCGACGCCGAGTTCTTCGAGCCGCACTTGATCTCGAGGGCCTACTGCGGCCGCATCATCGGGCAACAAAACATTGGCGAACATCGAGAACAGATTAGGTGGCCAAAGGGTTGTGGCGATGGCCTTGGTGCTCGCCCATAGTTGCCCACCAAACTCGACAAAGGTACGTCCCATCGCAGGTAGTACCGCCACCGAGTCGACATCGCTAAATGTCGGGTCCGCACCCACCCCAAAGAATCCCCGGGTGGCGTCCAACGTGACGATCTCGTTCACCACAATCTCGTAGTCGGCGGGATCGGCGCGGAGGTCGAGAGTTACCGTAATCGGCACCCCGATCCTGTCGCCGACCAATGAAACAAATTCGTCATAACTTGCGACCGGCCGACCTTCAACCGCCAAGATCCGTTCGCCGGCCAAAGCTCCGTCGATTGCTGCGGCACCCGTTTCTGTAAGGCGTTCACCTATGGTCGCTTCGAGTTCGAGAATTTCTCCGCCCCGATCTACCACGACCTGCACGGTATCGCTACCCAGGCTGCGGATGGCCGGGCCAACGTCGTCGAACAATGCTATATCGGTCCCGTCGATCGAAACGATGATGTCACCCTCCTGAACCCCGGCGGCCAAGGCTCCACCCTCGGCGCTCAGCGAACCCACCACTGGAGGCGGCCCGTCGTTCGACCACACGGGGCCTTCGGTAATGAGCAATCCGAAGATCAGCACCAACGCGATAAGAAAGTGCATCGTCGAGCCAGCGACAGCCACCGACATGCGTCGACCGTACGACTTCTGGCGGTAGGTCCGTTCTTCGAACTCGGGAGCGACCGGCTCGACGTTACTCATGCCTGTAATCTTCACGAACGCACCGAGCGGGATTGCGCGGATTCCGTACTCGGTCTCGCCGCGCTGAAACGACCACACCCGCGGGCCGAAGAACAAGAAGAACTGCGTCACCTGCATACCGGCGCGCTTGGCGGTGATGTAGTGCCCGAGTTCGTGTAGAAAGATCATGCCGAGCAGTGCTGCGATCACCAGGATGGTCGTCCAGCCAAATCGCCAACCGAGCAACAATAGCCCAGCCAATAGCATTACCAATCCGGCTATCGAGCCGCCCGGGTCTTCGCTTGCTGGCTCACTCCCCTCGATAAGGCTGGTGACCGAGCGGCGCGATTCTGCATCAGACGCTGCCGGCTCGAGCGGGGAGCGCTCATCGGTGAATTCAAGGTGTGATGTCATTGGGTTTTTCGCATATCTAAAGCCTTCGACGTGCAACGATTGTTTCTGCGGTGCGGCGGGCGGCAGCATCGCTATCGAGAACAACGTCGACCGAGGTAGCAGGTGTTCCCGGATATTTATCGAGGGCCTCCGCTACTACATCGGCGATTGCGGTCCACGGCATTAGTCCGTTGAGGAAAGCCTCGACCGCAACCTCGTTCGCCGCGCTGAGCCACGCGGGGGCAGTTTCACCTTCGCGACCAGCGTCGTACGCTAGTTGCAGACATCGAAACGCCTCCAGATCGGGAGGCTCGAAGTCTAAGCGATCGAGCGTGGTCCAGTCGATAGCACCGAACGCCAGATCTAGCCGATCTGGATATGCCAGGGCATAGCCGATGCACAAACGCATGTCGGGCATGGATAGTTGCGCGATCGTTGCACCGTCGCTATAGGTAACCATCGAGTGCACGATCGATTGCGGGTGAACCACGACCTCGATGTTGTCGTACGCTGTTCCGTAAAGTTCGTGAGCCTCGATTACTTCGAGTCCCTTGTTCATGAGGGTCGACGAGTCGACAGTAATCTTTGGGCCCATACTCCACGTGGGGTGGGCGAGGGCATCGTCGATGGTCACCGACTGCAAGTCGCTCGTACTCTGCCCTCGAAACGGTCCGCCACTCGCCGTCAATACCAGCGAACGAACGCGCTCGGAATTATGGTTAGCACGCAAACACTGGTGAAGAGCACAGTGCTCGCTATCGACTGGCAACAGTTCAGCACCCGGGGTACTGCGAGCGAGTTTGACGACCGGGCCAGCAGCGATCAATGACTCCTTGTTTGCAAGGCCCAGACGACGGCCAGCTTCAAGAGCCCCAATCGTGACCCCCAATCCGGCGAATCCGACCACTCCATTGATAGCGATGTCGGCGCTGCCACTCACATTTGCTAACGCATCGGCCCCCGCCACCAACTCGACGCCGCTAGGTAGCAGACCTTTAAGTTTCGGCGCCAGCGACTTGTTGGCAAGCGCCACCACTTCGGGGTTGAACTCAACCGCCTGGGCAGCTAGCAGTTCGATCGAAGAAGCCGCTCCAAGCGCATGA
>CBERPN010000168.1:0-9244 GCA_965524675.1 uncultured bacterium
CGAGGACTTGTCGTCGTGTTGGGTCGTGAAGAACCTCCAACGCTTTCGCTGTATAAGCCATAGCTAATCATTAGTCATCACTTATGGAATCTGCAACTCGGCGATGACATGCACGTGACCGCCCTGCTTGAATCGTCGAGGCTGCTCAGCAATCCAGGCTGGCCGGCGCCATGACGACGTAGAACAGATCGTTTAGCACTCTGCCACCGCGACCACGCTAGGAATTGCTAAGGATGGATCTCGCACTCGGTGACATGCAGTTGTTCACAATCATTCGCTGTTGCATGACCGCACTGGGTTCATCGACAAGCCGGGGTCGCCGCGGCGGAGTTACGGTCGGCCAAGCGATGTCGGACGCCTCGACCGGCGACCGATTTGATGGATCGTAGTCACGCGATGACGGCCGGGGAGTTATCGCGACGCGGTGCGATGCAAGATGGCAACCGGCAGTCGCCTCGTAGTTAGCTGTTGGTAGGTGGCGAAGTCGGGGTAGGCGTCGGTGAGCAGCTTCCAGCACTCGTCACGCTCGGGCCCTTCGGCTAGTTCTTGGGCCGTGACAGACCAACGCTCTGCGCCAACCTCGACAATGCTGTGGTCTGCGGCAATCAGGTTGCGGTACCAGTTGGGGGTCTTTGGGTTACCAGCGTATGACCCACAGACAACTAGATCGTCATTGCGTCGTACCAGCATCAGCATCACCGGCCGCGACTCGCCACTCTTTCGTCCGACGACATCGAGCAGGAAGCAAGGCTTGCCAAGAAGAAGTGCGCCCTTCTTCCCCGAACTCTTACGGAACTGCCGAATTTGCCGGTGCGTAGCGCTCTGCACAGCCCACGGGAACTTCGTTGAAAGCAAGTTAGCAAACCGACCGGTCAGTGTTTTCGAAGTCACACTGAACACGATACTTCGGCTGCTAACCGGCGAACGCACTATGTAACGGTGACCAGCAATGCACGCTCCCGTAGCTCGTGCAACGATCGTGTCGTCATTCAGGTTGTCCGACTGGGGCATCATCGCGAGGTTTACCAGAGGTTGAGCTATGGAAGTTAGCTATGACGTTGTGTGGCCCAAGTCGACCCAAGGAGTGAAGGCTGGTCGCCTCACCGACCGACTCGACACCTTGGATGGCAAGCGGGTGGCCTTTTTGTGGGACTACCTGTTTCGGGGCGACGAGCTGTTTCCGATCTTGGAACGAGAGTTGGTAAGGCGGTTTCCAAGCGTCCAGATCGTTTCGTACGACGAGTTCGGCAATAGCCACGGGGCCGATGAGGCCGACTTCATATCCGGGCTGCCCGCCGCGCTCGCGTCTCGCCATATCGATGCCGTCGTGTCGGCGATGGGTTGTTGAGGTAGCTGCACGCCCGCCGTGATGCGGGCCTCAATCGCAGCGGAATCCGCTGGCTACCCTTCGGTATCGCTGGTTTGTGAAGGCTTCGAGGGTCAAGCGTTGGCTACAGGCAGGGGATTTGGGTTTGATGGACTCGCCTTAGCGGTCACCATTGGCCATGTCGATGCCCAGAGCGCCGACGAGATGGAGGCGAACTTTCTCTCGCAGACCTTGGCCCAAGTAATCGACGGACTCACCGGCCCACAACGCCAAGTCGAACGCTCCGCAAGTGAGCCCGCTGCAATGGACATCGCCGCCTCCGGAAGCATCGACGAGATCAATGCAGCCTTTGTAGTCGAGGGCTGGTCCGATGGGCTTCCGATTGTCCCGCCCACGATCGAGCGGGTAGAGACGTTCATCGCGGCCACCGGTTACGACCCTTGGAAGCGCCTTGGTATCGCGAAGTCGTCGGGTCGTGATATCACCGTATGGTCGATTGCGGTCAACGCGGTGATGACGGGATGTCTAGCTGACCACCTTCCAGTTCTGATCGCCGTGGCCGAGATTCTCGCCGACCCTGGGTACGGTGCCGAACACTCAGGAAACACAACGGGAGCCGACGCGCTGATGATCCTCAGCGGTCCCACTTTAGCCCAGCTCGGATTCAATTCTGGCCAGGGCGCCCTTCGTGAGGGATGCCATGCCAACACAAGCGTCGCCCGGTGGCTACGGCTGTTTCTCCGAAATGTCTTTGAATTCACCGCCGATGCTCACGACAAAGCGACCTTTGGCAACTCGACTCGAGTGGTGCTGGCCGAGGATTGCGACACCCTCGACGAGATCGGATGGCCGCCGCTCTCGGCCGAGTTCGGCTTCGAGGAAGGAGACGATGTTGTCACGATGGCCCGCTTCAACAGCGGCATCATCGTTGGCAGCGTTTTTGGATCGACCCCCGAAGATGTCATGGCCTATCTGGCCGACGGTCTTGTGCGGGTGAGCGGTTGGGACCTCACGCATGTGTATGGATTGGGGAAAGGACAGTTCCGTCCGCTCCTTATTCTTTCCCCGAATCTCGCTCGAACATTCGCCAGAGCCGGTTGGTCGAAGGACGATGTTCGGGCCGCCCTGTTTGAGCAGGCTCGGATGCCCGCTTGGCGCTTCGAGAAGCTGATCGGCGACTGGAGCAACCTGACGGCAGGTCGTCGAACGCTTTTCGAAGTCGCCGCAGAAGGGCATCTTCCTGCGGCTTTCGCCGAGTCAGACGACCCCGATCGGCTTGTCCCGATCGTCACACAGCCTTCCGATTTCATGATTGCGGTGGCGGGAGATCCCAACCGAGCGAACGCCTTTGTGATGAGCAACGATGGCCCACACGGCTACTACACCGCCAAACGGATCGACCGCTCTTACTCCGATGACCTGACTTGTAGTATTTGATCACTCCGACTAGCAGATCAGATTCACAGGCGGTGTTGTAACGGCCTACGAACTATTCCCAGCAAGTCGCGCTTGGCATGAGCAATAATCTCATCGTGCCCACACCTGACTACCTCACTCTGCCTGACGTCCACCTCAACCCCGTGGTGGCGGCAGCTTACGACGATCTAGATCGCGAGCAATTCAGCCTGGAGGCAGTTGGTTCGGCGGTCGACGTCCTGTCGGGTCTGGCTGGGGACGGAGCCGCGGTCGAGTTTGCAGTTGGCACCGGGCGCTTGGCAGTGCCTCTGGCCGAAGCGGGGGTAAGAGTCCATGGGATCGACTTTTCGGAACCAATGCTGGCGGAACTGCGGAAGAAGAAGGGCGGCGAACTCGTTTCGGTGACGGTTGGCGACATGACAGAGACCCGGGTGTGTGACGATGCTGCCCTCGTCTACCTCGTCTTCAACACAATCACGAACCTGCGAACCCAGCGGCAGCAGGTGGCTTGCTTTCGTAACGCCGCCGCGCACCTTGGCCCGGGTGGCTGTTTCGTTATCGAGAACGGATTGCCACAGCTTCACCGATTACGTTTTGGCGAGACGATCGTGCCGTTCGATGTTTCGGCGCATCACCTCGGCTTTGATGAGTACGTAGATCTCGTGAATCAGATCTCGATCTCGCATCACTACCACATTGATGGCGACCGGGTGCGTACTAGTTCCCCGGCTTTTCGCTACGTCTGGCCATCGGAACTCGATCTCATGGCTGAGCTTGCAGGGATGACACTCGAGGCACGCTGGGCCGATTGGAATCGCTTGCCATTCACCGGCGACTCGCAATCGCACGTATCGGTGTGGCGAAAATCCTAGCTCAACTCTGAGCGATTCTGGCCTAGAAGTCCGCTCCCCTGACGGGAGAGGATGGCGCCCCGTAATTAGCTCGGCGTGATTGCTGGTCTTGCCACAGCGCCAGCAGTCACCAATTCCGCGACCCGCAGCGCAAGGTCGTCATCGATTGGTTCCCCGGTTAGCAATAGCCGGACCCACAGCGGCCCGATGAGGGTTTCGATAATCAGGTTCGGATCGGTTTCAGCCGGAACCTCGCCGCGCTCGATCGCTCGCTCGACGATTACAGAAGACAGCACCAGTCGCTCTGCCCAGAGCTCCTGCAGGCGGGTGGTTAGTTCGGCGGAGGACGCGGCGGCTGCGACGATCGAGCGAGATCTTCGCGTTCCGTCTGCGCCACCAATGTTGGCGACAATCTCGCGGGCAAACTCTTGAAGGTCGCTCAACAGTGTTCCGGTATTGGGAATTGGAACCGCTTGAGCACTTTGGGCTCGGAGCGATTCAGAGATGAGGTCTGCCTTTGAAGGCCAGCGCCGGTAGACGGTTGTCTTGTGAACCCCGGCCCTGGATGCCACTTCGTCGACGGTCAGTCTCTCGTAGCCCACTTCGCTCAACAGGTTGGCTGCAGCCTGAAGAACGTCCGCTCGAACCCGAGCTGCCCGACCCCCCGGACGTTGTTCGCCTACTGCGAGCTGTGCATTGGTCATGGCTCGCGACTCTATCGCAATTGTGGTTGCGTTTAGCTTCCCAACCGTGCATTATGGTAACGCAACAGAAGTTGCGATAAAGAAAGGCTAATTCATGAGACATAGTCTCCACACTGAAATCGAGATCGAGGCCGACCCAAAAATCGTCTGGAGCATCCTGACCGATCTCGACCAATACCCCAGCTGGAATCCGTTCATCGTCGCCGCCTCCGGGAGGATCGCCGTCGGTGAAAGGCTTACCAACCGCATGCGACCTCCAGGGGGGAAGGCGATGACGTTCAAGCCGGTGCTAACCGTTGTCGAGACACAACAGACGCTCGAATGGCTGGGTCGCCTGGCGGTCCCCGGGATCTTCGACGGTCGCCATCGCTTCGAACTCACGTCGACACCCTCAAACGGAACCCACCTGGTGCACACCGAACAATTCAATGGCGTCCTCGTGAGGTTCCTTCGCAAGTCTCTCGACACCAACACGCGACAGGGGTTCGAGAACATGAACCAAGCGCTCAAGGCTCGAGCCGAAGCGTTGGCTAAGGCTCGGTAGCGAGCCGGCGTCTCGACCGTCGTGCCAATACCGGGAAGTGGCGGAGGCTTCGGCAGGCTGCGGGAAGACCTCTAGAGGATCTGTTCCTTGTCGTGGGTGTACTGTCGTGATCGATGGCAGTCGGCTCAATTTCGATTTTTCAGGGAGTCAAAAGAAGGGACTAACCGCTAATGCAACCTCAACCAATGTTGGTGGTAGACGACGTCGCGGCCTCGTCGCAATGGTTCCAGCAGGTACTCGGGCTTGCATCCGCTCATGGCGGACCAGAGTACGAGATGTTGATGCACGGCGATGAACTTGTCGTTCAACTTCACCGGTGGGAAGCCCATGAGCATCCGCACCTGGGTGATCAAGGGGATCCATCCCGGGGGAATGGCGTCGTGATTTGGTTCGCCACCGACGATTTCGACCGCCTCGTCGAGCGTGTTGAAGCTAGCGAAGCCGAAGTGCTCGAGGGTCCGCTGTTTAACCCGAATGCCCATCAAAACGAAGTCTGGCTACGTAGCCCTGACGGTTACGTCGTAGTGGTCGCTGGTCCCCGCCAAGTTTGATTGGTCGACTATGTTATTCGGTTCCCCAATCATGCTCGGCCATGACCGGGTAGCGGTCAGGTAGGTTCGGCACATGAATCACGCCTACCTGCTTCGCAGTCGTACCGACCAAGTGGGGGAGTCTGTTACGGCCGTCCGGCACGCGCCGCCTTGGTTAGCTAAGCAATGTCGCCTGGTTGGGTGAGGGGAAGCGGACCCGGAATCGGATCTCGCCGATGGCGGCGCGCAGGCGCTCGAGTTCGGTATCGAGAAGGGCCAGTTCGACGGCGTCTAGTCGATGTACGAGTTCGATCGCAAGATCACCCGAAGGTCGCTGTACCCAACCACCGACGACCTGGCCGTTTCGCCAGATTGTGGGGCCAGCGTTGCCGTTTCGATCGAAAACCCGCGCCGTTACCGAGTCGTCGAGGTACCAGCCACGTTCCTTCCACCCCATCGTGGTCGGGTCGAGGCCAGGTAGCACTGCGATCCAAGGCTCATCATTGATTTGTGGCTCGCGATCGAGCAATGGATCGTCGGCGAGGACCCAGCCGTTCTTCCCGTGTTCGAGGCTTACCTCAATCGCCCCGATGTCGGCCAGCGATCGGCGCACTGCCGCGGCGGTCCAGCCGGTCCACCAACGAAGATCGATCTCTGTCCCGGGCCCGAAACGGGCCAGCCATGCTCGTAACACGGTCGCGGCACCAGCTCGCTCATCAATCGAATCGAAGTCGGTCGATGTCCAATCGCAAGTCAGGTTCCAGTTGTATTCCGATGCCACCCAGGTCCCCTTTGGCTTGCCGCGAATTAAGCTCGCTTCGAAGCCAGCGAGTCCGGTGAGTCGGGTATGAGCACCCACCGCCTGTGAATGTTTCTCGGAGCCGACGGTTACTTTGCGGGCGAGCTCGGGCTTTCGGATTCCGATCTCGCGAGTGGTTAGTGGCCCGTCAGTTTGGATCAGCGCAATCAACTCGGATTCGAAGTGCTCGAGTGCACGTTGCGGATCGTCGATCCCTGAAGTCGCAGCTAAAGCTTTTATGAGTTTCTTGCGTTCGCCCGCCGCGATCTTGCGAGTTGACGATGCATTCATCGCGACCGCCATTGGCACGGTTGCCACCCAGAGAGTGCGCCGCATCGCGTGGTGCCGCAGCAGGGTGCGGTGTGCATACAGCGCCTGTTCGACGGCCGCCGACGACGCATCGATCATGCGGGCGAAGACCGACAGAAATACGGTGGCGGGGTCGCTCGAGTGAAGGGCAACCATCGCATCGGCGATGGCAACAACATCGTCGCTTCGACTTTCGGGGCGCAGCCGGTGCCGTTCAGCCAGCAACGCTCGCCGCTCCTTCGTTCCAACGTGACGCACAGTCGACATCGTAACGGTGACGACCGACATGGCGAGAGAAGTGGGTCACCGCGAAATCTTCGCCCGACCGGCCGACATCAGTTTCGTACAAGACCTATTCGGGATTGCATGGTTGAGTGACAGCCGTGAATACTTCTTGGAAACTGGCGGTCGCTGTGCGAGACGACTTGGAGTCGTGGCAAAAGCTAAACGTGGTGGCCTTTGTGTCGAGCGGTATCGGGACAGAGCGCCCGAAGGTGATCGGCCTGCCGTACGTCGATGCATCGGGTCAGACCTATCCGCCGATCTTTGGATTACCAGTGCGAATATTCGCGGGCGATACCGCTGGCCTGCGTCGAGCTTTCAACCGTGGCTTGGGGCGTGACGTGCTGGTGAGCGTCTACACCGACGAGATGTTCTTGACGATGAACGACGCCGACAATCGAGCTGTCGTGGCCGCAGCCGCAACCGAAGATCTGACTATTGCTGGCTTTGCTGTGGCGGGCGATGCGAAGCAGATCGACAAGGTATTCGACAAACTACGTCTGCATTCGTAGCTGTCGCTCTATAGCCGGTGGCCCGTCGTGCTGTCGATGTGGTCAGGGACCTCGCCTTCGTAGTCGCCGGTGGTAGAGGTGCCAGAGGGCTCAAACATCAGGATCGACCCACCGGCCGATGATGGCTTATGTTCAGTTCCGCGTGGAACGACAAAAGTGTCGCCGACGGTAAGGCTCACCGTGCGCTCCGCACCCGAGTCGTCTCGAAGGGCGATATCGAAGCAGCCATCCAGAACCAGAAAGAACTCGTCGGTGTCTTCGTGGACATGCCACACGTGTTCCCCCTTGACGTGCGCGATTCGCACGTCGTAGTCGTTGATCTTTGCGACGATTCGAGGGCTGTAGACCTCATCGAAAGAGGCCAAGGCGTTGCTGAGATTGACGGCAATGCTTGATTCCATGGTGGAGAGTCTTCCAGAGAACCACTTGCTGTCTTGTACATTCATGACGTGATCGATGAGATTCCCGCCCGTTGTCGGGTCGAGGCATGGAACCCCCGGATCGCCGGGATCAGCGAAGTTCTTCACGCCACGATGGTCGACTACGTATACCCTCCGCATTGTCACGACACCTGGACTGTGCTGATCGTCGAAAGCGGAGCGATTCGCTATGACCTCGACTCGCGTGAGTGCGATGCCTCTGGCCAGACAATCGCTGTACTTCCGCCCGGTGTTATCCACGACGGTCAACCCGCCTCGGGTACCCCGGCCTTTCGGAAGCGGGTTCTTCACCTCGACAACTCGTTTCTTCCCGAGAGTCTTATCGGCGCTGCAGTCGATAAGACCAGTATTCGAGATGTCGATCTTCGCCTAGAGCTGGCGCGAATTCACGACTTGCTGTACGTCGGAGTTGACGCAATCGACGTACAGTTTCGGGTCGCCTTAGTTGCTGAGCGAATTCGCGATCATCTCTCCGGCTTTCATTGTCAGAGGCCTGCGGAGGAAGTAGCGGTCGCTCACCGGCTTCGATTGATGCTCGACGAGCACGTTGTCGAGGGCCTCTGTCTCGATCGTGCGGCGGAGCTGATGTGTCGATCGACTGCTCACATGAGTCGAAGTTTCTCAAAGGCTTACGGCGTGAGCCCTCATGCGTACTTGGTCGGGCGCCGGATCGAGGCGGCGCGATCGTTATTGCTTGCAGGCGTGGCGCCAGCCGCGGTGGCAGCTGAAGCGGGCTTCTACGATCAAGCGCATCTGACTCGGCACTTCAAGCGGCACACGTCGATGACCCCCGCCCGGTACGCATCGAGCCATCGCTAGCCAATAGCTAGGTGGCCTGTGGGCTGGTGAAACGAGCCCGCGAACCGAGGCTCCTGACAGTTCGTAGGGTTTCATGCTTAACGATCAAACATATGTTCTTGACAGTGTGGTGATAGTTCGATAGGTTACGTGTTATGACCTGTTCGGCCACCACATCTGACACCATTGGCCGGATTCGTGGCCATGTTGATGCGTTCGACGCTGTCGATATTTCTGCGGCGTCTGGTACCCAGGTTTCTGATCTGTTAGGTCGGGTTACCGGTATGCAGTCATGGCTTTCGGCGGCCCAGGCTCTGTTGATCACGCGTGCTGATGTACTCGCCAAATCTGCACCACGGCCACCACGTCCGGGGCCGCGGTCTGGGCCAGCCCCCGACGACGACAGCGATGGCCCTGAGTCTGATACCGAACCTGACAGTGAGGATGAGTCTGCTACCGAACCCGAGGGAGAGGCTGAGTCTGATGGTCGGTCTGTGCAGGACCGTCTTACTGGTGAGGCGAACCTGTCTGAAGCTGAAGCACGTCGTAAACGATCCCGAGCCGACCTCTTAAAGCAGCTACCTGCTTTTCATGCTGCTTTGGTAGCTAACAGGGTCACTGGTGAACATGTCGACGCAATAGTTGATCTGTTAGCCAAGATGATCCTGCGCGAACGCCACGAGTTCATCCAACTCGCTAACAACAGCTCGCTAGAGGAGATAGCAGCTCAAC